>JAGZJH010000002.1 GCA_018365815.1 Erysipelotrichaceae bacterium
CGTGGTAAATTCGTGGTAAAATGAGTGTTTTTCTATACCTCAAAGTGCTTGAAAGTATAGTGTTTATGCGGATAATTGAAAATTAGATATAAAATTTGTGATAAATATGCTATATTTTTTTAAGAAGATGATTAAATGAAAGAAATTAGAAATAAAATTAACCACTTAATTCCTGAAAGATCTATCAATATCGTATTTTACATTGTTTTAAGTGCAGTGATATTCTCAACTGGTCTACTCATATTTTTTGATTTAAACAAACCCACCTCAACTCTATTTGATCCTTATCAATCCACTAATTACTCTTACCTTAATATAGATACAATGAGTGATGTCATGATGACCAGAGGGATAGAGGAATTCTATTTAGTTCACGATGGTGAAAATTTTTTTTTAATCCAAAACTACTCTGAACCAAGTGAACAAATGCTCGCTTGTTTAGAATATAGTTATGGTCATTTAGATGAACCAGTTGATTTTCAAGTTAAAGGTATGCCTATGACTATCAGTGAAGATATGTATGAAATAGTTGCCCAAGCTTTTAATGAATGATTTGAAACAGACATCTATGATGCGATTAATATTTCAGATTTTATCGGATTTAACTATCTCGATTTAAATGCTAGTCCCTATGGAGATATTTACGATACAATATTAGTCATCGATGCTTTAAGTCTAATTCCATTATTTATAGCCTTTGGTTTAGCTAAACTTTGGACTTACCTCAAAACAAAAAATAAAATTGTTAATACACTAGTTTTAAATAACTCACAAGACTTCTTAGAAGAACTAAATAATCCGGTAGCCATTTATCCAAAAGCACGTTTATTAATTTTAAAGAATTATATTATCGGTAATGGAGCAAGATGTCATATTGTAAGTAACAATGATATTATTTGGACTTATGTTCGCAAGCGAAAAGCATTCTTTGTCATCACAATGGAAGTAAGTTTAATCGTCATGACCAAAGATTTTAAAAAACATACTTTAATGTCAGTACTTCCAAGCCAAGAGGTCTACAACGCTGTTAATGAAAGTTATCACTATATGAGTTCAAATAATCCTAATATTTTACTAGGATACACCAAAGAGCATATAAAAGAAATTTCTATGAGAAAGAAGTCTTTAAAATAGGCTTCTTTTTTTGTATAATAAAAATTAAGAATAAAGGAGAGATGTGTGATGAAAATACCTAAGTTAATCATATTAGATATGGATGGATTAATGTTTGATAGTGAATCAATTAGTAAACATTTTTATTTGCAAGTCGCTTTAGAACATGGTTATGTCGTACCAGAGGAATTATATAATTCAATGCTTGGAGGGAACAAAGAAAGAAACAAATCTATTTTAATTAACCATTTTGGTGAAAGTTATCCCTATAAACAAATTAGTGAGGAAACGGGAAAACTTTGCTTAGATTATTATAATCATCATGGAATAGGCATCAAAAAAGGACTAATTGAATTACTTGAATATGCCAAAATGAAACATATTTATGTTGCAGTAGCATCCTCTTCAAATAAAGATGTCATAGAACGTAATTTGAAAATGGCTAATGTGAATCATTATATTGATTATGTCATTAGCGGGGATCAAGTTGAACATAGTAAACCTCACCCTGAAATATTTTTAAACGCTTGTGTTTATTTTGGAATACTTCCACAAGAAGCAATTGTTTTAGAAGATTCAAAAAACGGTATTCTTGCAGCTCGTAATGCTAATATTCCTGTTATTTGTGTACCGGATCTAATTTACCATTCTCGTGACATTTTTAATTTAACTTATGCAACAGTTCCATCCTTAGATTGTGTGATTGATTTAATTGAAAAACAGGTGAAATTGGCTATCTTTGATATGGATGGTTTAATGTTTGATACAGAAAGACAATGTATTCAACCTTTAATTAAAGCTAATCGTGATTTTGGTTATGAAATGAGTGAAGAAATTGCTTATCAATTAATCGGAACAAGTGGAGCAAATGCTAAAGAAATTTTATTAAATCATTTTGGAAAAGATTATCCTTACCAACAAATTGATGAAGAATTTGAACAATTATTATTAAATACAATTAAAACAGAAGGATTGTCTATTAAAGAAGGATTAATTAAACTCCTCAATCATTTACAAGATTTAAATATTAAATGTGTGGTTGCTTCTTCTTCTCATACAGATTTAATCCGCACTTATTTAAACTTATCTAATATAACACAATATTTTGATAAAATTATTGGTGGAGATCAAGTTGCTTTTACAAAACCTAATCCCGATTTATTTATCAAAGCTTGCGAAGTATGCCATGTTAAACAAGAAGATGCGATTGTGTTTGAAGATTCTAAAAATGGTATTTTAGCGGCAAATGAAGCACATATTCCAGTTATTTGTATTCCTGATATTATTATGCATGATCAATCAATTTTAAATAAAACATTAGCATTTATGCCAAGTTTATCACGAGTGCATTTAAACAGTAAAAATGGAGGGAAACAATGAAAAATATAATGATTGTTGCAACCGGTGGAACGATTGCAGGTGTGGGTGATAGTGGCAAAAGCGCAACTTATCAAGCAGGTGAAATTAATATTGAAAATATTATCCAATCTATACCAGTTTTGAGTAGTTTGGCTAATTTAAAAGCAACACAATTTTTAAATATAGATAGCAATGAAATGAATAATGAATATTGGGTAAGTTTAAATCATTATATTAATGAATTAGTGTTAGATGATAACATTGATGGAATTGTAGTGACACATGGAACCGATACATTAGAAGAAACGGCATATTTTTTAAACTTAACTTTAAAAACGTATAAACCTGTTGTTTTCACTGGCGCAATGCGACCTGCTACATCTACTTCTGCTGATGGACCGATGAATTTATATCAAGCAGTTGCTTTAGCTTGTAGTCAAGATGCCATGGGACATGGTGTAATGGCAGTTTTTTCAGATACCATTTATTCAGGACGTGACATTCAAAAAGAAAACAATTTTAAAACTGATGCTTTTTATTCTAAAGACTTTGGGTGTTTAGGATATATGCGTGATGATCAAGCCTACTTTTTTACACGCTCTTATAAAAAACATACTTTACAATCAATTTTTAGCGCAAAACCATTAGAAACTTTACCTGAGGTAGGAATTGCCTATTATCATGTTGGTGCTTCAATAAAAGTATTAGAGAGTCTTGCGACTTATTGTAAAGGAATTATAATTGTAGGAAGCGGGAGTGGAAATTATTCGAAAAATTGGCTTTTAAAAATAGAAGAATTATCTCAAAAAGGGATTATCTTTGTCCGTTCAAGTCGAGTGACTAACGGTATTGTTTTTGATAGTGATGTTTTTGATCCTAAGCAAGTCACAATTCCAAGTAATACATTATCTCCTCAAAAAGCACGTGTATTGTTAATGCTTTGTTTAACTCAAACGACAGATTTTAAAAAAATTCGACAATTATTTAGCGAATATTAAAATAATACTTTTTTGAATATTATAATTTTGGTATAATAGTGTTAATATTATGGGTAAAAAATTTAACGTAATATTAACAGTAAAAGTCTTTGCATTGTTGTATTTTTTTGATTTAATATTAATTGAGGTAGATAAATATGGAAAAACTAATTTATATTATAGAAGATGATGACAACATTCGAGATTTAATTAAGATTGCATTAAATAGTTATAACTTTATTGTAAAAGACTTTAATAATGCAGAAGAAGCTTTAAAACACGTTGAAGAAGATATGCCACAAGTGGCAGTGTTTGATTTAATGTTACCTGGAATGGATGGAATCAGTGCTGTAAAAGCAATTCGTTCAAAAGCGAAAGTGAGTGATTTACCTGTTTTAATTTTAACTGCACGAGATAGTGAAGTAGATAAAATTACAGGGCTAGAAGTTGGGGCAGATGATTATATGACTAAGCCATTTTCGGTATTAGAATTATGTGCTCGTGTAAAAGCCTTAATCAGGCGCAGTAAGATGAAATCTGATGATTCTAAAATTGTATCAATGGGTAAAATTTCAATTAATCAAGAAACACGTGATGTGTATCGTGATGGAGAATTAATTGAACTGACTTATAAAGAATATGAATTATTACTTTTACTGATGATTAATCATAATCAAGTTTTAGAACGAGAAGAATTACTTAATAAAATTTGGGGTTATGGTGGTAGTGAAGATACACGTACTATTGATGTACACATTCGTCATTTACGTGAAAAATTGGGTCACTTAGGTGATTATATAAAAACAGTAAGAGGCGTAGGTTATCGTTTTATAGGACCAACTGATGAAAAAGACAATATTTAGATATGTCAATTTAATTATCGTCGTCGCATTATTTTTATGTTGTGTGGTTTCAAGTTATGTATTTTCAAAAGCCGCTTTTAACAACAATGTTAAAAGTATGCTGTATAGTTTACATTTAGTAGATTATGCAATAGATTATCACCAAGATTTAAAAACACAAATTGCGATTATTAATGATCGAACATTAGGAAACGATAGTAGAATTACAATGATTGATTTAGAGGGAAATGTGGTTGCAGATTCTGCTGTAAATGAAATAGAAGAAAACCATGCTGATCGTCAAGAAATTCAAGATACTTTAAAAAATGGAGTAGGACATGAAGTTCGTTATTCAAGCACAATGAAAACAAATATGTTATACGTTGCATTTTTAAGCGATCAAGGTTATATTTTAAGACTAGCTGTGCCTTTTAATGGTGCATGGGATTATGTGAAACTCTCTTTACCGGCAATTACCTTAGGAATTGTCATTTCATTATCATTATCACTTATTTTTTCTAAGTTAATGGCTAAAAAAATCAGTGAACCGTTGGAAAATATTTCCCATCAATTATTGAGTATGAAGGTACATAAACCGCAATTTGAAAAAGATATTTATGAATATGATGAGTTAAATGATATTGCAATGGTAACTGATAAACTTGCAAATCGAATTAATCAAACTGAGGCATCATTAAAAAGACAAAAAAATAAAATACATTATATTTTAGACTTCATGCAAGAGGGTATGATGATTATTGATGAAAAATATCATGTTTTATTAATTAATCAAGCAATGAATCATATTTTTAATTGTCAAGATATTGAAAAAGGAAGCTTAATTGAATGCTATATCAATGATCAAGCAATTGTAGATTTAATCAAAAGTAAAAATGAAATTGAAGCATTTTCGTTTAATGAACGCCATTACTCATTACACAAAGCTAAAATTGATAGCGGTGTATATAAAAATGGGACTATTTTATTATTTTTAGATGATACTGAACAAGTTCAGGCAATGAGAATGAAACAACAATTTTTTGCCAATGCTTCTCATGAACTTAAAACACCACTTACTTCTATTCAAGGATATACAGAATTATTAAATCAAAACTTAATAGTAGACGAAAAACAAAAACAGCAGTTTTTAGATAGAATTTTGAAAGAAACAAGAAATATGACGAAACTAATTACAGATATTTTGACAATTTCTAAATTAGAAAGTCAGCAAAATTCGGTTAATTTTGAACCGATTCATTTAAAACTTATGATCGAAGATATTTTTCATACATTGACACCATTAGCCAATGACAAAAAAATTAGTCTTATTAACCATAGTGAAGATATTGATTTTTATGGTGATTTAGAACAAATTAATCAATTATTGATGAATTTATTATCTAATTCCATTAAATATGGGAAAACTGGAGGTTGGGTGAGTTTAAAAATTACACCTCGTCATTCAGGAATTAATATTATTGTTGAGGATAATGGAATCGGGATTGCTAGTGATGATTTAGCCCATGTCACAGAAAGATTTTATCGTTGTGATAAGGGACGTACTAAAAAAGTTGAAGGAACTGGATTAGGACTTGCAATCGTTAAACATATTACACAAATGTATGATGGATATTTAAGAATTGAAAGTGAATTAGGAGAAGGAACAAAAGTAACAATATACTTAAAAAATAAAAAGAAGGATGTGGCATAGGTGTCGGTAACTAGTATATTTACAATGTTGGGCGGACTAGGGTTATTCCTTTATGGAATGCATATGATGTCAGTAGGATTAGAAAACGTAGCAGGAAATAGTTTGAAGAAAATTTTAGAAAAAATTACTTCAAATCGTTTTGTGGGAGTTTTAATTGGTGCAGGAATTACTGCAGTCATTCAATCTTCCTCTGCAACAACAGTAATGGTAGTAGGTTTTGTAAACTCTGGGTTAATGAAACTTAACCAAGCTGTTTGGATTATTATGGGGGCAAATATCGGAACGACCATTACCGGTCAGTTAATTGCATTAAATGTTCAAGATTTAGCACCGATACTTATATTTGCCGGTGTATTTTGTATTCAGTTTATCAAAAATAAACGTATTCAATATATCGGTGAAATTGTCGCTGGATTAGGAATTTTATTTATCGGAATGGGATTTATGTCTGATGCAATGGTACCATTAAGAGATTATGAACCATTTGTAAATTTAATGACTACTTTTAAAAATCCATTTTTAGGAATTATGGCAGGAGCAATTTTTACTGCGATTATTCAAAGTTCAAGTGCATCAATTGGAATTTTACAAGCATTAGCATTAAGTGGTGCAATTCAATTAGATAGTGCGATTTATGTATTATTCGGACAAAATATTGGAACTTGTATTACTGCTATAATCGCTTCATTTGGTGCAAGCCGTGGTGCAAAACGTGCAACAATTATTCACTTACTGTTTAACACAATTGGAACAGTAGTGTTTGTAACAATTTGTATGCTTTTCCCGTTTACAGATTTCATCGTTGCATTGTCACCTAATTCAGTACAAAGCCAAATTGCAAATGTACATACTGTATTTAATATCTCTACTACATTATTATTACTCCCTTTTGGAAATCAATTATGTAAAATAGTAGAACATATTTTACCAGTTCAAGATGATGAAACAGATGAAATGCAAACTGTATATATTACCGAACAAGATAGTCCTAACTTTGTAGCAATTACACAAATGACTAAAGAAATCGGACGTATGTTTGACTTCGCACAAGAAAACATCACTTTAGCCATGAAAGGACTAACGCATACAACTGATAAATATAATGATAAAATTTTACGTAATGAAAAATACATTGATTACTTAAATACTGAAATTACACGTTTTAATGCGAAAGTAACTTTAACTGATTCTAATGAAAATGATTCATTATTAACAAATGCATTGTTTAAAATTACAAGTAGTGTTGAGCGTATTGGAGATCACGCGAAAAATTTAGCACAACATCTTGACGATACAAAAGCAAATAATTTAAAATACAGCGATCAAGCACAAACAGAATTGACAATACTACAACAAGTTTTATCAAGTTCAATTCAATATTTTGATGAAGCAGAGTTAATTGATGAGTTGATTAATATTGATAAAATTGTAGAAAATGAAGAATTGGTTGATGAATTGATTGCAAGCTATCGTGAAAATCAAATTAAACGTTTGAAAAAAGGTGAAATTTCAGCCGAAGCTTGTGTAGTTTATAGTGAAATATTAACGGATATTGAAAGGGTGGCAGATCATATTTATAGCATTGCTAAGTTATGTTATCAATATCGTATTCACTTAAAAGACGGAATAGGAGCTGGTAAGAATTAAACTATCTGAGGATAGTTTTTTTCTTGCATTCTTGATTTAAAATGTATAAAATTATTACTTGTAAATAATGGAAGGAGCATAATTATATGGGACATATATTATTAATGAAACCTGTTTTTAAAGAAATGATTTGGGGAGGTCATAAATTAAAAGATGTATTTAACTATGACATTCCTTCTTTACAAACCGGTGAGTGTTGGGCAATTTCAGCTCATAAAAATGGAGATTGCGAAATTTTAAACACAGAATTTAAGGGACAAACATTATCACAAGTATTTAAACAACATAAAGAATTATTTGGGGATATTAAAGATGAAGAATTTCCGTTACTTGTGAAAATTATTGATGCTAATAGCAATTTAAGCGTACAAGTTCACCCTGATGATACTTACGCTAAAATGCATGAAAATTCATTAGGTAAAACAGAATGTTGGTATGTATTAGACTGTGATAAAGATACACAAATGGTTATGGGACATCATGCAAAAACTAAAGAAGAATTAGTAAAATGTATTGAAAATGATGCATATGATGAGTTATTAAATCAATTTAAAATTGAACCTGGTGATTTCTATTACATTCCTTCTGGAACAATTCATGCCATCTGTGCAGGTTCACTTATTTATGAAGCACAACAATCTTCAGATATTACTTATCGTGTTTATGATTATCATCGTAAAGACGCAAATGGTAATGAAAGACAACTTCATGTTAAAGAGTCAATTGAAACCACAACAGTACCTTACACTGCTTTAAATAAGGAAGATATTCAAGTAGAAACTACTGATACTTACACTAAAACAACTTATATCAAAGCTAAATATTTTACTTTAAATAAATATGAAATTAAAGGGGAAGCCACTTTAAATCATAATGAACCTTTTTCTTTAGTCAGCGTGATTAAAGGAAGTGGAAAAGTTAATGGTATGGAAGTTAATTTAGGAACACATTTTGTTGTTTGTCATGACGAAAAAGCAATTGAATTAAGCGGAGATATGACTTTAATGGTGACTACTTTGTAGTCACTTTTTATATTGCTGATAAGTATGATTAATATAAAGAATCGCAAAAAATCCCCGCTTACCGGCTAGTACAGTAAAGAGGGGATAACGCAGTTTAATCGTTGAGTTTATTTGATCATTGCTATTTTAAAATACTATATTTTTATTCATAAGATTAATCTTTAATGTTATCTTGTGAAGTCATTTCATTAGATTGATCTTTAGTATCATCGCTTGGTGTATTTTCATTAATATCCTCTTTAGAAACTGAAACTACATTTAATATAGAAGCAATTCCAAATAATGCTAAAGCATAAAATAAATAAGATAAAGTATTTGCAATCATGTAATTAATAATATTACTTAAATCACTTGTTAAAGAAAGATTACCTAAATCAATTAAAGATTTAGCATATATAAAAGATGAGATAAAAGTGAATATAAAAGCAGCCAACATTAAAAATGAGAAAATCAATAATATACGTTTAATTAATTTAATTTTTTTGTTCATAATAAAGTCCTTTCATTTTTTTAGTTAATGAGATGAGTATATAATGTTGATGTGGGTAAAATGTGTGAAAGTTATGTGGATTTATTTTCAATATATGAAATATAAAAATATTATGCTAATTTATGGTTAAATAACTTCAGGAGGTTTTGGTAATGGAATATATTAAAATTAAAAACACTGATTTAAATGTTTCAAGAATTGCATTAGGCTGTATGCGTATTTCAAATATGGATATTGCCTCATTAGAAAAATTAATTACCACTGCTCTTGATTTAGGAATTAACTTCTTTGATCATGCAGATATTTATGGGGGGTGGAAAGTCAGAAAGTTTATTTGGTGAAGTATTGAAACGCCGACCTGAATTAAGAAAGAAAATGATTATTCAAACTAAATATGGTAATCGATCTGGTTTTTACGATCTTTCAAAAGAACACATTATTGAATCTGTAAATCAAAGTTTAAAACGTTTAAATACAGATTATATTGATGTGTTATTACTTCATCGTCCCGATGCTTTGATAGAACCGGAGGTAGTTGCTGAGGCTTTTGATGAATTATATAAAACTAAAAGAGTTAGATATTTTGGGGTATCGAATATGACACCTTATCAAATTGAATTAATTCAAAAATATACATCACATAAATTGATTTTCAATCAATTACAATTCAATGTCGTTAATGCGGGAATGATTGATTCAGGTATCAATGCAAATATATCTAATTTACCATCAATTGATTATGATGGAGGGGTGCTAGATTATTGTCGTTTAAATGAAATAACTATTCAACCATGGCCAATATTACAAGCATCATGGGAAAAAGGTTCTTTTTTAAATCATGAAGATTATCAACAATTAAATGAAAAACTTGAAACTTTAGGAAAAAAATACGGGTTAAGTAAAAGTGCTATGTCAGTTGCTTGGGTTTTAAGACATCCGGCTAAAATGCAACCAATTGCCGGTACAACTTCATGTGAGCATTTAATTGATTTATGTCGTGCAAGTGATGTTTTAATGAGTAGAGAAGATTGGTATGATTTATATTTATCAGTAGACCGTTTGTTACCTTAAAAAAGTGGCTTGCCACTTTTTTTGTTTATATCTCTTTATTAGTGAGCACAATAAGTATATAATACGAATATTATAAGAGGTGAGATTATGAAGAAATATATTTTATGGGATTTTGATTGTACATTAGCCTATCGTGATGGAAAATGGACACAAACTTTATTTGAATTACTTCAAAAACATAAACAAAATATTCCTTATGAAGTTGTTAAATCGATGATGCAAAGAAAACTTCCTTGGCATGAGTTTGAAAAATCACATCAACAATTATTTAAAGGTAAACAGTGGTGGGAATATGTAGATCAATATATTGAAGATTCATTAAAACAATTAGGTGTTAAGCAAGCTGGCAATATTGCTAAAGAGTTTAAAGGACATTATTTAGATTTACAATATTGGCATTTGTATCCAAATACTATTGAAACTTTGGAAAAACTATCTGCTTTAGGTTATACTCATGTAATTGCATCTAACCATGTTCCAGAGTTAAATGAATTATGTGAACAATTAGGGATTAGTCAATATTTTGAAACAATTTTTAACTCAGCGTTTATGGAATATGAAAAACCGAATATAAAATTTTATCAAGAGATATTAAGAAAACTTGAAGTACCTTCGACTAAAATAATGATTGGTGATAACTATAATGCTGATATACGAGGTGCATTAAGGGCTAATATTCCAGCAATCTTATTAAAAGAAGACAATATTTTAAACTATCGTTATTATGCTCGTTCAATTGAACAAGTAGTAGAAGTTATAAAAAATATTGAAAAAAACCTGTAAAAACAGGTTTTTTTACTTACATAACTTAGCACCGGTTTCTAAAATTTCCATTTGCCATAAAGTTTCTTCATCTTTTACAACCGGTTCTTTACCATTGATAATAGTTTCATACAAGGCATCATAAACACGCCCATAATCCCCTTTAACACTAGGGACTGTTTCTTCTTTAATCATTCCATTTTCATCTTGATAAGTCAAAACTCCATAATGTTCAGGTAAATCTACACCGAAATCTTCATGATTAGGCATATAAAATAATTTCAAATGTTCTTCTTGACGATCTTTTTTAACTTTTACAAACATTCCTTTTTTACCATAAACAATAAAACTTGGACGTTCTTTGATTCTAAAATAACTAGATTTAATCGAAATTTTAAGATTTCCATAATAAAAATCTAAATCAAAATAATCATTCATACGACCTTTTCCTAATAATTGGCGAACATCATAATGCACATGATCCGGTTTACCAAAGTAAGAAATAACCTGATCAATAGTATGACACCCATGACCATAAAGATAACTATTAAAAAATTGATATTCATGAACATTTTCAGGAACTTCAGGTCTAAAATAATCAAAGTGCATTTCTATTTCTAATAATTCTCCCAATTTTTGACTTTCAATGACCTTTTGAACAGTTAAAAAATCAGAATCATATCGCCTATTTTGATAACATTGAACTAATAAACCTTTTTCTTTTGCTAAAGCAAAAATTTCTTTAGCTTGTTCATAAGTCATCATAAATGGTTTTTCCACAAGAACGTGTTTTCCATGCATTAAAGCCATTTTGGCGTATTCATAGTGATAAAGTTGAGTCGTACATACTACGATTAATTGTATTGAAGGATCATTGAGTAGTTCATTTAAATTTGAAGTATAATGAATGCCTTCGATTTTTTTTCATTTCACATTAATGACATCTAAGTCATAAATTGTTTTGACTTTAATTTTATCTTTTCTTTGAAGTACAAAAGGAAGATGATAACGATTTGTACTTTTTCCATTTGCAATATATCCAATTGTAAGCATAAAGTTCCTCCTCTTTTATTATCATACATGAATAAAATTAAATATGTGATTTTTTTCAATATATTAAATATCATTTTAGTTGTATTTGTGAAGAAATTTTATATAATAAAGTTAGATTTAGCTAACAATAGGAGGAATCATATGAATATATATTTAATGGTATTATTAGGAACAGGTTTTACCTGTTTAATGACAGTATTGGGATCTGGTTTAGTATTTTTGTTTAAAAACGAAATTAAACCTTTTTTTAATCAAATATTTTTGGGCTTTGCTGCCGGTGTGATGACAGCCGCATCAGTTTGGTCGTTATTAATACCTTCGATAGAGTTGTCAAATGGGTGGATTATTCCTACATTAGGATTTATTTTAGGCGTAATTTTTATTTATATCATGGATTTAGTATTACCGCATTTTCACCCTCAAAGTAATGAAGTAGAAGGGATGAAATCAAATTTCACAAAATCTACTTTATTAGTTTTAGCAGTCACTTTACATAACATTCCAGAGGGGATGGCAGTAGGTGTAGCCATTGCAAGTAGTTTAAGTGGTGAAGTTTCATCTTGGCCGTTAGCCATTGCCATTTGTTTAGGCATGGGATTACAAAATTTTCCCGAAGGAGCTGCTGTTTCATTACCTTTAAAAAAGTCTGGTATGAGTTCGGTGAAGGCGTTTTTAATGGGGAGCTTTTCAGGTGTTGTGGAAATTTTTGGAGGTTTACTGGCTGCTTATTTAGTTGGAGTTGTCTCTAATTTAATGCCGTGGCTACTTTCATTTTCAGCTGGTGCGATGATGTATGTTGTCGTTGAGGAATTAATTCCTGAAGCGAGTTTACAAAAGCATTCACATCTAGGAACAATGAGTGTATTAGCCGGGTTTGTTTTAATGATGGTTTTAGATGTGGCTTTAGGTTAATATCGAAAGAGTAGAGTTTTATAACGATTTAGTGTATAATAAACGCATACTGGGAGGTTATATTATGACAAAAAAACGTATTTTGAATATCTTGGTGACGTTGATTTTTGCCGCTATTTTATTTTATATTATGATTCCACCAATTAATATTCAATCAATTCCATTTTGGATTTATTTAGTCGTTGTTATCGGGATGTATGCTTTATTAGAAATGATTAATAAATATCAAAGGCATACAATTTTAGATATTAAAATGACTAAAGTACCTTTAGTAATAGGAGTTTTTGTATTAGCAGTGATTTTAATAAATATCTTTTATTCACCTTTAATCAATGCTTCAATGTATGCAAAGCGTATTAGTGTAGATGAGTCTGGTGATTTTACGACGGATATTAAACAAGTTGATTTTTCAACATTACCACTATTAGATAGAGATTCTTCAATGAAACTTGGGGATCGTGTCATGGGACAAATGCCTGAGTTAGTTTCACAATTTGATGTTTCAGAGTTATATACACAAATCAATTATAAAGGTCGAGTAGTCAGAGTCACTCCTTTAGAATATAACGGTATTTTTAAATATTTTACAAATCGTAAAGAGGGAGTTAAGGGATATATTTCAGTAGATTCTGTTGATGGGAATGCCACATTAACAAAACTTGATCAAGGCATGAAATATGTTCCTTCAGCGATGTTTAATGAAAATTTATATCGTAAATTAAGATTTCAATATCCTACTTTTATGTTTGGAGAAGAATATTTTGAACTTAATGAAGAAGGTGAACCTTTTTGGATTGTACCGGTTCTTAAATATAAAGGAATTGGTTTATTAGAAGATATTAAAGGGGTGGTGATTTTAGATCCTATTACAGGTAAATCTAGTTACCATCAAGTAAATGATGTTCCGACATGGGTAGATCATGTTTATCCGGCAAATTTATTAATTGAACAAACTGATGATTGGGGAAAATATCGCAATGGTTTCTTTAATTCAATTATCGGACAAAAAAATGTTGTGAAAACAACAAGAGGATATAACTATATCGCTAAAGATGATGATATTTATTTATATACCGGAATTACCTCTGCATTAGCAGATGAAGCTAATATCGGATTTATCTTATCAAATATGAGAACTAAAGAAACAATTTTCTATGCTGTTCCCGGTGCTGAGGAATATTCAGCAATGGAAAGTGCAAAAGGACAAGTTCAACAAATGAATTACACTGCAAGTTTCCCCTTATTAATTAACTTAAATAACAAACCAACTTATTTAATTTCATTAAAAGATAATGCAGGATTAGTTAAAATGTATGCCTTTGTTGATGTTCAAGATTATCAACGTGTAGTAGTTACAGATTCTTCACAAGGAATTGAACAAGCAGCACTTAATTATTTAGGTGATGAACAGATTAATACCCCAATCGATAAAGGAAATTTAAAATACAAAACAATTACAGTTCAAAGTATTACTAATTCCATGATTGATGGCAATAGTTTTTACTATATTAAAGATAGTGATGGCTTAAAATATCGTGTAAAAATCAGTGTTGATGAAAAGAATATTCCATTTATTCAAGTAGGTGATCAATTATCAATTGGATATTTACTTGAAGAAGATGTGACTGAAATTATGGAAATCAGTGAGTAAGATAAAGAATGTTGTCACATCTTAAATAATCATGTAATATGAATAAAGTTGTTTTAAATAGGATATGATTTTTTATCTAGTAAAACAAAGAAAGAGGTTCTAATTGGGATTCTTTCTTACTTTAGAGTAAAATATTAAAGGAGATTTCTTATATTATCGATAGATTCAATAATATATGAAACCTCCTATTTTTATTTACTCATTATCAAGTAAGAACCCTAATTGGAACCTTTTTTGTTATTTGAATATTTTTTTTGTTTATTTACATTACAAAATACATTCTCTTTTGATTTAACTAATACAAAACTAAAAATTGATGTACCCATCTATAATGAGATTAGCATAAAATAATCGCTTATTTATTATTGTTAATATTAGTATAGATAACTATTAATATAGAAAGCAAAGATGATTTTGTGGCTAATAAATTAATTTTGTTTTTGATGGTGGTATAAGTATTTAAGAATTAAACATGAACGAAGGTAATTAAGATTTTGATAAGGTGAATCCAACTTCAGATTTCCAATTTCTTTGATACGTGCTAAACGATAACTAATGGTATTACGATGAACATATAACATCTGTGCAGTTTCGTTTAAACTTTTTAAACAGGTTAAATAAGCAAGTAAAGTTTTTACATAATCGGTATTATGTTTATCATCATAGAGTTTTAATCGAATAATATCTTGGTGGCAGTATTTAATTAATTGTTTATCATCAATATTTTCAAATAAATGATAAATTTTACATTGTTCATAAGTCATAATACTTTTTTTATCATCAACTAAATATTGTAATCTTAATACTGATTTGGCTTCGTCTAAATGTTCTGTAAACAAATAAATATCTGTAAAAGAATCTGATAACCCCATTGTAAATTGATATTGATTTAAAAATTGTGTAAGAAGTTTGAGGGGGAGTTTTTCTAAGATTAAAATCACTAAATATTTATCCCAAAATAGTAAAACACTTTGAGTTAAAATTTTTCTAAGTCCTTCTTGTATTTCATCTTTACCAGCGTTATAGGAAATTGCGTGAGTAAAGTCGATGCAAGCGACTTTAAAGTTTTGTGTCAGTAAAATAGGATTATTTTTCAATCGTTCTAATAGATGAGGACGATCAATAAATTGATGATCGAGTAGTCCCATTAATATTTCTTCTGTTTCAAAATGATGTGAACTTGAATAACGGTTTTGTAATAAGAAAACTTCTTTTGACAGTAATTGTTTGATGAGTAAAATGTCTTTTTCATTCATGTTTTCATAAGGCGTAAATTCTTCTAAAATGTTTAAGTATCCTACTAATTTACCTTGGTAAATTAATTGATAAAAACGTCTTTTAAATTGTGAAATTTCATCAACTTCTAAAAAAGATTCACCTTGATTAATATCTTCCCAATTATTAAGGGTAGCTGCAAATTCTACGGTAATATATCCACGTTGTGTGGCTTGCAGCCAAGTCATATCAGTGCTTAAAAGTTGTTTAGAGTAGGATAGGATATTAAAACTTTTGTTAATTAATACAATAGGGTTGTTTAATAATTTGGCACAGAGGTTGACGATACAATCGATACTTTCACCGCGAAATGTTGCTTGTAGTAGTTCTTCCATATATTTCCTTTCTTGTGCTGTATGCACAAAATATATATTGCTTTTTAGTGTATGATAACATTTTCACAAGATGTTTACAAGTCTATAATGAAAATATAAACAAAGGGGGAATTGATAATGTTTGATTATACAAACAAAACAGTGATTATTACAGGAGCAGCTCAAGGAATTGGAAAAGAAACTGCTAAAGGTATCGTCGAAGGTGGCGGAAAAGTCATTATTTGTGATATTAACGAAGAAGTTGGTAATGCGACATGTAAAGAATTAAATGATCATGCTGTATTTTATAAAATGGATTTAGGTGATTCGAATAATATTCGTTCAACAATGAAGAAAATTTTTAGTGAACATGAACATATTACCGGATTAATTAATTGTGCCGGAGTGATTAGTAAAAAACCATTTCAAGAAATCAGTGATGAAGAATGGGAAAGAACTATACGAATTAATTTAACTGGAACTTTTACAACTTGTTCAGAAATTTTTCCATATTTTATTCAAGAAGGTGGCGGACGTATTACAAATATTTCTTCAGTTGCCGGTAAAATCGGTGGCGGATTATTAGGAACAGCCGCTTATGCTTCAAGTAAAGCAGGGGTAAATGGTTTAACTAAAGCTATTGCTAAAGAAGGAGGAAAATTTGGCATTAGCTGTAATGCAGTTTGTCCATCATTTACTCATACTGCAATGACAGAATCACTTTCAAGTGACGCTGAAAAAAATGCAAAAGTAATTAGTATGATTCCATTAGGTCGTGCAGCTGAACCAGTTGAAATTGCTCAAATGATTTTATTCTTCGCATCAGATGCAGCAAGTTTTGTTAATGGCGAAATCGGTGACTGTGATGGCGGAATTGTATTAGATTAAAAGGAGACTCATATGAAATCATTCAAAATTCCACGTATTCCGGGTGATACGATAGTTTATCCAATGTTAATTGGTGTATTAATTAATTCATTATGTCCACAAGTTTTACAAATGGGGAGTTTCTTTACCAACGTTGTTAAAGGGACAGGTGCTTTAGTAGGAGCATTTCTATTCTTTTTAGGGGCAAGTATTGATATTAAAAGTACCCCTAAAGCAGTTAAAAAAGGTGCTGTTATTATTGTCACAAAAATACTTTTAGCAATACTTTTAGGATTAGCGATTGCGTTTTTCTTCAATGATAATTTATTAGGATTAAGTTCTTTAGCTGTCATTGGTGGGATCAGTGTGGCTAATAATGCGTTGTATTCAGGAATTACTTCTGAATACGGTGACGATTCTGATAAAGGGGCAGTAGGAATTACTTCACTTAGTGTAGGTCCAACAGTCACTATGATTGTTTTAAGTTCAGCAGGTTTAGCAAGTGTATCTGTTGGTCCAATTATCGGTTCTATTTTACCTTTAGTTTTAGGTTTACTTTTAGGAAGTGTAAGTCCATTTCTTAAAAAGACATTAAGTGCCGGTGTTACACCAAGTATTATTGTTGTAGGATTTGCTTTAGGTGCAAATATGTCTTTATCACAACTTGTTCAAGGTGGTATTTCAGGGATTTTATTAGGGGTAATTACTTCATTAGTTATTGGTGTACTTACAATGCTTGCTGATAAAGCAACCGGTGGTTCTGGTGTTGCAGGGGCAGCAATTTCAAGTACTGCAGCCAGTGCTGTAGCTAATCCGGCAGCGTTAGCAGAAGTTGACGCTAAATATGCAGCCATTGCACCAACAGCAGCAGCTCAAATTGCAGCTTCAGTTATTATTACTTCCTTTTTAACTCCATTTTTTACAAGTTATGTCTATAAAAGAAATCAAAAGAAACAACGTTAATCTTATTTAGGATAAATGAAAATAGGTCAGTTGACCTATTTTTTTACTGGCAATTAAAACTATTATGTGATTAGCAGAGGAGGTTAAATATTTGTGCGTTTTTTATACTGCACTATTTAAATATTAAAAGGTATTCTTTCTTATATGATTAAAAGCATTTTAAAATATGAATGTTTAGTTCTAAATTCATTATGTAATTTGACTTTAGAAAATAAAAAAGGATTGAGTCAAAATAGTTTTACTTGATTATGAAAAACTGATTAAATCTAAAAAATAAAAAAAGAAACAAAACCTTAAATTTGTAGGATTTTATTTCTTAATTTTTAGTATTCATCTTTATACCCTAAAGAAAGCCGGATAATTTAAATTCTTTTTCTACTTTAATGATATCATTATATTTAATAAAACTCATTTTTACTTAAATAATTTTGTGAAAATATCCAAATATTTAAAATGACTTTTGATTTAGAAAGTGTTTTTGAATGAAATAAGCCACACCATCTTCATTATTACTTTTGGTACTATAATTTGTATATTGCTTTACTTGAGGATTGCCATTTTCCATTAAAACACTTATGCCACAAAATTTAAACATTTCAATATCATTGATTTCATCACCAAAAGCAGCAATATTTTCAAATGAAATATTGTATAAATCGGCAATATATTTAATACCCGTTGCTTTTGAGGTATGAGGTGGCATACATTCCAAACACCATGAAGTAGAACGTACCAATTGATAACGTGGGTCAGGGTGTTGGTTGTAATAATCTTGAACTTTATCTAAATCCTCTTTTTGACCTAGATGACAGATTTTAAAAATAGGTTGATGTTCAAAGACTTCAAAGTGATTTTGACAACCTGTAAATTTGTTTTGCCATATTAAATGTTGTACAAATTGGTTATCAGTTGTGTAGTGATAAGTTTGTTTAATCATACTTCCGGTTGAAATATTAAAAGAACGATATTCGCAAATGACATCATTTAATATTGATGTATCTAAAGTTTTCACGACATATTCTTGGTGATGGTTTAAATCAATAATATGATTTCCATTCATTCCAATTAAAATATCGCATAAATCTTCAATTTGCCATTCTTTAATTAAACGAGTAATCGCTTCTAACGAACGACCGGTGCAAATTCCAAATAAAACAGAAGTTTTTTTAAGTTGTTTTAAAGTTTCACGCGTATAGTCACTTAGTTGTTTTTGATCATTAATGAGTGTGCCATCAATATCGCACATTATCATTTGAATAGGTTTCATTTAATTTTCCTCAGTTTCGACTAAAATACAGTTTAAGTAATAGTTAAATGAATGTTCTTCAACAAAATCAAGCACTTGCATGTCATAGGTATGCGGTTGAAACCAAAGGTTATGAATATTAAGTGACAAACATTCGTGAAGGTAATCTATTGTATATTTAGGGGCAGTGACAAAGACAACTAAGTCAATGGGTTTATTGATTTGACTTAAATTTTCATATGTTAAAATGTCATCGATTTCTTTATAAATAGGTGAGATAGGGTATGTATTGTATCCTAATTGATTTAAACGATGGAACACTTTGTAACCATATTTTTCATGGTTAGTTGTCGCTCCCACAATCGCTATATGTTTTATTGTTTTTAGAAATTGTTTTGCTTCCATAAAAACTCTCCTTTATTCATCTAAAAATGAATTGTTTTCAATTTTTTCAACATCTCTTAATTTACGCTTAATTGCACGTGTTCTTACACCGACAAGTTTATCAAGTTCTTTATTGGCTTGTTCTAAACGTTGTTGTGTTAGTGATAAAATATCATCAAATTTATCAAATTCTGATTTAACCATTCCTAGAAGTTCCCATACTTCACTTGAGCGTCGTTGTAAAGCAAGGGTTTTAAAACCCATTTGTAAACTATTTAATAAAGCCGCCATTGTACTTGGACCGGCAATGTTAATATGATAATCGTGTTGTAAAGTTTCAACTAAACCACGATTGATAATTTCAGCATATAATCCTTCAAAAGGGATAAACATAATTGCAAAGTCTGTGGTATAAGGAGGTTCAATATATTTATTTCTGATTTCTTTTGCAAATCCTTTGATACGTAAAATTAATTGATTAACGGCTATTTGAATTTCTTCTTGATTAGAAGCTTCATAAGCATTTTGTAATTGAATATACGCATCGCTTGGAAATTTTGAATCAATCGGTAAATAAACATATTGCCCATTATCACGAGGAAGTTTAACTGCATACTCAACGACATTTTTACTGTTTTTAATTGGCGCAAAATTGGTTTCATATTGATCCGGTGTTAAAATATCTTCTAAAATTGCCCCTAGTTGTACTTCGCCTAGGATTCCTCTTGTTTTAACATTGGACAATACTTTTTTTAAATCATCTACACCACTAGCCAAAGTACGCATTTCACCTAATCCTTTATAAACTGCTTCAAGACGTTCGCTCACTAGTTTAAATGATTGGTTGAAGTTTTTTTCTAAAGTTTGTTGAAGTTTATCGTCAACAGTTTCTTGAATTTGATCTAATCTTTCATTTTGAGTGGTTTGCATATAATTTAAACGTTTTTCAAAAGTTAAGCGAATGGTATCTAGTTTTTGTTCATTTGTAAGTTCGAGTGTTTGAATACGCATTTCTAATTGATTTAAAGATGTATTCATCACTTGGGCAATTTGCATTAAATTTTGATTTTGTAATTGCCCAATTTCTTTTTGGGTATGACTAATTGTTTGAATGTTATTTTGAATAGTTTTATTAAGTTGTTGTGTTTGTTTTTTATTTAAATTAAAGTAAATCTGTAATGCGATAATAATCAGTAATAATATAATAATGATATATTCCATAGACCGCCTCCTTGTGTTTATTTTATATGAATTAAATGAATATCTCAATTAAAAAGAGCGAAATTTCGCTCTTGGTTTATTTGATTTTATTTAATTGTGTAAAGTTGATAAGTTCAATCTCATTTTCTTTAATCCATTGTTTCACTTTATCTTGACATAAAACATCAAGTTCTTTAGTACGAGCAATGTTGTATGAAGAATTTTCTAAAAGGTATTGGTCTACAAAAGCAGGGTGTGTCATGATTTCAACTAATTCATGATCAAAGAGATGTTCTTGGTTATCTGTAAAAAAATGTGTATCAACATTATTAGCATAAAACTTTTTAGAAAATGTAGGTTTTTCGTAATCTGAATACACCCAACTTTCATCAAAACGTGTTGGTAAGTCGTATTTTTGAATGAGTTTTTTTGTACATTCATGAATACGAGGTAAGGAACTGATAAAATGGTGTGAATCAATATGAGTTGGTAGTTTTGAGTTGAGTTCTATAAAACGCTCCATTTGGGCTTGAAATTCTTTGTAGATTTCTTCATAGTTTAGTTGATCGTTAGAACTATTGGCATTTTTTAAGTGCCAATCATGGCTTAAAAAGTTTCCGTTTTCATCAACTAAAGTCGGCACTTCTTTAGGGTTTAAAATCGGACGTCCGATGGTTAATGTTAGATGTAATCCTATGCCTAAATCAGGACATTCTTTAGCGAGGGTTGCAGCCCCTCTAGCATAAGGCATATTGACCATCATTGTGGTTGATCTTAAAATTCCATGTTTATAGGCTTTTAAAATACCTAAACTGACACCTTCGCACATACCAAAATCATCACCATTAATAATTAATCTTTTCATAATATTTACCTATCGATTGACTTTCTTTAGATCTTTATAATTGATAAGGTGAATATTATTATCCTTAATCCAGTTTTTAACTTCGGTTGAACATAAAATTGATAATTCTTTTGTACGATTAATATTATATGAAGAATTTGTATATAAATATTCATCGACAAAAGCAGGATGACACATCATTTCTACTAAATCTTGATTTTTCATATCTGCTAAGTCATTTAAGAAAAATTCTAATGTGACCCCTTCATCATAAAATAATCGTGTAAATGTCGGTCTTTCATATTGACTTTGAACTGTTGAGGTATTAATACGAACTGGTAAGTCATAGGCTTCAATTAATTTTTGAGTTTGTAAATATACTTTTGGATAAAAAGCACTACCATGATGTGAATCTACGTGATCTGGTAGGTGACCGTTAAGTTGAATAAAAAGTTTTAATTGGGCTTCAAGTTCTTTGTAAACTTCATCATAATTTAAAAGATCATTTTGTGCTTTGATGTTTTCAAGATGCCATTGTTGTGAATGAAATTTCCCGTTTTCATCAACTAAAGTCGGCACTTCTTGAGGTGAAAGAACCGGTTTACCAGCAGTGAGGGTGAAGTGGAGTCCTACTCCTAAGTTAGGATAGTCTTTAGCCATTAATGCTGCCTGAGAGGCAAAAGGCATGTTAACCATCATTGTTGTTGATCTTAAAATACCCTCTTTATGTGCTTTTAAAATTCCTAAGGTTACGCCTTCGCACATTCCAAAGTCGTCACCGTTAACGATTAATCGTGTCATTGTTGTTTGTCCCCTTTCGCTTATAATTAATAGTATACGTGATTCATAAATTTAAGTATTGCTTTTTTATAAAATGAAAATTAAATGTATGTAAAAGTGTTTTATGAACATACTTAGCATAAACAAGGAGTTGAAAAAAATGATTAAAGAGATGATAATTTTATTTCCGGTAATTGTGTTAAGTTATTTTGTTATTGAATGGTTAATACATCGTTATAATAGTTTACATATCTATAAAAAAATAACCCCATTTTTAGGGGCTATATTTGCTTCGCTTCCAACTTGTTCAACAAATGTTATTGCAAGTGAATTATATGTCCAAAAGATGATAAGTTTAGGAACACTGATGAGTATTTTTGTTGCTTCAAATGATGAAGCCATTTTTTTATTGTTGTTTGGTTCTCATTTTTCATGGAAAGTATTATCTGTATTTATGCTTAAATTTGTTGTGGGAGTGGTGCTTGGAATGATTATTAATCATAAAATCGTGATGAATCATGAGAGTGTTTTAGTCAAAGAACATCACCATTCAATTTATAAACATGTTTTAAGACATAGTATTAAAATATTTATTTATATAGTTTTCAGTGAATGGATAGTGTCTTTTGTTATGGAGTTAATCGGTGAATATCGATTATATCATTTTTTAAAACAAAGTGTCATGTTTCAACCTATTATTGCAGGGGTGATTGGCTTAATTCCTAGTTGTGCGGGTTCTTTATTATTAAGTTTTGCTTATTTAAAAGGGTTAATCAGTTTAGGTTCTTTGTTTAGTGGACTGTGTTGTAGTGTAGGTTTAGGTTTAGTGACTTTATTTAAACTTGAAAAAAATCGTCAATATTGTTTTATGATTTTATTGTTACTTTATTTCACATCAGTGTTTATTGGTTATATGGTGTATTAGGATAGTGTTTCATGATTTTTAAATACATTTTTTTAAGTTGTTTTTCATGGATGAATAATTGGATATAAAAAGGTTCGTTAAGAAGTATTAAATCGATAATATAGTATATGGTATTAAAATTTAATGTTGTTTCTTTGTTGATGTATAGTATCATTTTTAAGTAGATATGCGTTATTATTAATTGTCTTAAAAATAGAAACAAAAAAAGAATGAATAGAAAAGACATAGAGCTCCTCCTTAATTCATTCTATGATTATTTATTTAAGATATGATTAATCCATAAATTGTAATTGTGATTCTTGCGAATTTGCTTCAACGATTTTATAGAAATATTCTTTTTGACTTAGATTATGACGTTCAATTTCAGTTTCGATTAGTCCATCTTTAATACGTAGCATTTTTGTGGAATAACTAGCAATAGTGGCATCATGAGTGACCATTAGAATAGTGACGCCTTGTTCTTTGTTTAATCGTTTAAAAATAGAAAGTAATTCATGCGAGTTTTGACTATCTAAATTACCGGTTGGTTCATCGGCAACAATGAGTTTTGGGTTAGTGACTAATGCTCTGGCGATTGCAATACGTTGTCTTTGTCCACCCGAACATTCAGATGGTTTTTTGTTGAGTGTCATTTGAATATTTAATTGTGAAGCAATATCGTTGACACGTGTTTTGATTTCTTCTTTATTGACATTAGCCAAAGATAAAGGAACAGCAATGTTGTCGAAAACAGTTAAGGCGTTAATTAGATGAAATTCTTGAAAAATGAAGCCTAAGTTTTTATATCTAAATTGCCCTAGTTCGTATTCTGTCATTTTATTGACATTAATTCCATTGATATGTACAAAACCATGAGTAGGTAAATCAATTGTTGAAAGGACATTAAGTAAAGTAGATTTCCCACTTCCACTAGGTCCCATGACACATATAAATTCACCTTGTTTCATTGTAAGGTTAATTCCTTTTAAAGCTTCAACTTTTTGTTCTTCAAATTGACCGTATATTTTTTTGACATTGGTAGCAACTAATACTTCTTCCATTTATTCTCCTCCGTTAAGTTGTTTTAAAATTGTTGATTTATAATTAAAGTAAGCAATAAATCCGGTTAATCCAATTGGAATTAAGTAGGATAAGATTACAATGATTGAATGCGACAGATTAATGACATGATTTGACATTAATCGAATAACCATTGGTAAGATATATAAAGTAGGGAAAAATAACATTGTGGAATATAGTAAGATAATCTCTAATTTCATAATTTTCTTTAAATCATTTTTAATATAACCTAGTTTATATAATGATTGGTATAAAATTACGTTATTTGAGTTTTCTAAAATCACTTTATAAAGAATGCTGACTGACATTAAAAATATGATAATACCATAAGAAAGTATGGTGATAGTTAAATTCTGCGGCTTTTTTAAATTGTCAATAATTAAACAAATCATGACTAGAATAGATAAGATAATAATTTGTATTAATAACGAAGTTTTTGAAAGGGATAATGAAAAGTTCCCAAAAGCAATGAGTTGTTTAGATTTGACGATATTAAATTGTCTTTGGATTTTTTTGATTAAACGTGGAATCCCTCGTTTAAATAAACCAGATACCCCAAATAATCCTAGCATTGTGATATAAATATAGTTAATAGGATCACTTGGAATTTTGAAAAAGACATAAATTGGAATGAAAGTGACAATCCAATAAACAATAATCGGCATTCTAATTGCAGTAATAGGTGGTAAAGCATTCATGCGATTGTTTAAATTTAAAAGTGTCAATATGTCATGACGATATGCAAAACCGGCATTCGAAATTGTTAATGCGGCAATTTGGGCTAATAAACTGACAATTGCCATAACTAATGCTTCTAATGAAACATACCAAATATTTGCGTGAACGCCTAAACTTTGATATAAAATAGCATTCAGTAGTGGGTTACATAGATAACCAATCAATAATCCAATTGGCATTGCAATAAGGATAATTGTAAAGTTTTGAATGACTAAGTATAAAGTTACGCCCCCGACTCCTGCACCGGACATTGTACAAATTGCAATTTCTCCGGTTTTTTTTGATAGGAAAAATGAATTGGCAAAGCAAGCAGTAGCAGCAGCAATCATCATAATGACAAGGGCTAAAATGCTTGTGAATGTTGTTCCATCCCCCATTGAGTTACCGATATGAATATTATCCATATAGTTATAAAATAAAAAGATAATAGCAGATGAAATCATTAAAGATAATGTATAAAATAGTGATTTTTTGTATTCTAATTTAAGAAGTTTTAAAGCAAATTTAACGGTGCCCATATTAAATAAATAAACCTTGTTGTTCTTTTGAATTAGCATCTACTATTTTATAGAAAAATTCTTTTTGGCTCATATTTCCTTTTTCAATTGTTGTTTCTAATTCGCCATCTTTAATAAATAAAAGTTTTTTTGAATAACTGGCAATCATTGAATCATGAGTCACCATTAAAATAGTGACTTTATCTTCTTGATTAAGTTTTCTAAATAGTTTAAGTAAATCATGTGAGTTCTCACTATCTAAATTACCAGTAGGTTCATCAGCTACGATTAATTTAGGGTGGTTGACTAATGCTCTTGCAATGGCTGCACGTTGTCTTTGTCCACCTGAACATTCATCGGGATATTTGTTGATAATATGAGTGATTTCCAATTTCTTTGCAACTTCATTAACTTCTTTTTCGATTTCATTTTTAGTCAAATTTGATAATGATAATGGCACAGCAATGTTTTCAAATAAAGTTAAACTATCAATTAAATTAAAGTCTTGGAAAATAAAACCTAAATTTTTGTATTTAAATTCACCTAATTGTTTTTCACTCATTGTTGTGACATCTTGCCCATCAATTAATACAGTTCCAGTTGTGGGAAAGTCAATGGTTGAAATGACATTAATAAATGTCGATTTTCCACTTCCACTAGGACCCATAATACAAATAAAATCTTCTTTATGAATCGTTAAATCGATTCCCTTTAACGCTTGAAAAGGCTGTTTTGAGTGTTCGCCATAAGTTTTAGTAATTTGACTTGCCTCTAATACAGTTTGTTTATCCATATAAATCTCCTTTATAATTTTGAAATAATTGTACGTTTATAAATAAAGTAAGCAATAAATGCAGTTAATGAAATTGGAATAATATAAGCCAAAATCACTAATAAAGCAAAATTTGCTTCCACCACACCGGCGATGATAAAACGTAAAAGCATTAAGATACAATAACTTGAAGGAAAAAAGAGGATAATAGAGTAAAGAAGTATCATTTCTTTTTTCATGATCGCACGTAAATCTTTTTTTAAATAACCAAGTTTATATAACGATTGGTAAAGCTTAGTGCGTGATGTCATTTCTAATACAGTTTTATATAAAATACTTGTTGACATTAAAAAGATAATGATGCCATACGATAATATAATAATCATTAAATCTTTAGGCTGGTCGATAAAACTAATCATAAATCCGATTAATAAAATAATTGAAATAATGATAATTGTCATTAATAAACCGGTAGTTTTAATTGTATAAGATAAGTTTCCATAAGCAATTAAAGAACGTGGTGAAGTTAAATGACTTTTTTGTCGATGCATAATAATTTTAGAAATTCCAATTTTTAAAAGTCCACTGATTCCAAATGTCCCTAGCATTGATAAAACAACAAAACTCATTGGTTCTAAACTGATTTTAAAGAATAAGAAAATTGGCATTAAGTAGATAATCCAATAAATAATCACCGGTGTTTTAATCGGTTTATTTGATTTTTTATTCATTGCTTGATCTTGTGTCAATAAGGTTTTAATTTCACTGCGATAAGCATAACCGGCATTGACTAAAGTTAAAGCGACAATTTCAGTTAAAACAACGATAATACTTAATACCAATGCTTCTGATGAAATGTAAAAAGTATTGGCTTGAACATTCAATATAGAATAAACATATTGGTTAAAGAAATGGTTAAATATATATCCTAAACCAAACCCTAACGGAATACTCAGTAACATAATGACAAAGTTTTGGACTAAAATATAACCGGTTAAGGCAAATACACTTGCGCCTGACATAGAAGCAATCGCCAGTTCGTTGGTTTTTTTAGAAATAAAAAATGAATTGGCAAAGCATGCATTTGCACAAGCAATAATGATAATAATTAATGATAGAACTTGCGTAAAACCATTTTTCTCATCAAATCCATTTCCAATATGAATATTATCAATATAATTAAAAAAAACAAAAATAATTGATGTTGAAATGACTAGAGATAAACCATAAAAAAAACACTTCTTAAAATCCAGTCTTAACATCTTTAAGGAAAACTTTAAAGTTCCCATTTTTTTCACCCCTCTTAGTTAAAAGAATACACTATTAAAGCGGTTTCATCAATATGTAATTTTAAGAAATGTTTAAAATTTAATTATTTAGTTGGGATTTCACTGTATTCATTAAAGATGATGTTTGCAAGTTTCCCATCTAAATAATAGAAGTGAATATTAATATCTCCTTGTTCAAAATGGCAAGGAACAGCGATTGATAAATATTGTGCCACTGTTTCTTCAAAAGGTGTTTCATGACCGTAAAATTCACCTAATGTATTAAGTGTAGGCTCTAAAATAGAAGCAGCCCGCCCACTTTCACCTAATTGTTCAAGTTGATCGGAAAATTCAAATTTTTCTAAATCTGAATAGTCTTTTTTTTCAATCATTTCAATAACTTTAAGACTTAACTCTTCCGGTGTACCAGTAATTTTTTCTTTTTGACTACAACCTGTGATGATTAAGATACAACTTAATAATGTGATTAATAATTTTTTCATCTTATTATCCTCCTAAAAAAATTATTTTAATTATTTCTATCTATAAATATTATAACACTATAAAGTTATAATGCAATCCATAGATAGAAAATATTTGAATTTAAGAGATTTCTGTTTCTCTTTTCACTTTTTTTATACACTATATAGTCACTATACACGCAAGGGTTTTAGATGAAAAAAATAAAAAAAGTGCTAAATAGCACTTTGTCGATTAATAATTTTCAGCTTTCACTTCAAAATGAGCTTGTGGGTGATCACATACCGGACAAACTTGAGGTGCTTTTTCACCTACATGAATGTGTCCGCAGTTTGCACATTTCCAAATGACTACATTAGGTTTTTCAAATACAACCCCTTCTTCGATATTTTTTAATAATTTTAAATATCTTTCTTCGTGTTCTTTTTCAATTTTTCCTACTTCTTCAAATAAGAATGCAATATGATCAAAACCTTCTTCTCTTGCTTCTTTAGCGAAAGTAGCATACATATCAGTCCATTCATAATTTTCACCGGCTGCAGCATCTTTTAAATTATCCATAGTAGATCCAATACCGTCATGTAATAATTTGAACCAAATTTTAGCATGTTCTTGTTCATTTTTTGCTGTTTCTTCAAAAATATTTGAGATTTGTACATATCCATCTTTTTTTGCTTTACTTGCATAATAAGTGTACTTATTTCTTGCTTGAGATTCACCTGCAAAAGCAGTTTGTAAATTTTGTTCAGTTTTAGTTCCTTTTAAGTTGTTCATGAAATATCCTCCTTGTTCTGCAATTTCATTATAACGCTATCAAATGATAAAGTCAATTTAAATAGTAATGATTACTATTTATTTGAAAATGCTTGATTTTATCATGTTTTTATTCATAATAAAGATTGTAAAATAACACATGTTATTTATTAAAGGAGAAAATGAAGTGACAAAAAAATGATTGTCGAAACTGCGTTGAAAAGTGTTGAAGAAAAGGGAATTGAACACTTAAATGCTCGAATACTGGCGAAGTATTTACATTGTTCAACACAACCTATTTTTAGAGTGTATGATAAAATGGAGGATTTAAAATATGATTTAAAATTAAAAATGGATGAAATTTATACTGAGTTTATTTCTTGTTATATTGGTGAAATGAATACTATTGAAACAATGTCGATAGCTTATATTAAATTTGCGCAATTTAAAGCTCGTTTATTTGAGGCTTTATTTATTACAATGAAAAATTGTCGCAGTATGAATGAAGTGTTAAATTCAAGTTGGAATATTGAAACCATTAAACAAATTGCCAATCATTATCATCTTAATGATTTACAAGCACAAAATTTATATTTGAATATTCGTTTTTACAGTATGGGAATTGCGTTTTTGATATATAGTGAGAATTTAAAGATTACTGATGAAGAAATAGAAAGTTTAATTAAACAAGCCACTTTGCAGTTTTTAAAGTAGGACAAAAGATTGTGTTATATAAATTTAATGATTATAAGGAGTGAGATGATGAAAACGTTATATTTAATAGGAGGGACGATGGGAGTAGGGAAAACTACTGTCTGTCAAGCGTTAAAAAAACAACTTTCTCAAAGTGTTTTTCTTGATGGAGATTGGTGTTGGGATATGTCACCGTTTCAAGTCAATGAAGAAACTAAAAAAATGGTGATTGATAATATTTGTAGTTTGTTGAATAATTTTATACAATGTTCATGTTTAGAAAATATTATTTTTTGTTGGGTGATGCATGAACAAAGTATTATTGATGATATTTTATCACGCTTAAATACATCAAATTGTAAAGTGAAGTGTTATTCTTTAACGGTCAGTCAAGAGATGTTAAAGAAGCGTTTACAAAATGATATTGAAAATAAGATAAGAAAAGAAGATATAATTGAAAGAAGTATTGCTCGACTTGAAATGTATCAGCAGTTAGATACGATTAAAATAGATACTTCTTTAATGAGCGTTGATGAAATTGTGGAAATGATTGAAAATGAAATTTGATGGAATACATTGACAAATTTATATTTTATGGTATTATTTTAAAGGTTAATTTTAACCCCCCCAGTTTTATTCATTTTTTGGTTTAGAAAATGTATAAAGTGGGGGTTTTTCTATGGTTAGGAGGTCATATATGAATCAAAATAAAATGGCAGTGAAGCCTATTTTACCTTTACTTATTACAATGGGATTACCGGCAATGTTATCAATGTTTATTCAATCAATGTATAATATTATTGATAGTATGTTCGTCGCTCAAATATCCGAAGATGCTTTAACAGCAGTTTCATTAGCATTTCCTATTCAAAATGTTATTTTAGCAGTGGCTGTTGGAACGGGTGTTGGGGTGAATTCAATGATCGCTAGAAAACTAGGAGAGGGAAATAAAGAAGAAGCAAACAAAGTTGTCAGTCATGGTGTATTGTTAGCCATTTTATCTGCTTTAGTATTTGTTGTGTTTGCTTTTGTAGGGGCAAAACCATTTTTTAAAGCATATACTTCTTCACCGGTGATTTTTGAATATGGTGTTTCGTACACAATGATTATATGTTTTTTTAGTTTTGGGACAATCATTCATATTTGTATTGAAAAAGTATTACAAGCCACAGGAAATATGGTATTACCGATGATATTTCAAATTGTCGGGTGTGTAATGAATATCATTTTAGATCCTATTTTTATTTTTGGATTAGGTCCTATTCCTTCAATGGGAATTCAAGGTGCAGCCACTGCAACTATTTTAGGACAAATCACTTCAATGTTATTAGCAGTGGGCTTAATGGTATTTAAAACACATGATGTGGAATTGTCTTTTAAACATTTTAAATTTGATTTAAGGATTGTTAAAAATATATACACTGTGGGAGTTCCCTCTATTTTAGTGACCTCAGTAGGTTCGGTTTTAGTAATGGCATTAAATGCAATTTTATTACCACTTGATGCTTTAGCAGTTCCATTATTAGGAATATATTTAAAGTTACAATCATTTGTAACTATGCCAGTGAGTGGTTTAACACAAGGGGCAATGCCGATTTTTGGATTTAATTATGGGGCTAAAAATAAAAAACGTTTTAAAGAAACTTTAAAATATAGTTTAATTATTGCTTCTTTAATATTATTCATTGGGACAGTGATTTTCCAACTATTCCCTAAACAATTATTGTTGTTATTTAATGCAAGTGAAAATATGTTATCACTAGGTCAAAGTGCGTTGCGTATTTTATCTTTAAGTTTTGTATTCTCTGCTGTTGGTTTAGTGTATGCGACATTATTTCAAGCAATCGGTAAAGGAAATTATAGTTTAATTATTTCTTTATTACGTCAATTAATTTTAATTGTTCCTTTATCATTTATCTTTTCTAAAATATGGGGATTAGATGCAGTTTGGTTGACATTTATTTTTGCTGAAGTTGTCAGTGCAATTATTAGTGTTATTTTATATCGACAAGTTGATAAAAAGGAAATTCAGTTGATGTAGTGTGGAGGTGATCCACACTTTTTTTATTGAAAAAGTATAGAATGTTCGTTACGTTTAATAAATTTGTAATCATTTTAAAATCAGTGTGAGTTTTGAAATTATGATGTAAAATGATGGTTCTTTAAACAATGAAAAAGATAATATCTCAATGTTATACTAATGATAGATAAATGAAGTGAGATGATGAAAAAGAAAATACCTATAGGATTAAAAGATTATGAAAAATTAAAGCGTGATGATTATTATGTAGTGGATAAGTCACTATTGATTAAAGAATATTTAGATCGGGGAAGTGAAGTCACGTTAATCACTCGACCAAGAAGATTTGGAAAGACAATTAATTTATCGATGATGGCATCGTTTTTTGATATTACAAAAAATTCTAAAGAGTTGTTTAAGGATACTCAAATTATGAAAACGGAATATGTAAATGTTATTAATCAATATCCTACTATTTTGATATCTTTTTCTAATGCTAAGGGAGATAGAGTTAATATCGTCAAAGTCATAAAGATCTCAAAAAGAAATTGATGAATTACAGATAATCCTTTGAAAGTACCGATTTCAAAAGTATCTAAAATATTCTTTTCAAACAATTCTAGTGCTTTTATTTTATGAGTTTTTCTTCTATACGCTCTAATTCTACTAAATGAGTCATGTTTATTTTGTTTTCTAATACCATGTTATCACCCTTTTACTTTTTATAAGAAGTATGGTTAAATAAAACCAAAGTGTTTACAAGCATAATAAATACCGTCATCATCAACGTTTTTTGTTACAAATGTGGCTAATTGTTTAAGTTCATCACGACCGTTACCCATTGCAATGCTTGTCCATTCATCTTTAAACATTTTTAAATCGTTTAGTTCATCACCAAAAACAACAACATCTTTATAAGGTGCTTTGAAATAATCCATAATCATTTTAATTCCTACGGATTTATCATCAGGTTCAACAAAGATATATTCTTTATGAAAACGAACATGAGGGACATCTTTTAAAGAAAGAATTTTATCCTCATCTTCTTTAAAACAAGCCACATAGACTTTATAAATTTCATCATAATCACTAGGGTTTAATTGATCCACAACAACTGTTTCCATATAAGTATCATGTGTAAATTCATAAAATCTTTCATCAGGACTTAAACGTTTTTGTGAATTGTCCGGTGAAAAAGCCCAAGGAATGTTTTTTTCATTACATTCTTCAATTAACGCTAAACATTTTTCTTTATCTAATGGTTTAATTTCAATAAGTTGTTCGTTAATAGTAATCCCATTTCCACCATCACTCACCATATTTTTAAATCCTAATTCTTTCATATAATCATAAGCCATTGCATAACTACGACCGGTTGCGATTGCAATAAAATGACCATTTTCTTCTAGCTTTTTTAATGCTAATTTTGTGGAATCCGGGATATATTGATTTCCGGGCATTCCTACTGCTAACGTTCCATCTATATCAAAAAAGAAATATTTTTTATCCATAATCTTACCTCCATGTATTGTATTTTAACATTTTTCATATTCGCATTAATGATTTTTCAATTATAGAAATTAGGTATTGTCAATAAAATTAGAAATATGATATATTTTAAGTATCTAACACATATCCATTTAAATTATATTTGGAGGAAAATTGAAATGAAAAGAATTTTAAAAGTTATTTTAGTGATGTTAATGGTTTGCAGCGTGTGTGGCAGTCATTATGATCATGATGATGAATGTATTGATGGGATAGAAACATATAATAGATATGATCCAGAAGGTTAATTTGTATGCATCTAAAAGAATTATCCCTTTATTTTAAATTATTACGCATTTTAAATAATTTAACGATCGAAGAAGTTGCACAAAAAATATATATATCTAAAAGTCAATATCACCGTTTAGAAATGGACGAATATGAGTTTGAAGATGATTATATAAAATCATTATGCTTACTTTATAATATTAAAGAATTACAACCATTTGATGAGACTATTATACAAAACATTGACAAAACAATTTCTTATTTCTTTGATAATATGAGTAAATATCAAGAGGTAGTAATCCCAAAAGGATTAGAAGATATTACACAACTCGAACATATTAATTTACCTTATCGTATTTATCATCGTTACATTCAAAAATTTGTGTTGTATGAACGAGATGATGAATTTTTTGAACTATCAAAAATACTTTTTAAACTTATTGATGGGTTTCCATTAGACTATCAATCTCTATTTTATGCACTTTATGGTTTTGCTTTAAAACAACAAAATAATATTTTAGAAGCAGAACAATATCTAAAAAAAGCATCTAATATAGGTCATAGTAGTGATTTAGTAAAAGGTTTATTTAGTAATTATTTATTGGCGGTTTATGGCAACCAAGAAAAATTTGATGAAGCAATGCAAATGTATGAAGAAGCCAAAATGATTTTTACTAAACATCAATGCAAACATCGATTAGTGAATATTAATATGCTTTTAGCGAATTTATATTCAAAAATGAATTTATCTTATCGCTCAATTGAGTTAGATCAAGAAACTTTAAAGATTATTTCAAAAAATAATGTTGAAAATATACATAATATTTATCATAATATTGGCTATGAATATAGCCGATTAAATGAACATGAAAAGGCAATTTTTAATTATGAAAAAGCAATTGAAATTAAAATAGTTGTAGACACTTATTTTGATCTTGCTTGGAGTTATTATAAAGTTAATAACTTTAAAGCAGTGGAAAGATGCTTAGAAAGCGTAAAGAAAGAACAATTTAAAATTCCATATTATTATGAATTTTCAAAATGGTTATTAGAGATGATTAAATCTCCTCATACTTTGAAATGTTTAAGAATTTTAAAACGTATTGAAAGAAAATATGGAGATACTATGGCAAAAGATGACCTGATTTTTTTGTATGTTCAGTTATTTGAGTGTTATAAACAAAGAAAAGACCTTGAATTAGCGTTAGAATATGCAACTAAGTTAATTGAAGAAAAAGTAATTGTAAGATAAAGAAAGTGAGAAATTGGAGACTGCTGAAAAAGTAGTTACCTAAAAAAATCAGTTTTCGTTATTTTAAAAAATTCGGAAACTGATTTTTTATTTTGTTATTTTCTTTGATTTTATGATGCTATTTTTTAATTATTTCTTTTCTTTTTCATTGCTTAATCGTATTATTCTTTTCATATTTGTCAAAAAGAGCGCAGAAGCCCCTTGTATTGTCATGCCTATTTTTCAGCATGAATTCGCCTTATCGTACCCATATTGTTTTTTTTAATTCTGCATTCTTTGCTTCTATTTTATATCGTTCACTGTATAATGTGGAAAACTCCTCTGTTTTCATATAATCCATTTGTTTGATGTGAATATCTTTTTTTATCGTTACGCTATAACTTTTGCTTTTTGCTCCTTCTTTATAACACCCTTCCTTAAATGGACAATATTTACATTTTTCTACTTCAAAAAAATATATTTCGCATTCACTGTTATTATTATGTTTATTTCCTTTTTGATATATTTTTTTATTGCCATGCGTTACCATATTGCTTAGTTTGCTTACGTTTTTTATATGATTTTCTTCACAATAATTTAGATTATCTTCTTCACTATATGCTCCATCTCCTATCACTGCTTCTACTTCTATTCCATTTTGTGCGCTTTTTTCTATTAATTTTTTCATTTCTTTTCCATCGTGTTTTTTCGCCACTAGTTATAGTTGCTGCTGTTATGATTCTTTCTGGTGTCATTGCGATATGTGTCTTATATCCAAAAAATGATGTATCTGCTGTTTTATGTCCAATTTTAGCGTCCTTATCCTTAGAATATTCCAACTCTATTTCTGTACCTTCCATTGTTTCATTAAGAAATTCCATTTGTTCTTTTACATTTGGAAGTTTCTCAAATCGTCCATCTTCTTTTAGTATTTTCAATAACTCTTTCGTATATTCTATCTGGTTTTCCAATATTCCACTAGATTCTCGTTTTTTAGGCATCTTATCATGCATTGTTTCATCGATCTTATAAACTGCTTTTCTCAAGTTCTTTGCTTGTCTAATCAATTCTTCTCTTGGCGATATATGACTATACATGGCATTGGTATGTGTTGAGTCAATTATGATTTTGTTTTTTGCTTCAATCAATCCTTCTTCAATTGCTAGTTGTACTATCTTTTCAATTAGTTTATCCATTAAGTTTTCTTCATTGTCTATCAATCTCTCACGACGAAAAACAGTTAATAAACTAGGGTTGATTAACTTGGTATCTTCGGGATTATATCCTAGAAAGCATTTAAATAGCATATCTGTCAATGTTCGTTCGACTAGTCCTCTATCTGATAATTTGAAATAAGATTTTAATAATAAAAATTTGAACATTCTAATAACATCTTCTGCTGTTCTCCCCATAGTAGATGAATATTTATCTTTTAGCATATCTACTACAAATGAAAAATCAGCCAAATCATTTAGCTGTCTCCAGAAATTATCATTCGAAATTAAGATATCATATAATTCTATATGTTGACTAAAATTTAATTCTAGTTGGCTATCTGTTTTTAACATTTACATCACCCTTTTTTTGTATATGTATAATTATATCAAAAAAAGATTACCATAAATTATTTTACAGTAATCTCTTGATACTTTTTCAGCAACCTCAGAAATTGCTTTCTTTTTATTTTGGGAAAAATAATTTTTTGAAATAAAAATTGCTTGTTTAAGCAATGATTTATTGAATGAACAAAGAATCATAGGTGTTTTATTAGTTTTTATAGATGATTTTCTAAAATAATTAAAATGGGAAAAATTTTATTTTTAACTTCAACGAGAAATAACAAAAATGGTGCAGTTGATTTGAAATGCGCAGATGATATAATGCAAATAGGGAAAGCGTTTTCCTAATTAAAACGATATGTGTTAGATAAATATTAATGTATAGGGGGAGATAATATTAATTTAGTTCTATTTAGAACAAAAAATAAATATTAGGTTAATTTGAAAACCGAAAAATAAGGGTTGTAACAGTAATGTTTAAATTTTGATATTGTAGATGAATAGATAATCATTCTACAAAGATAACAAATTAATAATAATGACATTATTGTAAGAGATGAATGCATAGGGGAAAACAATCATTAGTATCACACGTAACCAAGAAATTGGAAAAGTGTTAAAGAGTAATTAAGTCATAAAATGAAAGGAGACATAACAATGGAAAAGTTAAAAAAGATTTTCGTTATTGTAGGATTAATTGGAACAATTGGAGTAGGAGCAGCATTGCCTACTTTAGCGGCAACTGAAACACGTTACAATGTAAAGGAACAACAAGTCGAAGGTGATGGGAAAAATACACAATGGGTTTATGGAACACGTTTAGTCCTTTCTGGAACTTCTGGTTTTTCAAATTACTTTAGTAGTTCAAGAAATCATTCTAGCGAAGTGAAAATTGGAGGAATAACTGCAACAAGCAGCACAGCAGGTCCAGGTACTTTCTCAAATGCTAACAGAACTTCAAATTACGGAGCAACTGCTCAGTATTGTAGTTACATACTTTATTAATCATTATCTTGTCTTCTCTTTTGTATATATTGAGAAGTTATGGTTTTTATCATAACTTTTCGTATTTTTATTTGAGATTTTTTAATAACTACTAAAGAAAAGTAATTTGAAATAATCACAGAGAGGGGGAAATTGAAGTGAAAAAACTTTTAAACTTTTTTTCAGTTGCAGTAATAATCGTGTCTTTTTGTATCAGTTATTTAAATATGAAAGAACAAGATCATTCGCAATGGTTTAATTACGCTAAAAATAATACGACGATGGAAATTGTTTTAAATAATACCAGTATGTCTAATGAAGATATTTATGAACAATTTCTTGCGTTATCTCAACATTATAATCTTAATATTATTAAAGAAAATTATTTTTATGATGAACATAATCAATTGACTATGAATTATTCAGTGATTTTAAATCATGAATTAGCCAATCAAAAAACATTAAAGAGTGGTGAATATATTAACCCCTCAAATACTTTAGATGATGTTTATATTAGTACAATTAAGAGTGATGATACTCAACAAGTGGGTTGGTTAGATGATTTTCTTGCGGACGATCAAGTAAATATTATGACATTAAAACATTACTTGAATAAAGATTATTCAATGGAGGGAACTTACCAAATTCAATTAGTGAATTTAAATGATAAAGATGAAATCATCAATGCTATTTCAATGAGTTTTAATATCCCTATTGCTGATTTAAGCAGTAATTATAGTCTTAGAGATTCTGGTAATTTATATGTGAAAATATTAAAAACATTAGAAGTTGTGATGTTTGTTTCATTAGCTATTACAATTGTATTTTATGTTTCTAAATTGTTTACAAAAATTGGAATTTATAAATTAAATGGATATACTAATTTTGATATTTGGCTTAAATTAATTTTGCCGACAATTTTACTACAATTTTGCTTGTTAATCATAATTAGTATTGGTTCATGGATTGTTTTGAAAAATATTGATTTTATGTTTGTAGCCACTATTATTAAACAGATGAGTATAGCAATACTAATGACATTAATATGTTCATATTTATTATTCTATTTTGTAAAACAATATTCTATTTCAAAATTAATCAAAGGTGAAAATTTATCAAAGTTATTAATTAGAATTAATCGATTTATTAGAATTGCATCATTAACATTAATTACAATATTATTTAGTTTTGTAATGTGTAAAATGGATCAATACAAAAATATGGAAAAAGCATTGTCTTATTGGAATAAGTATAGTGATTATGCAATGCTTAATTATTATCAATCAACAAATACCGGTGCTGAAATGACACAAGTAGATAATGAAACCCTAGAACGAGAAGAATACGAGTACTATAAATATTTAGAATCAATTGATGCATTTTCAGTATCTACTGAGGAACGAAATATAAACCGATATTCTTCACAAGAACCAAAACCAGATCATCTTCCAAATGATTATAATTTTTATGAAATGAAAGTTAATACTACTTATTTTGATACTTTAGGAATTAAAGCTATGAAAGGTCAAGATATTAAAGTAGATATTAAAGATCCAATAAGATACACACTTATCCCTAAATCCAAAGAAAAGGATTTAGAAACAATTCAATTTACTTTAAATATGGATTCAAGTGATTATAGTAAGCGTAGACTTAGTGATCAACAATTAATAGAAACAAAATATTTAATTTATGATGATACAAAAAATAATAAATTCTTTTCGTTTAATGTTCATATTAATGCAAATGATGGCAATATGTTAACTTCACCGGTTATTACAGTATTCAATAGTTATTCAGGAACGGCTTCGGATCTTCAAGTTCAAGCGACAGGAATTAATTCACATATCAAAATTCCTATGCAAGGAAAAACAATCAAAGAATTTAATGAAATGATACAACCGATGGCTACACAAATCATGCCTGAAAAAATGAAAGTTGATGGAAATGTAGTTTATTTTACAGTTGAGGGAATATTTGATGAACAAAATGCACTTATTGCACAAGGAATAAGACAAGGAATAGTTTTATTTGTTTTAGTCATTATTTTATATGTTATTATCAGTTTCCAAAGTAATGAGTTATACTTAAATGCGAATAGTAAACGATTAGCGGTATTAAAATTAAGTGGATATTCATTTAAAGACCGTTATCAAAAATATTTAAGTAAGATTAGGACAGATGAAATTATACTTACAATTGTTTATATTGTTATGATAATGTATCAATCATATTATTTCAAAGATATGATGATGGTGTCTTACAAAGCAAGTAAGGTTTTATACGTATTGTTTATTCCGCTGGTTTTAATTGATTATGTCATGACAAAATTAGTGATTAGAAAAAAAGAAATCAAGAACTTAAACAAGGTTCTTAAAGGAGAGTAGACTATGGAAATCGTAAAAATAGAGAATTTGAATAAACAATTTGGAGAACATATAATATTTGAGAATTTTAATTTAAGTGTGAATGAGGGAGAAATGATGGCAATTATGGGACCCTCAGGGTGTGGGAAATCGACATTATTAAATATCATTGGATTAATAGAAACATTTGAAGCAGGAGAATACACACTATTTGAAAAGAAGAATGTGAAAGTGAATACAGATGAATCAGCAATATTGATAAGAAATCATATCAATTATCTATTTCAAAACTTTGCATTAATAGATGAAGATAGTGTAGAAGAAAATCTAATGATAGCATTAAGATATGTCAAGCTGACAAAAGAGGAAAAGAAGAAAAAGATCGAAGAAGTATTAGAAAAACTAAATATGGAAAAATATCTAAAAGCAAAGATCAATGAATTAAGTGGAGGGCAACAACAAAGAATAGCGATCGCAAGAGTAATGCTTAAACCATGTGATTTGATATTAGCAGATGAGCCGACGGGATCTCTCGATGAGGACAATAAATTAATGATAATGTCACTATTAAAAGAATTGAATGAACAAGGGAAAACAATCATAATTGTGACACATGATCCAGAAGTTGGAAATATGTGTCAAAGAGTGATTAATTTATAAAAGAAAGTGAGAAATTACTTTCTTTTTATTTTGGGAAAAATTAATATTTAGAAGGATAAATTAATGTTTAAAGATATAATTTATGTAATTAGACACATAATGATGGCATTTCATTAGTTTTATAGGTGATTTTCTTAAATAATCAAAATGGGAAAAATTTTATTTTCAACTTCAACAAGAAATAACAAAAATGGTGCAGTTGATTTAAAATATGCAGATGATATAATGCAAATATGGAAAGCGATTTCCTTGACGAGATATGTGTTAGATAACTAATTAATGTATTGGAGGGATATTGGAAGTAAAATAATCAATTATTCAATTATTTTGTAAAGAAAAGGAGCGAATGAAAAAACGAAATTAAAAAATGTATTCAGTGTATTAATATTATCCTCATTGTTAATTCCAACTGCTGGAACAACTAATGTCAATGCTAAATCTGTTCGTACTGGAGAATTGATATAACAAATATTCTTGCTAATCCAGATGTAGAAGTTGAGAAATATACTGCAGAGGAGTATAAAACAGTAATTTTGGAAGATGAAAATTTGGCAAGTAAAGAAAAAGATGAAATGATAGAAAAAGTGGATGTGATTTCAAAACAAAAAGATGCGTATGATTATTGGAGAATTTACGATGTTTGCCAAGTGACTTCTAGTTATACTTGTAGACCATATTTTTATACATACTCTGAATTTGCAACTGGAGGTTATTCAGCTAGAATAATTGAAGTATTAAATGCCAATATAGATAGAAATTATAATGGAATTAGTAAACAATTCAAAGGTTCATTATATTATCATTTAGAAGCAAGTAACAAATTATATTGGGATTTAAATGGTGATTTTTATAATAATGGTTCGACAACTTATTCGGGTGGAGTTAATATTAAAGTTGGAGGATCTACAACTGTTAATTTCTCTATTTCTGGATCTTCAAATTATTATGCATATTGTAATAAATATGATAGAGTCACTTTTTAATACTAAAATCATATAATTTTAATATGAGGAATAATGGAAAGTGAGAAAATTATTACTCCTTTTGTTATTAAAATATTCTTATTTCGCTACTTTTTTGGAAAAATTAATGTAGTTAAATAAATTTTTGCATGGTATAATTTAATAAAGAAATTGGTTTATAAAAGAAAGGAGTGTATTTGTATGTTTAAAAAATACAAAATTTTAATTATTGTTTGTATTTTAGCAATTGTCGGAGTTGGAGGGTATATGTGGACTAAATCAGAAACTGAACCCAAGTCTAAAGAAATTCCTCAAGGCGTTTTAAATGAAGTGAGTTATGAAAAAATGATTGAAAATATTTCAATGTATAATGAAATTAGTATTGAAGATGCGAAAAAACAATTTAGTAATCAATCATCATCTACAACAAAGTATTATGAACTCATCGAACCGGTAGAAGTTACAGAAGATTATCATGCAGCGATGTATTTTAGTTTCTTAATTGAAAAAGACAGTAGTGGAACTTCAACTGTAAAAGAAGTAACTAACGCTTGCTTAGTCACATCTAACTTATTAGATAATAATATTAAAGCAAAGGAATTTGCAGGTAATGTGGCGGTTCATTTACAAGATCATAAAACAGTTTATTATGATATTAATGGAGATTTCTGTAATTTAAACTTATCCACTTCAACAAGTATTGAAAACGCAGATGGAGTTGTAACACTACCCGAAAATAATGAAACACATCAATTATATAAATATGTCAATGTTTCTCAAGAAAAAGAAGTAGTTGTAAAGTAACATTAAGTTAGGAAGTATTTACCGAACAAGGAAGGAAATCCTTCCTTATTTTTATATATTATAATAGGTGGGAGATTATATGAAATATAAATATATTAAGCATTTTCTTGTTGTTGTTTCGTTTCTTGTCGTGACAGTATTTTTTATTTTTTCAATGGATCTAAAACAAAAAAATAGTTATATTCAATATAATAACGCTAAAATGAAAAAAGTGTCATTGACCTATCAAGAGGGTATTACTGATAATACATTCAAATCATGGCTTACATTAGCTCAACAATATGATGTTGAAATTGTTAAAAGTGACATTACTTTTAAAGATAATCAAATTCTTAATCAAATCTATTTAACCGGTTCTATTGAAGATTTTTTAAATCATCAGTCTTTAAATTATTATACTAATCAAGATAATACTTTAAAAAATACTGCTTCTACTTTTAATGATTTTAATAGTGTTAGTGAATTTAAAATTAATGATATTTTAAACAACGATGTTTATATCTTTCAACCATTAAGTTATTTCTTTGAAAGTGATTATTACTTATTTTCACAATACACTGTATTCTATGATAACGATGATAATTTTAATTCTTTTAAACTAGCCTCTAATCAACTATTTCAAGAGGAATTAGATGTGCAAGATATAAACGAGCAAAATTCTTCTTATTTAGAAAAGATTTTTATAGTAGTGATGATTTTGTTTTTTATTGTTTATATCATAGTTGAAATATTTAATATTTATTACTCATCAAAACAAATATCTACTTTAAAGATGTTGGGGTTTTCAAATTTTAAAATATGCTTATCATTATTTAAAACAGATATGATTATTTATGTGATTACATATTTGATTTCATTAGCGATTTCTTTACTACTATTACGTGGTAATTATATGAAATGGTTTTATATAGAAGCATTAATATTATTTTTGATTATTATATTATATGGCTTGTTATCTTATTTATGTATATGTCGCATTTTATCTAAAAACAATATTATCGAATTATTAAAAAATAAAGGTATTGTAAAAAAACTATTGAGAATGAATATGATTTTAGAATTTAGTTTAGGATTTATTGTGGTATTACTTTTATCTAATACACTTGCGACTTCACAGTCTTTGTTATTTAAAAATAAGTCTTTAAATAATATTATGGATATTGTTAACTATGCTTATTTTCCTTATATTCATGAAAATAACTCGCAAATATCACAAGGGAAAAAAGTTTTAAACCAACTGTATTCAAAATTACCTAGCACTTCAATTCATTATGAATACTCCTCTTTTAGTGATTTTCATATCAGCGAACCTCAAGATATAAAAAGAACTAACCAATCTATTTTGTCAGGAGACTATTTTCCTTATGCAACAGTTGATACAAATTATATAACGTTAAATAATATTAAAGTATTTGATAAGGATCATAATGAAGTAGTTTTAGATCATTTAACGCAAGAATTATTTCTATTTCCACAAGAATATGTTCAATATTATTCAGCGTTTATGAAATACTATCAAAAAGAGTTAAATCGTAATGAACAAAGACAAGCCATTCAAACTAATTTTGATTTATATACTTATCAAGGTGAAACTTTACTTTATACCATTGAAAATAACGGTACACGAGTATTTAAATCACCGGTGATATTTGAAAAGCCTATTTTAAGAGTAATTTATTCTGATTATCCTTTAAACTATATTGATGATTCATTAGGATTAAATATTGCGGGAACGGGAATAACAACCGGACTAAAATTTGATATGCAAACACAAACGAAAGAATTTTTTTATCAAATGTTATTTCCTTTACTTCAAGAAGCAAAAGTTGAACAGATTTTACCTTTAAATTTATTAACCACAATAGGTGAAAGCATTGGACAAGAAATATTATTTTTGCAGTATCAATTATATTTAGAAGCCTTAATCTCTGTTTTTGCTTTAATTGTTTATATCATCGTAATGCATCAGTTAATACAGTTGACTATTCAAAAGAATTTGAAAAAGATAATCGTTAAAACATATTTAGGAATTTCTAAAGTTAGAATTTATAAAAAGATTTATATATCACAATTACTATTGTTATTAATTCCAATATTATTGGCTTTAATGATAGGAATGATGAGTTTTGATATAAAATTAAATATTTTTATTTTCTTAATATTCTTTTTATTAACGATTTTCCATTGTTTATTCTATGCTTCTTTAAATAAAGTTAAGTTAAATCATATTGTAGCATTTTTGAAAGGAGATTTTTAATGATTGAGATTAATATTAAAGAAAAGAAATATAAAGATCACCTTATTTTTGAAAATTTTAAAGAGGTTATTCAAAAAGGTGAAATGGTGGCGATTGTGGGAAAAAGTGGTAGTGGTAAAAGTACATTATTAAATATTATAGGTTTATTAGATCAAAATTATAATGGGGAAGTTATGATTAATCATGCCTCTACTCAAAAGATGAAAGAAAATAAACGTACTAAATTTATACGTGAAAATATTTCATATCTATTTCAAAACTATGCTTTAATTGATGAAATGAGTGTCAAAGACAATTTACTTTATGCTTTAGAATATGTGAAAAAAACTAAATCAGAAAAAGAAGCCATGATTAAAGTATGTTTAAAAGAATTGGGGTTAGAAGATAAGTATAATGAAAAAGTTTTTAAATTAAGTGGTGGGCAACAACAACGTATTGCGTTAGTAAGAACAATTTTAAAACCTAGCCAAATTATTTTAGCAGATGAGCCAACCGGAAATTTAGACGACCAAAATACAAAAGAAGTAATGGGGATATTAAGAAAAATAAATCAAATGGGGAAAACAGTTGTGGTAGTGACACATAATTTAGAATGTGCAAAATTTTGTGATCGAGTGATTACTTTAGATTAATGACAAAAGGGGAGTAAAAATAATGAAAGGGAAAGAAAAACATAAAAAACAAATACTATTTACACCGCTTAAACACTTTTGTATGCACAATTGGTTATTTATAAGTATTTATTTAATCAGCGTCATTGCCACAAGTTGGCTACCTTTTAAACTCAGTGTGCAAATGAGTGACTTATTAGAAAAAGCAGTAGAATTAACGTTTCATTTACAAGATGGATTAATATTGATTTTATTTATCCTACTTTATGCAATTTTTATTATGATCGAATTGCGTTTATCAGGAAAACTAATCGCTAAATGTCAAGGATATTTAATCAAAGACCAACTAACTTATCAATTAAAAAATTATCGTCATATTATCTATCATAATGAAAATACCCTTACACAAGGGCAAAAAATAGTGACACAATCTAAAACAATTGCCACTTTTTACATTAATACATTCATCAAAGGAATACTTGCTTTAATAATGTGTTTAGTGATCGCATTAAAACTATTTAATATGAGTAAAGTGATTAGTTTATTGTTAATCATTACAAGTGTGATTGTTATCTTGATTATGCTTTCTTTAAACCAATTAATGACAAAACGTCAAAAGGCTTATGTGGATATTGCTTCTAAATATTTTGCCTTGTCCGATAATTATATACAAAACATTGAACAAATTAAATTCCACGATTTATTTAACTACTGCTATCAACAATTAATCATTAAAGGGGATAAATTGATTAAATATTGCTTAGCTGCTTTTAATATAGAACTCAAAGAAACGTTGTTAGTTAATCTATTACAATATGGATTTATCGCTATTTATATTTGTGTTTTATTAATGAACCCTCATTTTAATGTAGGAAATATGATGTTAATTATTTCAACATTAACCTTATATTTTAATTATATCTATCGTATTAAAGACTTACTGATTGACTTGCAAAAAATAAATGTCGCAATTGAAATCTTTGAAAAAGAAAAATTAGAAATCAACTCTATCAATCTTAGTCAAATCAATCAAATCGAACTTCAAGATTTTAAATCTACTTATCAAAAATGTTCAGCAATGAATTATTGTTTTAAATCAAATAATGTTTATTTAATTCAAGGAGAAAATGGGGTTGGAAAATCCAGTTTCTTTAAAGCACTATTAGGGTTAGATTTAGAATATTCAGGTAACATTATGATGAACCATCAATCAATTAAAGGAAAAGATTTAATGTCATTATACACCCATTCATTATTTTATATCGATCAAAACTGCGATTTAATAGAATATGTCGATACAAAAGATGAAAACATCAACTTATCACGAGGTCAAATACAACAATTTTTACTTCAAGAATTATTTAACCACCAAAAAATAGAACACAGTTTGATTTTATTAGACGAACCAAGTGCGTCATTAGACCAAATGGCTAAAGAAAAATTAGTTCATTTTATACAACAACTCAAATCTTGTCATAATATCGTAATGATTATTTCTCATGATCCGTTTATGGAACAACCAGACTATGTGAAAGTGAGGTTTGAATAAAATGAATAAATATTTTTATCGTACCATTCGTTTAAAAAAATGGTTATTTGCATTATTTATCACCGTTTCTTTATTAAATCAATTAGTGATTATTATATATCCGCTATTTCTTAACTATATTTTAAATTACTTTAGTCAAATACAAACTTGTCAAATTATTTTATTCGTTATTTTATCTTTACTTTTACCATTAATGAATTATGGGGTTGATGCATTAAATAACTACATTTCCAATAAATTTTCAACTATCATCAGTGCTTCTATACTTGAAGAAATTTTTCATAAAAATATTGTCAAGTTAAAGAAATTCAGTGTTGATGAAATAAACCGTACAGTCAATAACTTTTCAGGTTTATTATGTTCTTTTTATTTATTTAACGTACTAGGTTGTATGTTTAATTTAATGAGTGCATTAGTGATGAGTATTATTTTAGTTAAAGAAAGTGTTTTTTTAGCTTTAGGAATTATATTATTGAATATAGTAAGATTAGTGTTTGTATATTGTTTTAAATCAAAACTTAAAAAAGTAAGTCAAGATAAGTTAGAGGCTGAAAATAAATATATGGGCTATGTTGTGAAATGTATTCAAAAATTAAAAACAATTAAATTAAGAAAACAAGAAGAACAAGTATTAAACCAACTTGAAGATTTAGAAAATTATTTCTATTTAAAAAATAACCAAGCCGTAGATGTTAATAGTACAATCTCAATGATTAATCAAAATGCAGTATGGCTTATTAAATTTGCGACAATTATATTAGGTTTAATGTTGTTTTACCAAATGCAAATGAACATTTTAGTTTTACCACTTGCTTTTATGTACGCACAAAACATTACCCAATCATTTGATTATCTTTCATATCTTTCTTCATCTTATGCTTCGTTAAAAGGATTTTATAATGGGGTATTAAAAATACTTAGTATTGAAAAAATAAAAGATAACGGACTTCAAAATTCTTTTGATACTTTAACTTTAAAAGAAGTAGGATTTGCATTTGATGATTTTAATATTTTTACTTGTTTAAATTATACTTTTAAAAAGGGGCTAATCTATGTGATTACCGGTGAAAACGGAACGGGTAAATCAACTTTATTTAAGTTATTAAGTGGATTATACCCACAATATCAAGGGCAAATATTACTTAATCAACATCGTTTAAGTGATTATAATATTGAATATTATCAACATCATTTAATCAGCACATTTTTACAAGAAGACTTTTTATTTGAAGGGACTATTTTAGATAATTTGTTTACAACACAAAAAGAACAAGCCATTTTGTTATGTCATCAATTTGGATTAGATGAAAATAAAAAAGTAGAAAATAATGGGAAAAATTTATCAGGGGGACAAAAAAGAAAAGTATTATTCATTCGTTTTCTTTTAGAAGTCAAAGCCCATCAACCATCGTTAATATTACTTGATGAACCGACATATGCTTTAGATGCACAGTCTATTGAAGTAGTAAAACAAACTATTCAAGATTTAAGTAAACAACATTTAGTGATTTTAATTTCACATGATATTTTAAATAGTGAGGGGAATTTTAAAGTATTAAAACTAGAAAATGGGGGCTTGTTTAATCGATAATTGATGATTGTTGATTAAAATAAATCAACAATCATCAAAAATAATTGACCGCCATTTCATGTTTATTTATAATGAATAAAAAAAGGAGAGTTTTATGAAGTTATATTTAGCAGGAAGTTTATTTAATGAAGCAGAAGTGGCTCAACGTCAAAAAGAAGGGAAAATATTAAGGGAAATGTTTCCTAATTTAGAAATTTTTAATCCCATTGAACAACCTTTTAATGAAAATAAAGCCAGTTTACCGACACCGGAAATGATTTACGAAGCAGACGCTAACGCAGTGATTGATTGTGATATTTTTATTGCCGATTTAACAAACGAAGATAGTGGTGTGATGGTTGAATTAGGTTTAGCGATTCAAAGTCAAACTAAAATTATTATTGGAATTAACAGTGACATTCGTTTAAAAACTGCTAATCAATATGATATACCTACTTATGGTATGAACCATTTTGTATTAGGTGGAATTTTAAAATACGGATATTTCGTACATAGTTTTGACGAAGCAATGAATAAATTAAAAGAATTATTAGATGAATAAGGCGACAAAGACAAAATACTTTGTTGTCTTTTTTTAATAAAAAAATAGAGGTCACCCTCTATTTCACATTACCACTATTTATCCCTTTAGATGGTTTTTCTAAAGGTAGCCATTCTAATACTTTATAAATATAAGTATCCCAAAAATCCCATGTATGAGCGCCAGGTCCTTCTTCATATGTGACATCAATATGATGTTCTTCTAAGAAGTTTTTATAATCGACATTGGCATCATATAAGAAATCCTCAGTTCCACAAGCTAAATAAATTTTAGGAACTTCTTTTCCTTCTTTAATTAACGTTTCCACAAGTGCTTTAACGTCTTTATCGCTTCCCTCTAATTGATCCAAATCTCCAAAAACATATTCATAATATCCACGATTACCGGTAGGCATAGGATTATCATAAGTTGAAGATTTAACTGTATCTTGAATAAAACCTGATGATAAACCGGCAATATGACTAAATGTTTCAGAATATTTTAAACCATTACGAATAGCCCCATATCCACCCATTGATAAACCGGCGATATAAGTATCTTCTCTTTTAGTTGATAAAGGGAACAAATCACGAGTAACTTGAACTAACTCTTGACCGATAAATTCCCCATACATTTGATGTGCTTTTTCGTTATCTACATAAAAATGATTTTCCCCAGAAGGCATAATCACTACAAGATTATTTTCCTCAGCCCATCTTTGAATACGAGTACCAGTCACCCAGTCCGTATAATTTCCAAAAATTCCATGTAATAAATATAATGTTTTAAAAGGTTTTTTCTCACGCACAGGCATTCCCGGTAAAGATAACTTATCCACCGGTACAATTGCATTAATTGTCACTGTACGCATTAAACTTTTTGAAATAAAATCTACTTTTATTAAAGCCATAATAAATTCCTCCCTAATAAACTAATTATATCACTTTTTGAAAGTGCTATCAAATGATTTGTGAATAAAAATAGTTTGTAATGATTATCAATAAAATGTAAATTTCTTTATATTCAAACCATAGTAGAAATAAGAACATAAATTATGAAAATAATAAAATTAATTATATTAAATTACATAAAAATAATATTTTATTTCATTATTACAATAAAAATATTCACAAAGAAAATATGATGTGCTATCTTTAAATTAAGATAAACGTTTATTTTATAAAAACTATAATATTACAAAAAACAACAATTAAATATGAAATGAGGGGTGCATATGATTAAGTTAACGGGGATTAATGTGGAGTTTTATCGCCCAATATTTAAAGATTTAGAAGTTAGTTTTAATTTGGGTAAAGTTTATGCTTTGTTTGGTCCTAGTGGTTGTGGTAAAACAACGCTATTAAATATAATTAATGGGAATATTGATATCTTAGATGGAAAGTATTTTGTCAACCAAAAACCACTTCAACCAAATGAAATTAAACAATTTAGTCAAGAGCATATTTTTTATTTAACACAAGAGGCTTCTTTTATCGAAAATATCTCATGTTATGATAATTTAAGAACAGTGGGAAATTTAGTGAATAATGAATTAACGCAAAAAAAGATTGAAGAAGTTTTAAAACAAGTAGGACTAGAGATTAATGAAAAAATATATCCTAAACAATTATCCGGAGGTGAAAAACAACGTTTACAAATTGCTTTAGCCTTAATTAAAGAAGCAGATGTTTTACTGTGTGATGAAATTACACGTTCTTTAGACCATGAGCATAAGGAAAATATATTGGAGATTTTAAAAGATATTGCTCGTCAAAATAAGTTAGTCATTATTGCCAGTCATGATGATTTAGTGAAAAACTATTGTGATGAAGTTTATGAAATTAAAGATTTGCATATTGTAAATGATGAAATTGATCAAGGTGTGAGTGAGATGAATAAATCTCATCAACATTCTAAGCAATTGATTAAAACATTGCTTAAAGGTAATTTTCGCTCAGGTAAGATGAATTATATTTTTTATAGTTTATTTATGATCATAGCAGTTTGTTTATGTTTTATTGCTTCACAAGCAAGTCATCAATATACTGAAAATTTAGAAAGATTAAGTAATTCATCTTCAAAAAATATTTTTTATGTTTTTAATCCGGTTGATCCTAGAATTGGAGAAGATCGTGCACTTTTTGATGGCGGTGCATTACCTTTAACCAATCAACAAATTAATACACTACAATCAATGGAAGAAGTAAAAGCATCATATCCATTTTATTATGGAAGTTTTTTAAAAGGACAAGATGGTTTGGATAGTTGGAAATTCACTGTGGAAAAAGAGGGAGAAATAAGTGAAATAGATTATCCGGTGAATCAAAGCTCTAATTATTTATTGGCAAATTATCCTCAAGAAGATATGGAAAAATATTGTGTAGATTATATTAAAGGTGAAAAAGGAATTTATTTAAGTTACCATGAAGCTAAAAAATTAGGGATAGAAAATCTTAAGCAAAAAACAATCCTTAAATTTAATGTTGATATTCCGGTGGCTTATATCTATGGTGACCATTATTCAACGACTAACGAAAATGGATATTTTGAATATCGAGGAACATCACATATTTTTAAAGAAGTCACTATTGAATTACCTGTTGTGGGAATATTAGAAGAAACTCATGGAATGCTTGTCAGTAGTTTAGGGTATATAGATTTTGAAACAATGGAAAATATTTATTTAACGGCTAAGGAAAGTTATCAACTTCAAGAAGGTGAAATCTCATTTGAACCTTTTGTCTATGTTCTTGTTTTAAATGAAGATGATTACACATCAGTTTATGAACAAGTACATGAAATGGAAGGAAATGCTTATGTTTATTCTATTCAAAAAAATATTCATGATTTTATGTCAGGGTGGCTTGGTTTAGAAACACCGATGAAATTTTATACAATGGTGATCTTTTTTATCATGGTTATATTAGTCATTGTTTATAGTTTCTTAGAATATCGTAAAAATAAACATGATTTAAGTGTTATGTATCAATGGGGAGTAAATAAAACAGAACTGCAAAAATATTTTATCTCAAAAATATTACAATTATTTTTAATATTAGCAATAGGAAGTTTAACTTTATTTGTGGTGTTATATCAACTAGCCATTAAACAAGGAATATTAATTCCAAGTATCGGTTCACATGAAGTGTTTAGATTAAACATGATCGGTTGTATTGTATTTTCATTTGTCATTGCATTAGTGACTTATTTAATTTCATATTTTAAAGGAATTAGACAATATCATGATTAATATTACAATTTAAATATTAAATTTGATCGACCGATCATTAACGACAGTCATTTAAAAATTGAAGAAGGTAAAATAACAGCCATCAGTGGTGCAAGTGGTTGTGGTAAAACATCTATTTTATACCAAGTGGGATTATTGGATTTTAACTATGAAAAAGTAGAATATTATTTTAATGGTACAAAAATTAATTTAAAAAGCCCTAAAGAACTTGCTTATTACCGTCAGTATAAAATTGGTTATGTATTTCAAAGTAATCATTTACTAACACACTTAAATATTAAAGAAAATTTTGAAAACAATGCCGGTTTAATTAATCAAACAATCGATGAACAACGTATTCAAGAAATGATGCAACTCGTTGGTCTTTCATTACCGCTATTTATGAAAGTAGAACATTTAAGTGGCGGTGAAAGACAACGATTAGCCATTGCTTTAGCGTATTTAAAAAATCCTGCTTTATTAATACTTGACGAACCCACAAGTAATTTAGATCAAGAAAATGCAATCATTATTTTAAAACTACTACAAAAAATCGCTCAACAAACTAAAACAATGATTTTAATGACCACCCATTCTTCACTTGCTTTAGAGTATTGTGATGTCGTTTATAAAATAGAACATTGTAAGTTAGTATGTCATCAACAATGTGAAAGTATTGAAACCTCTAAAAAAGTTAAATTTAAACCCATTCGATTAAAGTATTATTTTAACTATATTTTTAAATATATGAAATACTATTATAGTATGTATATTTTAATTATGTTAGTGACAACTTTAGGGATTAGTTTAGTTGTTTTTTCAAAAAGTTATCTATCGACTTATCAAGAAGTTCAAAAGTCAATTTTTAACACCAATGCCAATCTTGAGATATTTATTGTTAACAAACAACAAGGAAATAACCCTATGTATAATGCCCTTTTGCCTGATTTTACACAAGAACAGTTACAAGCACTTAGTTTACTTGAACACGTTGAAGTGTATCAATATGGTGAAATAGTTCTTAAACAAATACAAATCGGTAAAGAAACATTAGAGGGTACATTTTTAATCCAACCGGATTTTAGAAATTCATCGTTAAATGGAGCAAATTTAGATTACCAATTAAAACCATATGCTAAAGAAGGGACACTTCAATTTGTTTACAATCATCAAGAAATCTCTTTAGAGATTAATGAAGTTTTATCTCCTATTGAAGCCAATAGTTACAGTTACACAACCGGAATGATTATTAAAGTACCTTATGAAACATTTATTTCATTAAATGCACTCAGTCAGAATTCAATGATTTTGATGTGTGACGGATTAGAAAATATGCAAGAAGTTATTAATAATATTCAAACTATTTTACCGGATTGTGGAATGAGGTATAACCAAATACAATTAAAACTATTTACAGAAACGATTGATTTATTAAAAACAACTTCTACTTATCTTTCTATTATTATGATGATTATTGTTTTAGGAATATTAATATTCATTTATAAAAAAATTATTTCAAATCGTAATGATGAATTGAGTTTATTAAAAGCCAATGGTTTTTCAAGTGATAATGTATTCAAACTGTTAACCATTGAAGCTATTTGGTTAAGTATTCAAACTATGTTATTTTCTTTAATCATTATGATCATCATGCAATTTATATGTTTACAATTATTTAAAACAACTGCCAGTGTTGATATTATACACTATATGCTAGTCGTTTTTGGATTATCAATGTTGAGTATTAGTTTAAGTATTTACATTACATCATATAAGTTAATTAAAAAATCTCCTAGTCAAATGTTTAAGGAAACAGAAAGTTCAATTTAATAAGGAGGCAAGATTATGAAAAAAATATTATTAGGAGTATTGATATTACTTATGTGTGGGTGTTCCATGTCTGAGCCAAAATATCCAATTGTGGAATATCGTATGTTTACAACTTCATTTCAACAATTGCCTTATTTCTATAATACAAGAATACCTGAAGGAGTTTATGATAAAATCAACGCCATTGAAAATGTTGAAGTTGTTCCAACTTATATGATTAGTGCTGTTTTCTTAAAAAAAGACTCAGAAAGTTATGAAGATCAATTAGGGCGACTTAGTGTGTATAGAAATAATGAAAAGATTTATGGTAAAGAAGCTGAAAGTTTACAAGAGACAAATGTTGTTGGTTATACAGAAGAACAATTAGTTAAAACGAAAACAGAATTTAACTATACAGGAAATGCCAGTTATGATTTAGAAGGATATGTCACAAGTGAGGTTGCTACTAAATTAGGGATGAAAAAATTGATTAACAGTGATTTTAGTGATGAGTATGTGATTCAAATGGATACTTTTATTCCGGTTAAAAACTATGATGTTCAAGCGGGGGATTTATACTCATCTGATATGGATATTAATTATTTATACCAACCTATTCATATTGAAATTTTAGTTAAGGGAATATTAGAAGGAAGTCAAAGTCAATCAGGCGTTTCCAGTTCACTTTTTAGTCAATCTGAAGTATTTGTCGATAACGATGATTTATTAGCCTTATTAAAAGAACATCAACTCGAAGAACTTGCACCGGTGACTTATTTAGTTAAGACAAATAATCCTAATTTTGAAAAAGAAGTGAATGAAATCTATAAATTAGTTTATTTACAAAAACTTCCTTGGGAAGAAATTTGCTTAGAAGATTTAGAATAAAAGATGCGTATTTGCGCATCTTTTTCTATAAAACAAAAATAATGTTTATAATTATTCAGTTATTTTTAATGTGAAAAAATGAGCAAATCAAATTTACAGATCAAAATTAAAAATCGATTGCATTTAAGAATTAAAGGAGTATAATGATTAGGTACTTTTAGATAGAAAAAGTATAGTTGGGAGGTAATAAATTGGACAAATTTATTCAAGAGATTGTTGCAGTAGATCGTCAATGTGCCAAAAAAGTTGAAGATGCTAAGCAAAAAAAGAACGATGTTCAATCTAATATGAGTGCTAAGAAAAAAGAAATTTACCAAGCATTTATGACTGAACAGCAAAAAGTTATTGCTGAGCATAAAGAAAAATTGCAAGCTGAGATCGAAGCGACAAAAGCTCAAAATGAAAAAGAGTTTGAGGCTTCTCTTGCTTCACTTCAAAACCTTTATGAAACACAAAAAGACAGTTGGGTTGAGACTATTGTAAACCAATGTAAAGAAGTATAGGATAGAGGTGAAAAACACATGGGATCTTTATCATCAAATGCAATTTTAGCAAAAGCAAGATCGATGTATGCAAGAAAACTTACAGAAGATGATTATAGTGAACTTTTAAAACGTCGTAGTGTATCTGATATAGTGACTTATTTAAGAAACGAAACTGAATATGCTAATGTACTTGAAGATTTAAAAGAAAATACAGTTCACCGTGGTCAATTAGAAGCATTACTATCAAAAGAATTTTATGCAAGAAGTAGTCGTTTAATGCGTTATGCTTCAAAATCAGAGTTGGATTTTTATAATTTAGGTGTTATTTCTGGTGAAATAGAAATATTATTAAATAAAATTCGTATGTTAAACTCTGAAATTTACACAGGTTATGATTTAGTGATTCCGGAATACTTAGCTAAAAAAGGAAGCTTTAATATTTATGGATTAATCAATGCCAACACTTATGATGATATTTTAGAACTTGTTAAAGGGACTGTGTATTATAAAACATTAATTGAATTAAAACCTAAAAAAGATGAACTGATGGATTACAACATTCTTGAAGTTCAACTTAAACGTGTTTATTTTAAAATTTACACAGATACAATTAAAAGATTGTATAAAGGTAAAAAGCAAAAAGATTTATTAAATGTTTTATATACAATGATTGAGTTGCAAAACATTACTAAAATTTATCGTTTGAAAAAATTCTTTAATGCAACGCCTGCACATATTGAAGAAACTTTGTTTATGGAATACTCTCGTATGCCTAAATCAGTGATGGCGGATTTAATCGCTGCACCTGATGCCGATTCACTTCTTAAAAAATTAAGTGAATCCCAATATAAGTTTTATGTCGATGAAAAAGAATATGTTTATATTGAATACTATGCTGAAAAGATTAAATACAATTTAGCGAAACGTTATATGCGTTTTTCAACTGATGCTGCATTAGTATATATGACTTATGAAATTATTCTTAATATTGAAATCGATAATTTAAAACATATTATCGAAGGAATTCGTTATGGAGAGCCGGCATCAAGTATCGAAAAGATGTTGATTTATTAGTTAGAAGGAGGACTATTTATGGCAGTTCAATCTATGAATTTGCTTAATGTCACGTTTAAAAAAGAAAATGTATTTGACATTTTGTTAAGAGTAAACAATGCAACTTGTTTTTATCCTCAAAAAGCTTCAATGTTTATTCATAGTCAAAAGAATGTCAAAGTTCTTGAAACTGATTCTTCATATGATAATCTATATCATCGTTTACAACAAACAAGTTTTAGACTAGGGTTTGAATTAGAGGATATCCATTATCATAATGAACAATTGGATATTGAAAAAGCAAATCAATATCTTGATGAAATTGAGGAAAAATTAAATAAAATTGAAGCTGTAAAAAAAGAATTACAACAAGTTAAAGATGAAAATGTTAATACTCTTGCTATTCTTGAAAAGATAGAAGGAGACGAGTTAAATTTAGACCAATTATTTAAGTGTCATTATCTTAAATGTAGAATTGGTCAAGTACCGAAGAAAAACATACCTAAATTAGATTATTATGAGGGTTATCCATTTATTTTTAAAGTATTTAAAGAGGATAATTTCTATGTTTGGTGTGCTTATTATGCATTATCTAAAGATATTATAGAAATTGATAATATCTTCTCTTCTTTAATGTTTAAGTCAATTCGAATTCCTGACTTTGTTCATGGAACAGTAAGTGAAGGGTTAAATGAATTAAAAGAAGAAATCAGTGCAATGAATGAGTATATTCAAACAATGGATCAACGTATTAATATTTTAAAAGAAGAACATCGTTTACAGTTAAATCAGTTATATACTAAAGTAACACATTTAACTAAAATTTATAGTTTATCACCTTATGTATTAGATTATAATTATTTAGCCTCTATTTATGGTTTTGTCAGTGATGATGATCTTGAAAAAATTAAAGCATTACTTAATGAAATAAATGATGTTGAGATCACAGTATTACCGGCTGATACATATATGGAAGCAAACGTGATGCCACCGGTGATTTTAAATAACTCAAGATTTTTTAAACCTTTTGAAATCTTATCTAGTGCTAAGCATTATGGTGATTATGATACTACTTACTTAGTGTCATTGTTATGGTTAGGTGTTAGTGGAATTTTCTTTGGAGATATAGCTTTAGGATTGGTTTTATTAATCCTAGGACTAATATTTTCAAAAAAATCTAATTTCTTTAAAATAGTAAGAAATCTAGGAATTTCATCTTTGGTCTTTGGGATACTATACGGGTCAATTGCTTTTAAAACAACAACAATGTCTTTAATCACTTTGCCACTTTCATTAAGTCAAAAAGTAATGTATGGCTGTTTAACTATTGTATTAGGACAATGGGTATCAAATTGTGTGAATGCAATGTTTAAAAATAAGAAAAATAATCGCTTTGTTGATCTTATTTTAGGAGTTAAAGGAATTAGTGGATTATTTATATTGACAGTTTTAGTTGTTTATGCGATTGTAAAAATTCAGTTTGGCAAAGATATTTTAAATTTACCACTAGAATTAATTGTAATAGTTATAATGTTATTAACTCTCTTTAAAAATAAGTTGTTTCTAAATAATAAATAAAAAGTCGTAAATATGGAGGGAGAAAATATATGGCGATTGCAAAATTAATGCTACTGGATATTAATTTTGAACAAGCACAATATGATGAAGTATTATTTAAATTGCTTGAACAAAAGAAATTTCATCCAGAGCCGGCATCAAAGTTTGTAGATTCAGTCCATGGATTATCTGTTTTAAACAGAGAAAATCCATATGCTGATTTAATTTCACGTATGGATAGTGCAAGTGAAAAATATGGTTTTGAACTTGAGGAAGTTGATGTGAAAGGTGAAACGATGAATTTCATCAAATCAGATTCATTATTTTGTGGATTAGTGAGTCAAGCAGATGGGTTCAATCGTGTTAAAAAAGAATTAGATGTTGTTATAGAAGAAAATGAAGCAGCAATGGTACAGTTACAACATGTTGCTGGAATTAATGTAGATTTTGACGATTTGTTTTCATGTAAATATTTACAAGTTCGTTTTGGTTTATTACCATTAAATAATGTAGATAAATTAAAATATTATGATGGGCAACCATTTATTTTAAAAAGGTTTCATGATGATGCACAATATACTTGGTGTATGTATTTAACTACTGAGTCAAAGGCACCGGAAATTGATAATATCTTTTCTTCATTATATTTTGAAAGAATTCATATCCCTAACTTTGTTCATGGGACACCTGAATTAGCAATTGCAGAAATTCAAGAAGAAACAGATGCTGCTAAAGCAATGTCTAAAGGTTTAGAAAATGATATTAAACAATTATTCGAATCAAATAAAAATGAATTAAATCGAATTTATTCTATTGCAAAACGTTTAAATCGTACTTACGAAGCACAAAAATATGTCATTGTGTTAGGTGAAAAATCATCAATCGTAGGATTTGCATCAGTCAAAGATGCACAAAAAATTAAAGAAGATTTTGAATCTATTGAAGGAGTTCATGTTGAATTGCGTGATGAAAATGGCGATTCACGTTTAACACCACCAACAAAATTAGAAAATGGTTGGTTTGCTAGACCATTTAAAATGTTTGTGGAAATGTATGGTGTTCCTGGATATAGTGAAAAAGATCCAACGCCGTTTGTGGCTTTAACTTACACACTTCTATTTGGAATTATGTTTGGTGATGTCGGACAAGGGTTGTTGTTATCTTTAATTGGATATATTGCATATAAAAAGTTTAATATGGAATTAGGTGCAGTGGGAGTTCGCTTAGGATTTTCAAGTGCATTGTTTGGTATTGTATTTGGATCAGTATTTGGTAATGAAGAAATTTTAGTACCGTTTATTCATACAATGGATCCAAGTTCAACAATGACATTACTCATTGGAGCAATTAGTATTGGTGCTATTTTAATCTTATTAACAATGATTATGAATACGATTAAAAACTTTAGAAATAAACATTTAGCAGAAGCGTTATTTTCTCATAATGGATTAAGTGGAATTGTTTTCTATGTGGCTGTTTTAGGGATTGCAGTAGGAACAATGACTGGATTAAATTTAATGAACCCTATTTATATTGGATTATTGATTGTACTTCCAATTATCTTAATCTTTATGAAAGAAGCGTTTGAAAATAAAATGGAAGGAAAACCATTATTCCCAGAAGGATTTGGTAATTTCTTCATGACTGCTTTTTTTGAAATGTTTGAAGTATTATTAACATTTATTGCCAATACCATGTCTTATTTACGTGTGGGTGGATTTATTTTATCCCATGCCGGAATGATGTTAGTAGTATATACACTTGCTAACATGGTTGGTGGTTTTGGATATTGGATTATCTTAGTTATTGGTAACTTATTTGTAATGGGACTTGAAGGATTAATTGTAGGTATTCAAGTATTACGTTTAGAGTTCTATGAAATGTTTAGCCGTTACTATGAAGGTAATGGTATACCTTTTAAAACTATTGAATAAAAAGAATTTATTGGAGGATTATAAAAAATGACAGTTTTAGAATTTATTTTACCAGCATTAATTATTGCTTTAATTTCTTTACCATTAGTAAAAGTATTTACAGGAAAAGTAGATGCGAAATCTGCTAAATTCCGTTTAGCAACTCATGTATGTGGATTTTTTGCAGTTGTATTAGGTGTGTTCTTATTCCAAGTAAGTGGTACAGGAGTATTTGCTGAAGAAACAGTTGCTTCTGGTATCGCCGGAACTTTAGCACAAGGTTTAGGATTCTTAGCTGCTGCTTTAGCAACTGGTATGTCAGCTTTAGGTGCTGGGATTGCCGTAGCTGCTGCTGCTCCTGCTGCAATCGGTGCTTTTTCTGAAAACGAAAAGAACTTTGGTAAATCATTAATCTTCGTTGCCTTAGGTGAAGGGGTTGCGATTTACGGGTTATTAATTTCTATCTTAATTATCAATAAATTATAAAAGCAAAAGAGGGCTGATGATATGAAATTTTTCTTAATCAGCGATAATATAGATACATTAATGGGATTAAGATTAGTAGGGATTGAAGGAATTGTTGTACACGAACGTCAAGAGTTTTTAGAATTACTTGAAAGCAAAATGCGTGATACAAGTATTGCAGTTATTTTAGTCACTACTAAATTAATCGATATGTGTCCAGATATTATATCTGAAATTAAATTAAAACAACCAAAACCTTTAATTGTGGAAATTCCGGATCGTCATGGTGAATCTAAAATTGGTGAAACTATTGATGGTTATGTTTCTGAAGCAATTGGGGTTAAATTATAGGAGATATGTGTGATGGAAAATATCGAACAAGTATTTCTCTATATGAAAGATGAAATTACGGCACAGGCAAGTAAGGAAGAAGCAAAAATCCTAGAAGAAGTTAATAGCTTAGAACAACTTGCAAATGAACAAATGGAAGAAGAAGCCAAAAAAGATGCTGCTTTACAAATGAATCAAGAGTTATCTGAAATTTCTTCTATTGCTGCTGCTGAAATTTCTCAAAGTCATAGCGAAAGAATTAAAAAATTAATTGAAAAAAGAGATGGGTATGTGGCTAATGTATTTAGTGAAGCCAAAGCAAAGTTAGTTGAATTTACTACAAGTAAAGAATACGTTGATTTTATGCTTGCTAAAGCTAAAAAAGTTGGAGCATATCATTTAACACAATCGACGATGTATGTTAAAAAACAAGATCTTGAACTTAAAGATCAATTAGCTAAAGCATACGGAAGTGAGATTGAAATTGTAGCTAGTGATAGTTTAGAAATCGGTGGATTAATTGTTGAAAATAGTGAGTCTAAACTTGTTATAGATGAATCATTAGATACAGCATTAGAAAATCAAAAAGACTGGTTTGCTAAAAACTCTGGTTTAATTATTAAATAGTTAGCAGATGATTCTGCTGGAGGTGACAATGTGAGTAATAGTGTAATTTATTCAATCAATGGTCCCGTAGTAACTGTAAAAGATGCAACTGAATTCTCAATGTTGGAAATGGTATATGTTGGAAATCAAAAATTAATCGGAGAAGTTATCTCTATTAAAAAAGAATTTACAACTATCCAAGTTTATGAAACAACAACTGGATTAAAACCAGGAGAACCTGTTTTATCAACAGGAAGTCCAATCTGTGTAACTTTAGGGCCGGGGATTTTAAGAAATATATTTGATGGGATCGAAAGACCATTACAAGAAATGGCAAATGAATCTGGGGCATTTATTGCCACAGGAAGCAGTGTAGCACCATTAGATCAAAATAAAAAATGGGCAGTTACAATGCATGTTAAAGTAGGAGACGAAGTTAAAGGCGGAGATATTTATGCATCATGTCCGGAAACAGATTTAATTGTGCATAAATGTATGGTAAGTCCTTTATTAAGTGGTAAAGTCGTTGAAGTGGCTAGTGATGGAGAATATACAATTAATGATGTAATTATGAAATTAGAAGATCAAGAAGGTCATATTCATGAATGCACATTAACTCAAAAATGGCCAATTAAAAATTCTCGTCCGGTATCTAAACGTTTGCCAATTTCAAGACCGTTAATTACAGGTCAACGTGTTATTGATACATTATTCCCTATCGCTAAAGGGGGAACAGCAGCCATTCCGGGTGGATTTGGTACTGGTAAAACAATGACACAACACCAATTAGCAAAATGGTGTGATGCAGATATTATCGTTTATGTTGGTTGTGGAGAACGTGGAAATGAAATGACACAAGTTCTTGAAGAATTTAGAGAGTTAATCGACCCTAAATCAAATAAACCTTTAACTGATAGAACTGTATTAATTGCCAATACTTCAAACATGCCAGTAGCAGCTCGTGAAGCAAGTATTTATACTGGAGTTACATTAGCTGAATACTATCGTGATATGGGTTACCATGTTGCAATCATGGCGGATTCAACTTCTCGTTGGGCAGAAGCGTTACGTGAAATTTCAGGACGTCTTGAAGAAATGCCAGCCGAAGAAGGATTTCCTGCCTACTTACCTTCACGTCTATCTCAATTCTATGAACGTGCAGGATATATGAAAAACTTAAACGGTTCAGAAGGATCAGTCACTATCATTGGTGCAGTTTCACCACAAGGGGCAGACTTTTCAGAACCAGTTACTCAAAATACAAAACGTTTCGTTAGATGTTTCTGGGCATTAGATAAAGCCTTAGCTTATGCAAGACACTATTTTGCAATTAACTGGAATTTAAGTTATAGCGAATATGTTCCTGATCTTGAAAGATGGTTAAATAAAAATGTTGATCCTAAATTCGTTAGAGATCGTCAAGAAATCGCTTCAATCTTAGCAGAAGAAACAAAATTAATGGAAATCGTTAAATTAATGGGATCAGATGTATTACCAGATGATCAAAAATTAGTAATTGAAGTCGCTAAATTAATTAGAGTTGGGTATTTACAACAAAATGCCTTCCACAAAGATGATACTTATGTACCATTAGAAAAACAATTAAAAATGATGGAAGTTATTTTATACTTAAATAAACGTGGAAAAGAAGTTATTTCACTTGGAAAACCAATTCGTGTATTATTAGAAACAGAAATCTTTGAAAAAGTAGTTAAAATGAAATATGATGTGCCAAATAGCAACATTGATTTATTAGATGATTATTTTAATATGATTGATCAAGCAGTTGCTAAAGCAAGTGTATAGAAGGAGGATTAACTATGAGTCTACAATATGTCGGTCTTAGTGAAATCAATGGACCATTAGTTGTCTTAGATCATGTACAAGGTGCATCTTATGACGAAATGGTTGAAATTCAATTACAAAACGGTTCAACTCGTCTTGGACGTATTGTTCAAATCGAAGGTGAACGTGTTGTTGTCCAAGTATTTGAAGGAACAAACAATTTATCATTATCAAATACAAAAACAAGATTATTAGGTCGTCCAATGGAAATGCCACTTTCTAAAGAAATCTTAGGAAGAGTATTTAGTGGAGCAGGTAAACCAATTGATGGTTTAGGTGAAGTCTTTGCCGAAAAAATGATGGATATTAATGGGCAACCATTAAATCCGGTATCACGTGTTTACCCAAGAAACTATATTAATACCGGTATTTCTTCAATCGACTGTTTAACAACATTAATTCGTGGACAAAAATTACCAATCTTCTCTGGATCTGGATTACCACACAATCAATTAGCAGTACAAATCGTTAAACAAGCAAAAGTTGCTGATGATGAAGGTAAAGGATTTGGGGTAGTCTTTGCAGCCATGGGGGTTACAAATGACGTTGCAGATTATTTCAAACGTTCATTTGAAGAAGCCGGAGTAATGCAAAGAGTTGTAATGTTTTTAAACTTATCAAACGATCCAATTATCGAACGTATCTTAACACCTAGATGTGCATTAACAGTAGCAGAATATTTAGCCTATGAACATGATATGCATATCTTAGTTATTTATACTGACGTGACTTCATATTGTGAAGCATTACGTGAATTCTCATCAAGTAAAGGTGAAATTCCGGGACGTAAAGGTTATCCAGGATACTTATATTCTGACTTAGCCTCATTATATGAAAGAGCCGGAATTATTAAAGATGCAAAAGGATCCGTTACACAAATTCCAATCTTAACAATGCCAAATAATGATATTACACACCCAGTACCTGACTTAACTGGTTATATCACAGAAGGACAAATTACATTAGATGCAGATTTAAATGCAACAGGAATTTATCCACCGGTTGGTGTATTACCATCACTTAGCCGTTTAATGAAAGATGGTATCGGTGAAGGATACACACGTGCAGATCACTCTGCCGTATCTAACCAATTATTTGCTTGTTATGCCCATGTGCAAGATGTACGTTCATTAACATCAGTTATTGGAGAAGATGAATTATCTGCAACAGATAAAAAATACATGGAATTTGGTAAATTATTCGAAGAACACTTTATTAATCAAGGATTTGATGTTAACCGCAGCATTGAAGAAACATTAGATTTAGGTTGGTCTTTATTATCAGTGCTTCCAATTGGTGAACTAGATCGTATTGATAATGAAATTGTTAAACAATTCTATAATCATGAAAAAGCAGTTAAACAATTTGGTTTACAAGAAGATACAATTATTCGTGAATTACAACAAGCAGTAGGTGAGTAATTATGGCTAATCAAGTATTTCCCACTAAAGGGAATTTAATTGCAACCAAAAAATCTCTTGAACTTGCTAATCTTGGTTATGACTTGTTAGATAAAAAAAGAAACGTTTTAATCAAAGAGATGATGACTTTATTAGATGACGTTAAAATTATTCGTGATGACATTACAGAAGCCTATCAAAAAGCTTATTATGCATTACAAGAAGCAAATATTTCATTAGGGGTTATTACAGACATCGTTGAAGCAGTGCCTATTGATACCGGGTTAAGTGTAACTTACCGAAGTGTCATGGGAGTTGAACTTCCAACGATCAAATATGAAAAACAACCAATTACTTTAGGATATGGATTTGAAAGAGCCAATTCAAAAGTAGACTATGCTTATCGTTGCTTTTATAAAGTTAAGGAACTAACTGTTTTATTAGCAGAAGTTGAAAACAGTGTTTATCGTTTAGCTAATGCCATTCGTAAAACACAAAAAAGAGCCAATGCCCTTAAAAATATTTCAATTCCTGAATTTAGTGAAACAGTAAAATTTATTACTGAAGCTTTAGAGGAAAAGGAAAGAGAAGAATTTACACGTCAAAAAGTTATTAAAACACAAAAAGATAAACAAAATCGTGGTTAATGCCACGATTTTTTAGTTGAAAAGGTAATCAAAATAATAGGAATATTACATCATTTTAAATTACACTAATAGCAGGAATCTTCTCTATTTTTCCTTTTTAACTTCATTTTCTTGAAAAATATTTTAAAATGTGTTGATAATGGTAAAAGTAGATGATGAGCATCATTATAATTTTTAATGTCTTTTAAAATTTCTGTTAAATTATTAATATCCACGACTTTTATATTTTTTGCTTTAAAATAAGCATCTAATTCATGAATTAATCTTAAATCTTGATTAATAAATTTATAACACTTCTTTGTTTTGAGATGAATACAAATTGCTGTAATAAAACGGAAAAAAATTAATCCTTTTGCTGATCCTAATCCACCATCAAATGCCTTTTGAGAATTTATTTCAATATTACTAGAACATAAACTACAATTCGTCGTTTATTTTATCAGTTATGGAATAGTCAAGTATTATCGAATGTATTTACAATCAAAATTATTAAATCATTCTATTCAAAAAATTAAAGCGACACTCATTCAAAATATCACTAATTTAAGTTATTTTAACTACATTCAAGAAACAAATTCTAATTACGTTTCAATGATTGTTAATGACTGTACGACAATTGAAGAAAAGTATTATAAAAATATATTAGAATTAATTTCAGATATTTCTATTTTAATATTAGGGGTAGGAACATTAATCTACTTAAATTATTATGTCTTAGTTTGGATTTTATTAATGTTATTAGTGATGCTTAAAGTTTCTAAGTACTATGAAGAAGAATTAAATTCTAAAGCAATATATGTTTCTCAAATGAATTCTAAAACAATTAGTAAAATAAAAGATTGTTTATACAGTTTTGATTTTACTCGTCAATATAGTGATCGTTTAAAAATATTAAACCAATTTAAAAACTCTAATAAAGAACTTTCTAAATCTAAAATAGAATTGGATAGAAATATAGCAAAAGCAGAAAGTTTTTCAGTGGCTACAGGGTGGTTAATGAGTTTAGGGATTTTTGTTATTGCAGCTTATTTTGTAGTATGTAATCAGTTATCTGTCGCAACAATGATGGCAATTGCCCAATTAATGAACTGTGTTTCAAATCCAATCATTAGTTGTATGTCTTATGTTAATCAAATAAAATCGACTAAAGGTATTAGAAATACGATTTTACCTTTATTAGAAAAAAAACAAGACACAATTTGTTTTTATGTTATACTAAAGCGAAGGAGTTGAAAAAATGCGTAAATTAGTTTTAGATGTCGGAGGAACAAAAATTAAATATGCCTTAATGGAAAATGATGCGACAATTATTGAAAAAGGAGAAGTCGATACCCCTTTAGATCATTTAGGCCATTTACTTGATGTTTTTAAAGAAATATATTCAAAATATCAAGATCAAGTAGATGGAATGGCATTAAGTATGCCGGGGAATATTGATAGTAACGTGGGTTATATGTATTCAGGTGGGGCATTAATGTACAATCAAAAATTAAATATTATTGAAGCCATTCAAAAAGTTATTCCTTTACCGATAAGTGTTGAAAATGACGGTAAATGTGCCGCATTAGCAGAATTATGGAAAGGTAATCTAGTAAATGTCAACGATGGAATTGTCATTATTTTAGGAACTGGTATTGGTGGCGGTGTCGTTCAAAACGGAAAATTAAATCGTGGAAATCATTTCTTTGCGGGAGAGTTTTCATTTATTCAAAGTGAAGTAGGTGGCTTTAAATATGAAAATTGCTTTGCTTTAAAAGCCAGTACTTCAACACTGTTAATAGGACTTTCTAAGAAAAAAGGAATTGATTTTAATTCAATTAACGGTTATGACTTTTTTAACTATTTAGATAGTGGTGATCAAGATGCAATGGAAGTATTTGATGAATTTGCGGCTAACCTTGCTTTTCAAATCTACAATTTCCAATGTGTTTTAGATCCTCAAAGAGTATTAATCGGTGGTGGAATTAGTAAACGTGATATTGTGATTGAAAAAGTAAAAGAACACCTCAATAAAATTTATGAACAAATTCCGGTATCATTTCCAACAGTGGAAATCGATCATTGTAAGTTCTATAACGATTCTAATTTAATTGGGGCGTTGTATCATTATTTTGAAATTAATCCCACAATGCCTAAAATGTAAAAATCCCTCTAATAAGGGATTTTTTTATGAGTGAAATTCGATTTCCTTTTTTAAATATAAACCTGTTAAAGAGTTTTTGTTGTTGATAATCGTTTGAACATCACCACAAGCAATTAACGCTCCACCTTAATCGCCATCCTCTTTTCCTAAATCTACAATCTAATCACACTGAGCTATATGCTCAATGACACCTTTTTTGACATCGAATTATAGTATATTAATAATTGATATACAAGTCAATTTCTATTGTTTAATCGTGTCTTTTTAATTTGGGTATGCTATAATTTAAAAAAAGGGGTGGGAGATATGGAAATCATAATTAGACCAATAAAACAAGAGGACGCTTATGCTATTTGGCAAATGCGACATATGGAGGGTGTGTTTGAAAATTTATTGGCGTTGCCTAGTGAACGTTTGCAAAAAAATATAGATTTTGTGAATTCATTAGGGGAAAATGATCATCATTTAGTGGCTTGTGTGAATGATCAAGTCATTGGTGAAATTTCATTAACGAAGTCTAATCAGCCACGTTTAAATCATGTGGCTTATATGGCGATGATGGTGCATAAAGATTATCAAAATCAAGGAGTTGGTTCAAAGTTAATGACGGCTATTTTAGATTTAGCCGACCAATGGTTAATGGTTAGACGAATTGAATTAGAGGTATATGAAGATAATCAAAGAGCCATTCATTTATATGAAAAACATGGTTTTGTTGTTGAGGGGATCAAAAAACAAGCAGTAATTAAAGAGGGAAAGTTTGCAAACTTATGTGTGATGGCAAGAATTAATGATCAAACTCACTGATCAAATGGTATCGATTAGATGCCATTTTTAGTTACTGTGATTATTATCATAAATAGTTAGGAAAGCGTATTAGTTTTTGTTATAATGATACAAAGGAGTGTGAGAATATGAGTGTGATTATCAGACCAATTCAAATAGAAGATGTAAATGCCTTACACCAAATGCGACATATGGAGGGGGGATTTGAAAATATCACCGGATTACCTACTACACGACTTCAAGAGAGTATTGATTTTATTAATTCAATGCCTAGTCATCATCACTAATTAGTAGCGTGTGTCAATAATCAAGTAGTAGGGACTGTGAGTTTAGTGTTAAATACCAGTATGCGTTGACGCCACTGTGCCACTCTTGGGATTATGGTACATAAAGATTACCAAAATCAAGGAATTGGAACATTACTTATAAAAGCTATACTAGAGTTAGCCGATCAGTGGTTAATGGTTAGACGAATTGAATTAGATGTGGTTGTAGATAACGAAAAAGCGATACACTTATATCAAAAAATGGGATTTGTAATAGAAGGTAAAAGAGTACAAGCATTTATTAAAAATGGTCAGTATATAGATGAATATTTTATGGCGAGAATAAATAAGCAAGGCTGTTAAAAGGGGATAAAATCACTCAATCCCCTGATCCTTATTATTTATGAGTGTGTTGTTAACTTAGATTTAATCTAGGATTACATCAAAACTCACCTACTTTAATGGATAAAGTGAGTAAAATTTTTGAGTATTATATCTTAGTGTGAGCAGGGTTAATCGTGCTAAAAAATAGATGCAATTAAGTTAAAATCAAATATTAGATGTAAGCACTGCATCATGATGGTTTATTATAGGAGGAAAGAATATGGAAGAAAATAAAATGCCAACATTAACACTTGATCCTTTTAACGAAGCAGAGGTTCAAGAGGAAGTAAAGAAAGAAGAAGTCACACAAGAAAGTGATTTAGATGAAGCAAAACTAAGTCCGGAAGAAAAACAGTTAGTGAATGACTTTTCTGAAAAAATTGATATTACAAATTCACAAATGGTATTACAATATGGGGCTAGTGCACAAACTAAAATCTCAAATTTCTCTGAATCAACTTTAGATAAAGTCAGAACAAAAGATTTAGGGGAAGTTGGAGATATGGTATCTTCATTAGTCGGTGAGTTAAAATCATTTGATGTTGATGAACAAGAGAAAAAAGGTGTTTTTGGTTTCTTGAAAAAATCTAAAAATAAAGTTGATGAAATTAAAGCCAAATATACAAAAGTGGGTTCAAATGTTGAAAAGATTACACATACATTAGAGAAACATCAAGTGACTTTACTTAAAGATATAGCGATGTTAGATCAAATGTATGAATTAAATATGAGCAATTATAAAGAATTAACTTTATATATTTTAGCAGGGAAAAAGAAACTAGAAAAAGCAAAAAATGAGGAGTTACCTAAATTAGTGAGTATCGCTCAAGCGAGCAATTTACCGGAAGATTCACAAAAAGCCAATGATTATGCAAGTATGGTTAATCGTTTTGAAAAGAAGCTTCATGATTTAGAGTTAACACGTATTATTGCCATTCAAATGGCCCCTCAAATTCGTTTAGTTCAAAATAACGATACTTTGATGGCTGAAAAAATTCAATCAGTGATTGTAAATACTATTCCATTATGGAAATCTCAAATGGTATTGGCATTAGGATTACAACATTCAAAAGAAGCGATGGAAGCACAACGCAGTGTGACTGAAATGACAAATGAATTATTAAAGAAAAATGCAGATACATTAAAAATGGGAACAATTGAAACAGCTAAGGAATCTGAACGTGGTATTGTGGATATTGAAACTTTAAAACATACAAACCAATCATTAATTGAAACATTAGATGAAGTCGTTAAAATTCAAAATGAAGGACGTGAAAAACGTACACAAGCAGAAGTTGAATTAAAACGTATTGAAGGAGAATTAAAACAAAAATTACTTGATATTCGTTCATAAAAAGTATGAAAATAGACTTTAAAAACGTAACAGTAACAAAGGGTAATGTTAAGTGTAAATTTAATACTAATAGGGTGTATTCGTTTGAGTAATCAACTTATATGTTATTACTGATGATTCAAAAAGTCACAGTAGTTTTAAAAGACGAGGGAGTAGATTGTCAGTAAAAGTGGTTGTCGACCACTTTTTCGCTATAATTTTTAAAATTGTTGTATTAAACTATCATTAGATGTTAATTTTAAGTTCAAAAGTTTACATTATACTAAGTAAAACAAAGAAAAGAGGTAATTCTTATGGTGAAGAAATTTGATTTAATTGCTGAAGTATTTGATTATGGAGAAAAAATAACTAAAGTTGCTATTGATATGGGGATTGATATTTTTGCAAGTACCATTGATATTCATACTTTTAGAGTCACTAATAAAAGCATTCAACCTGATGGAAAAGTTTATTTTGAAGGTGAATGTGTGATTGAAAATGTTTATGTTAGTCATTCAATTGAAGGTGATCGTTCAACTTTAGGACGTTATGTGATTTTAGAAATGAATAGCAGTCATCTTAATAAGGCAACAGATACTATTTTTTATGATCGCTATGAAGATCAAGAGGGGCATTTTGATATTTTTAAATCTTATAATAAAGAATTAAAACTTCATTTTGAAGTAGAACAGTTAAAAGATATATTGATTAAAGAAGTGGTGTTTATGCCGCTTACGACACAATATGAGTTTGCACGTTTAATCCGCCCTTTAGCAGATCAATTCAGTTATGAAGTGACACAAACAGGGTTAAACTATCGTCAGTATGTACCGGTGATTAAAAAGAAGAAAAATCCATTGATTATTTGGTTACATGGTTCTGGTGAGGGTGGAACGAATAATAATATTCAAATTTTAGCGAATAAAGGGGCAGTGGCTTTTGCGACGACTAAAACGCAAAAAATATTTAAAGGAGCATATGTGATAGCTCCACAATGTCCGGATAATTGGATTGTTGGAAGTAAAGATTATACTAAAGAACTTTTAACTTTAATTAAAGAAGTTGTGAGTCATCATCATGATATTGATACTAAAAAAATTATGTTAATTGGTTGTTCAGCAGGGGCAAAAATGGTATGGAAATTAGCAAGCACAGCACCTTCATTATTTAGTTGTATTGTACCGATTTGTGGAAATGAAATAGATGATGAAGAAGCTAAAAAGTTAAAACATTTACCAATTTGGATGGTGCATAGTCAAAATGATGAGACTGTCAGTTATCAATATAGTGTAAAAAATGTTCAAAAGTTAAAAGCACATAAGGCGAATGTCACTTTAACAAGTTACAATCGTGTCGTGCGTGAGGGAATTGAATATAATGGACATGCAGTATGGGTATATGCTTTGAATAATGAGCCGGTAAATAATGAGGGAGTATCTTTATTTGAATGGATGGCAAGTCTTCAAAAAACTGATCCTCATCGTCATTTGAAAATTGCTTCTGTTTCAATTGGCGCAATGGCAATTGTGGGATTAGGGTTACTTAAATCAAAACATAAGAAAAATCATGATTAAAAGCCCTTTTTGAACTTTTTGTGTATTGTTTAATAACAAAAAGTTTGTTAAAATAAAGAGACAATAAAGAAGGAGTGAAAGATATGGCAAACAATAAGAAAATTGATGCAATTACTGCTATGGAAGACGATTTTGCTCAGTGGTATACTGATGTCTGTCGTAAAGCAGAATTAATGGATTATTCAGGTGTGAAAGGATTCATTATTTATCGCCCATATGGTTATGCATTATGGGAAAGAATTCAAGAATATTTAGATAAGCGATTTAAAGAAACAGGGCATGAAAATGTATATATGCCACTTGTAATCCCACAATCTTTGTTACAAAAGGAAGCTGATCATGTTGAGGGATTTGCGCCTGAATGTGCAGTGGTGACAAAAGGGGGCTTAGCTGAATTAGAAGAACCGCTTATTGTTCGTCCGACTTCTGAAACGTTATTTTGTGAACATTATGCAAAAATAGTGAATTCATACCGTGATTTACCTAAAAAATATAATCAATGGTGTTCAGTAGTACGTTGGGAAAAAACAACACGTCCATTTTTAAGAGGATCTGAGTTTTTATGGCAAGAAGGACATACTGTTCATGCTAGTGAAGAAGAAGCAAGAAAAGAAACTATGGATATGCTTCATATTTATGATGAAATGGCTAAAAATTTGTTGGCATTACCAATGGTAACTGGTCGTAAAACTGAAAAAGAAAAATTTGCTGGTGCTAAAGAAACTTATACAATTGAGGCTTTAATGCATGATGGTAAAGCGTTACAATCAGGAACTTCACATTATTTCGGGCAAGGATTTGCTAAGGCATTTAATATTAAATTTTTAGATAAAGATAACAAACAACAGTTTGTTCACCAAACTTCTTGGGGAGTTTCAACTCGTCTTTTAGGTGGAATTATTATGGTGCATGGTGATAATAATGGATTAGTATTACCTCCAAGAGTGGCTCCAACACAAGTCATCATTATCCCAATTATGCAACATAAAGAAGGGGTATTAGATAAAGCCAATGAAGTATGTGAAAGTTTAAAAGCAATGGGAATTAGAGCGAGTGTTGATGCAAGTGATAAAACACCTGGATGGAAATTCAGTGAAGCAGAAATGCGTGGTATTCCTTTAAGAGTAGAATTAGGTCCTAAAGATATTGAAAAAAATCAATGTATTTTAGTTAAACGTAATGATGGATTAAAACAAATTGTTGCTTTAGATGAAACATTTAGTCAAGTGGTGAGTGATTTATTAGACACAATTCATGATGAAATGTATGAAAAAGCATTAAAACATCGTGAAAATAATACTCATACAGTTTATAACTATGATGAATTTAAATCAGTGTTAGAAAATAAAGGTGGGTATTTAAAAGCAATGTGGTGTGGAGATGAGGCCTGTGAAGTACAAATTAAAGAAGAAACAGGAGCAACTACACGTTGTATTGTCGAAACTGATCACCATAGTGATACTTGCGTATGTTGTGGAAAACCTGCTAAAAAAGTAGTTTATTTTGCAAAAGCATATTAGAAAATAGCGATGGGGTTTCCCATCGCTTTATTAAATTAAAAGAAAGGAGTAAGCCAAGTATATATTTTATAAAAATTACTTATTCAAGTTTTTATACAAATACTTTGTTAAGTTGAGGATTTTATAAAATTTTGGCGATATAAAAATGCAATACATGACAAGAGAAGAACGTTTATTAAAAGTAAGTTCTATAAAAAATATTCGTGATTTAGGAGGCTATGAAACACAAGAAGGCTACTTCACAAAAGCCCATAAGTATATTAGAAGTGCAACACCGGCTAAACTTACACAAGAGGATTTAGATTATATTAAAAATTATGGTGTCAAAGTAAGTATTGATTTAAGAGGCGCTTATGAAGTTTCAATGGCACCTAGTGTTTTTGAAGATGATGAAGATGTAAAGTATATTCATATTGATTTATTTAACGATCCAAATTCAAATTTAGTCCCTAGTCAAATGACTGATTTTAAAGATATGGGGGATTTGTATATATTAATGTTGGATCATTTACAAGCACAAATTTATAAAGTCTTTAAAGTATTTTTAGATTATCCTTATGATGGTATTTTATTTCACTGTTCTGCCGGAAAAGATCGTACCGGTGTAATTAGTGCTTTATTATTAGATTTAGCGGGGTGTCATGAGTATGATATTGTAAAGGATTATTCTGAATCTTATGAAAACAACCAAGAGATTTATGAGGAGTTGTTAAAATTAGCCCCAAGTGAAGATCAAAAATATTTATTGTCACAGCCGCTTTATATGATGAAAATGTTGAATCATTTAAGAGAAAATTATGGAAGTGCTAAAAATTATTTAATTGAGATTGGATTTAGTGAAGAAGAAGTGGAAGAATTGAAGAATATTATCATTTTTTAGTAGTATTTTTCTTTCTATATAAGAATATTAATATAGGAGGAAAAAATAAATATGGAAGAACTTAAAAAAATGACATTCAAAGAAAAAGATGCCTTGCTTCGCAGTATTGTAAGAGAGTATCATAAAGCGAAGATCCAGTTGAAAGTTCTTGAAGACAAGGAGTTTTATCCAACGAATCAATACAATATGGTAGTACAAGAAAGTAAACCAAGGTACGGGGGATTAGAACATATGATTATGAATCATATTGAAAAGAAGGAAGCATTACGTTCTTTAATTGGGCTAGTTGACGATGTATTTCATTCACTGGATTTTGATGAACAACAGATTATAGAAAATGATTTTTTAAATCCGGTGCAAAGAGAATGGTGGCAACAGTTTTATTCACGTTCTACATTTTATCGTATAAAAAAGAAAGCAGTCGATGAAATGTTATATTATTTAATTAGATGATTTGTTTTGAACTTAAAACGTGTTATAATTAAAAAAAGGAGAAGTGAGAGAATGAATTATTTAGAAAGTATCACAAAAGTATTAGAACCAAAATTAAAAGGAAAAACTTTAACAGAAGATTCTGTTTTTACAGAATTAGGAATTGATTCAATTGATTTAGTTGATTTGATTTTCCAAATGGAAGAAGAATTACAAATTCAATTTGAAGATGATGAATTAACTCAAATTAAAACTGTTGGAGATTTAATTAAATTAGTTGAAGCAAAAAAATAATGGGATTCACCATTATTTTTTAGTATATTATTTAAATGGCTGGAATAATATAATGGGGGTTCAAATTGTGGAAAAAGAAACCAAAGATTATCTTGTAACACAATTTAATATTATTATCGATTGTTATCAATCTTTAGAAACAATGAAACATGATTTGAAAGAGTTTAATACTTTTATGGCGAATGCTTTTGACTTACCGAGTTATTTTAGTGAATACTGTTTAATCCACCAAAAGTATTTACAATATTTAAAGCGATATAATTATCAAGAAGAACAATTTTCACTTTTTCAAAGAGATTTAATTAAAATATGTTTATTTGATGGATATAGTATTGAAGATATTCATGTTTTCGCATTACCTCATTTAAGTGATGATGAGATGGAAAGTTTATATCATATGTGTTACAAATAAAAAATGCTACTGTTTAGTTAGTAGCATTTTTTTGACAAGTGAAACCTCAATTGTCATCATGATTACTAAATAAATTGTCCATGCAAAGACACTAATCATATCAATATTCATTCGTGCTAAGTATAGCTGTGTTCCAATTCCTGCACGTGTTTGAATTAATACTTCGGCCATCACTCCGATTTTTAAACTTAAAGGTAAAATAGATAAAATAGCAGAAATAATACTAGGTTTAATTAAAGGCAAGTAAACATGGAATATTGTATAACTTAAAGGCTGTGGGTATAAACAAATCACATCTTTTAAACTTTCATCAATGTTTTCAATTCCGCTAATGACATTATGATAAACAATCGGAAAGGTCATCAAAAAGATAATAATTAATATACATAGAAATTGATCAAACCACACTAATAAAATAATAATAAATGAAATTTGTGGGATCGTTTGAAGAAAGCTAATGATAGGTTGCATAAATTCTTTAAAAGAAGGGTTTAATCCACCAATTAATCCTAAAGTTATTCCACTGATTAAAGCAATCACAAATCCTAAATTTGCTCTGACTAAAGTCAGTAAGATAGTTTGATAAAATTTTGAGGTGACTAAAAGGTGGAGTATTTGTTGAAATACATCTATCGGTTGAGGCATTAATACATCTTTTGCAATGATGAGTGCAAGTAATTGCCATAATGCAAGTAATATAATAATGGAATATATTTTTTTACTCATTTATCATCATAGAAGTTTCAAAAGTTATATTAAACTCTTGTAATAGTAATTGAATATCTTCAATGCAATCTTTTGCCTTTTTGTAATTGATATTTTGTTTAGGTAAAGATTGTAAAGTAATATTTGCATTTGGAAGTTTTAATGTTTCTACACCAATGGCATCGATATATTTTTTAATGCCTTCAAAGCCACTTTTTGAGTAATCTTCAATTTTTTGAAGAACTTTAGATACTTTTTTATGATCTTTTATAAAAATGGCTGCTTGTGGATAACCATATTCAAGACCTTTAACTTTGGCATATTCTTCTTGTAAATCTTTAATAATATTAAGTTCAATGCCTTCTTCTTTTGCTTTTAAAATAGTGGCACTGGCTAATGGTTCAGCTAACAAGCCAACTTTTACTTTTTGAAGTAGGAGTTGTGATTGAACTAGATTTCCGGCATTGTAATAATTAGGGGTTAAAGTTGTTTGAATATTAGAATTATTGTAAATTTTTTCTGGTACTGCTCCATTTCCAAATAAGGAAATTTCACCGATTTGGTTTAAACTTTCTTCGCTTTCACCGACTAAATACAAATTTCCCCATGTTAAAATGCTTTCTAATCGATAATTTGTTTCTTTGGTACTAATTAGCTTTGTACCAAGATTAATAGGGGCGATGATGATGTCGTAATTACTATTTTCTTTTGATAATTCCGCAATCAGTAAATCTGTTCCATCAACAATAGTGACTTCATGTTCATTGTAAATATTCGTTAAAGCGAGGCTTGGGGCACCGCTAGGACAAAGTATTTTAAGTTTTTTACTTTCTTTAGGTGAAGAAGAACAGCCGGTGAGTATTAATAGAAAGCATAGTAACCATTTAATGAGTTTCATACTTATTCCTCATCGTATTTCTTTTTAGGGTGATAAGTAGTGTGTAAAAGTGTATGTGCTAAATGAGAATTTGGAGCCCCTAGGTAGTTTTTATAAAGTTCTTGAATTTGTTTGTTTTTATGTGATTTTCTTTGTGGTAAACTTAAATCTTCATCATACAATGCTTTAGCACGTGCTTTTTTATGATCGAAACCACTATTTCTCACAAAGGCATTAACATAAGATTGCCCACCACCATTGATACAACCACCGGGACAACCCATAATTTCGATAAAATGATATGGTGAAGTGTGGTTTTTAATTTGTTCTAGTAAAGGTTTAGCCACTGACATTGATTGAGCGACTGCGACTTTAAGTTCTAAATCACCCACTTGTAAAGTGGCTTCTTTTAATCCCTCAACCCCACGTACCATTTGATAATCTACTTTTTCAAGATCTTGTTGTGTTAAAACATCAACGACAGTTCTTAATGCAGCTTCCATTACGCCACCGCTTGTTCCAAAAATAGCACCGGCACCGGTATATTCACCAAATAAATCTTGGTCAAATTTTTCATCTGGTAAGTCATTAAAATGAATACCAAACATTTTAATCAATTTCCCAAGTTCACGAGTAGTTAATACCGCATCAACATCTTTAATTTCATCTTTAATCATTTCAGGACGTTCTTTTTCCCCTTTTTTGGCAGTACAAGGCATGATACTTACGACATAAATATCTTTTGGATCAATTTGGTTGACTTTGGCGTAATATGATTTAGCCATTGCCCCAAACATCATATGAGGAGATTTACAGCTCGATAAATGGTCTAAGACTTCTGGGTAGTATTTTTCTGCATAATTAATCCAACCTGGAGAACAAGAAGTAATCATTGGTAAAACACCATCATTTTGTAAACGATTGATAAATTCATAGCTTTCTTCCATAATCGTTAAATCTGCGGCAAAGTTTGTATCATAGACTTTATCAAAACCAATTAATCTTAAAGCAGCGACCATTTTTCCTGTTACTCGCGTACCAATAGGCATACCAAATTCTTCACCTAAACTTGCTCTAATTGCAGGAGCGGTTTGTACGATGACATGTTTAGTTGAATCGTTTAAAGCATTAATAACATCATGGATTTCTTCTTTTTCATGTAATGCACCTACTGGACAAACGTTAATACATTGTCCACATTGAATACAGTTTACATGGGCTAAACTTTTATCGTAAACTGGTGCAACTTTTGTTTTAAAGCCACGATCGATAAATCCTAATACACTGATTCCTTGATATTTTTCACAAGCGGCAACACATCGTCCACAAAGGACACATTTTGAAGAATCACGGACAATTCCAGGTGAAACTTCATCAAATGTCGGGGTTGTTTTTTCATCGGCAAAAGCATCTTCACGTACCCCTAGTTCTTGACATAAACGTTGTAATTCACAGTTTGTATTACGGATACATGATAAACAATCTTTCGAGTGGTTGGAAACAATTAATTCCACAACATTTTTACGAGCGTTTAAAGCACGTCTTGAGTGTGTTTTAACGACTAATCCCTCACTGACTGGATAGACACAAGCAGCACATAAAGTTTTTGCCCCTTCGATTTCAACTTGACATACTCGACAAGCCCCCGTTCCAGTTAAATCTTTTAAGTAGCATAAAGTAGGAATATGAATTCCATTTGCCTTAGCAGCTTCTAAAACAGTTTGTCCCGGTATTGCTTCTACTTCTCGGTTATTGATTTTAAACTTTATTTTTTCCATATTTAATCCCTACTTTCTTAAAATAGCATTGAAATGACAAGCTTTCATACAGTTACCGCACTTAATACATTTTTCTTGATCGATTTTATAAGTTTCTTTTCCGACAGCCCCGCTAATCGCACTGACTGGACATTGTCTTGCACATAAACCACATTTACGGCATTTTTCTTCTAAGATTTCATAATTTAATAAATCTTTGCAAATTCCGGCAGGACATTTTTTATCAACGATATGTGCGATGTATTCATCTCTAAAATGTTCAAGTGTTGAAAGTACTGGATTAGGTGCAGATTGACCTAAACCACATAATGCTGTGTCTTTAATTGTATGAGATAAAGTTTCAAGTTCTTCAAGTAATTCCATTGTCCCTTCACCTTTACAAATTTTTTCTAATATTTCAAGTAAACGTTTAGTTCCTACACGACATGGTGTACATTTTCCACATGATTCGTCAACAATAAAGTCCATATAGAAACGAGCCACATCGACCATACAGTTGTCTTCATCTAAAACAATCATTCCACCTGATCCCATCATTGAACCAAGATTCACTAATTCATCAAAACCAATAGGCGTATCTAAGTGTTGTTCAGTTAAGCACCCACCACTAGGTCCTCCGGTTTGTACGGCTTTAAATTCTTTACGATTTGGACAACCGCCACCGATTTCATAAATAACTTCACGCAAAGTTGTTCCCATTGGAACTTCAACTAAACCGGTATTTGTAATTTTTCCACCTAAGGCAAATACTTTAGTTCCCGAAGAGGTTTGAGTACCGATTGATTTAAACCACTTAGCCCCATTATTAATAATTTGAGGAATGTTGGCATAAGTTTCAACGTTGTTGATAATTGTCGGTTTTTGCCAAACCCCACTTTTTGCTGGAAATGGTGGTTTTGGAATAGGCATACCACGTTCACCATGAATAGATTGAATTAAGGCAGTTTCTTCTCCGCAAACAAAAGCACCGGCACCAAGTCTGATTTCAAGGTTGAATGAAAAATCAGAGCCTAAAATATGCTCGCCTAGTAATCCTAAGTCTTGAGCTTGTTTAATAGCGTGTTCTAGTCGTTCAACGGCAATAGGATATTCTGCACGAATATAAATATAACCATGACGAGCCCCAATGGCATAACCGGCAATTGTCATTGCTTCTAATATAGCATGAGGATTACCTTCTAAAATAGATCGATCCATAAATGCCCCGGGATCTCCTTCATCAGCATTACAAATAACGTATTTTTCATCGCCTTCTTCATTATAAGCAAATTGCCATTTTACGCCGGTTAAGAAGCCTCCGCCTCCTCGACCTCTTAAACCGCTCATTTTAACTTCGTTAATGACATCTTGAGGACTCATTTCAGATAATACTTTTCCTAAAGCCATGTAACCATCTTTTCCGATGTATTCTTCGATATTCTCAGGATCAATGACACCACAGTTATTTAAAGCAATACGTTTTTGTTTGGCGTAAAATTTAGTTTGATTAATGTCTAAAATTTCTTTAGAAACTTGATCACTTTCATTAAGCATTAAACGTTGAACAGGACGTCCTTTATAAAAGTGTTCATGAACAATTTCTTTAACATCGCTGATTTTAACAGATTTATATATAATATTATCTGGATAAATGGCAACATTAGGACCAAAGCCACATAATCCTAAACAACCTGTTTTTAATACTGTCACTTCACTTTCTAAACCAATACTATGAATTTCTTCTTTAAATGCAGTAATAACTTCACCAGAGTTTCCAATGGTACAACCAGTTCCTGCACATACCATAACTTGTATTCTTTCCATCGTCATGCCTCCTATTGTTTATGTTTTCCAACAGTATATTCATTCAAAACGTGATGATGCATTAAATGAGATTCTACCATTTCACTTGCTTTATCTTCGTTCATAAGTACGTAAGTTGTTTTGTTTCCATCTTTGTCAAATACTTCAACAATGGGTTCTAAAGTACACATTCCAATACAACCGGTTTGTAATACAGAAACAGGGAGGTTATGTTTAGCGACTTCTTCAACTAAACGATTTAATACTGGTCTTGCACCAGCAGCAATTCCACAAGTAGCCATTCCAACGACTACTCGATATTCCACATCATCATTGCGCATTGACATTTTCTTTTTTGCTTCTTCGCGTAGTTTTTTTAATTCTTCTAATGATTTCATAGACTCATTCCTTCCTTTATATAATCTTTTAACCATAAAATAATTTCAGGTTCGTTAATACTGATCCCATCAAGTATTTTTTTAATTTCTTTGGTATCTAAACAAAAACTTGTTTTATCATTTTGATAAGTGATTAAATAATCAATATTGGCATTAGCTTGAATTAAAGTGATAATAGTTTCACATAAGTCTCCCATTGGGGGAGTATCTAAATGATTTTTAACATAACACCCATAAGTAGTCGTTCCTTCATTTAATTGAGAAGTAATTTTAAATTTTCCACCTGTCATTTCTACGCCTTCTTTAAATAATGGAATCCCTAAACCGATACGACGTGTCGTTCTAGTTGTGTAGAAAGGATTAATGACTTGTTTTAATGTTTCTTCACTCATTCCTTTGCCATTATCTTGAATGGTGATTTCAATTTTATTTTGTATCATACTATCAACAATGTTGATTGTAATTAAAGAAGATAATGCTCGAATAGAGTTATAAGCAATATCTAAAATATGCATAGCAATATCTTTCATAAACTACCTCCAAAAGTTTTTAAGTTGTTGTGTGGTGATAGTGTGAATAGGTTCACTGATGTCAATTAATTGATGTGCATCACTGTTAATTAAAAATAGACAATCACGTGTTTGAGGGTATTGTGTTTTAATTTGATGAATTTCATCTTCATTTTTGACTTCAATTCCATCAAAGCATAAGTCCTTAGGGATAAATCCTAATTGACTAAAGATACTGTAACGTTGATTAAATACATGGGCTAAAACAACTTTTCCGTTTAGTTCGTGAATAAATTGGATCGTTTGTTCTAATGTTGTATTTAATGAAGTAATCAGTAAATTAGGTTCTTGATCGATAAATTGATCGTTTTTGTCTAAAATATATTGGTTTCCAAAAAAGGCGGGATTATTTTTAATTGTAATTAAATGTTCATCAAGCCAATTTTGAAGCTGTTTTAATGGTTGATCGTTTTTAAAATAGGCTAAAATATGAATTTCTTCTTTTGTTTGTAATTCTACGCCATAAAGAATGTGAATTTTTTGATTTGCAATTTGTTTAAATAATTCTAAATGTTTTGTAGTATTGTGATCAGTAATTGCAATTAATTCAAGTTCTTTAATTAACGCCATGTTGACAATATTGTTGATTGTCATTGAATCATCGCTACAAGGCGATAAGCAACTATGAATATGTAAATCATAATACATATTTATAATCCTGAGATAATGAGTTTTTTAGTAAGTTCATAGGCAGATAGGGTTGTTTTAAATAAAGGTAATTTAAGTTCTTTTGCTTTTTCAAGTGTATCTTCATCGACTTCGTGCCCTTCTACAAAAACAATCCCGCCTAATTCTTTAAGAGAAGCCACAGCGATGACGTTGATGTGTGTTTGAACAGTTAGCCAAAGTTGATTTTCCGTGGCATTAGCCATGACGACGCTTAATAAATCACCAATGTATAAACTTTCAATGTTTAAAGTAAGATTAACTTTGTTGATCATTTCAATTTCGTTTAATGTTGAGATTTGTTCAATTGTCATATTTGTCCTCCTCGTACACGACAAGTTTCAATATTATCTTGTTGATCGACAATTTGTTCAGCAAGGGTGCGACAGTTTGGATAGCCACAAGCCCCACAATCAAATTGTGGTAAAGTGTTTAATATTTCACTGATTTGTTTAAAACGTTTCATTCTTTCTTTCATCGACGGTTGTTTAGTTTGCTTATCGATATGTGTTTTATAGTAATCTTCTAAATGAATAGGGGTAATGTTAGTGGTAGCATTTTCAACAAATTGGTCAATGTTAATACGTCCGATAAATGGATTTGACCATAAAAAGTAGCCTCCGATACATCCTTTATAACAAGCAAATAATCCCAGTATTCCAATATCGTCCATATGTCCAAATTCTGCCAGTTCAAGAATTTTTTTTACGTTATTAATTCCCTCAACCGAAACAAGTGGTTTTGAACCTTGTCCAAATGTGAAAAAATCACTGACAACACTTTGAATACCGGTTAATGACATTTCTAAATCTAATTCCTCTTTGTTTTTTAAACGATTAATTTTAGGAAATACATGAGAAATACTCATTGCATGATCGATATTAGAATTATGATTACCATAAGGATATTTGGCTAATGTCATTTTAGCCACACATTCACAAAGTGAATATATTCCTACTCGTCCTTTATCTTTTAAACGTTCACGTGCTTTTTTGGCCGCCACTTCAACAGGGTATTCAAAAGGTAATAAATGGTCAATTAAAGTAGGGTAGTTTGTTTCAATGAGTTTATTAATAGTCGGACAAAATGATGTGATTTTAAGTTCATTTTGATTTTCGACGTAGTTCATTGTTTCTAAATACATGGCCCCTTCAATATCGCTATATTGTAATACCTCATCAAATCCTAAGGCTTGAATGGCTTTAAATGTTTGTTTGGCTTCTGTGTGATTTTTAAAATCGGATAATAAACTTGTGGGAACAAGGACAACTTTATAATCATAAGAAGAAAATGTATCTTCCATATGTTCATTTTTAACTTTAAGACCTCGATTTTCACATATTTCGATGCAGTGATCGCAATGAATACATTTTTTATTATCAATACTAATTTTATTGTCTTTCATTGAAATTGCACCGGTTGGGCATTTGAGTAAACATTTATGGCAATTTTCACAGTTTTCTAAACGATAATAAATGACAGATTTCATTAGTAAAACCTCATTTTAAGATGTGTGCCATTTGGGGAAGATGTAATATTAAATTCAGTTGCCACACGTTTCATATTGACAAGTCCCATACCGGCTCCAAAACCAAGTGCTCTAGCTTTTGAAGAAGCCGTAGAATAGCCGGGTTGCATGGCTTTTTCTAAATTTTCAATTCCCGGTCCCACATCATCAAAGTTTAATGTCACTTCACCTTCATCGTTTAACTCAAATGTGATTTTGCCACCATCGCTATGAATAATCATATTAATTTCTGCTTCATAACAAGCAATAGCAATATTGCGTAAAATACTTTTATCCAAGCCGAGTTGTTTAAGTGTTCGTTTAATTTCACTTGAGACTTTTCCCGCATCATCATAATTATCTTTTTCGATTGTATAATATTTAATCATTGTGACTAAGTGCTTGGTAAATTTTGCCACAGGTTTCATACATTGTCATATTCACCCCAAATAAAGAAATTCCGGAAGTTTTCGCAATTTGAATATCACTTTGTTGAGGTTGTTTGCTTCGAACGTAGATAATCACTGTTAAATCAAGCATTTCAGCAGTTCGTAACGATTGTGTATTGACTAAGCCGGTTAGAAATAAGGTTTCTTCATGATCGTCTTTAATTAGCGCTAAAGCATCACTCATTAAGTCACTGGCAAACACATCGTTATAATTTTTTTCTAATACAGACTCATCGTTAAGATAAATAGTAGATGCATTAAGAAGTTGAATAATTTCTTTAAGTTTCATTAAACAAGAAATTCTGATCCGTCTTTTTTGTAAGACAAAATAAGATATTTTAAGTCATCAAGTTGTTTTGAACAACCATATACTACACCATCTACACTCACTACCGGTGCTAATCCACAAGCACCTACACAACGTGTCGCATCGATTGAAAATAAACCATCTTCACTTGTTCCATTCACCGGTGCACCAGTCATTTCAACAAGTAAATCAAGAATAGTTTGTGAACCATTGACATAACAAGCAGTTCCTAAACAAACGCCAATCACGTGTTCCCCTTTTGGAACAGTGGTAAATTGGGTATAAAAAGTAACTACGCCATAGATTTTAGAAACCGGAATGTCTAATATTTCACTCATCATTTGCATTGCTTTAAATGGGATATAGCCAAGTTCATTTTGAATTTCGTGTAAAATTAATTTGACCGGTCCTTTTTCGTTTTTATGACGATAAATGACATCGTCAATAAAGTCAATTGACTTTTGATTTAACTTTTCCATTTCAACACCTCTTTCTTTTCTTATACTTACATTTTAACATTATTTCCTATGAAATGATAGCGTTTTCACTCATGAAATAAATTACTATTGTTTATCAAAAGTAGGGATAATTATGTTAAAATATATGACAAAGTAGGTGATTTAATGAGTATAGAAAAGAAAAGAGAGTTTATTATTAATGTATGTTATTATGGAATTATTTTTTTAATGGTTTATTTTGGCTTTAAGTATGCCATGAGTTGGTTATTTCCGTTTATTGTAGCGTTTTTTATTGTGGCGATTATTCAATCTGTCATAAAACCAATTAAAAAAATATTAAAGACTAAAAATGAGAAGGTTGCCATTATTGTTTTATTAATAGTATATGGATTAATAGGGATTGGTTTAGCGTTTGCTTTTATTAAAGTAGGGATTATTGTATCGGATTTAATTGGTAATTTACCAGATTTAATTTCAAAATATGTAGAACCTACTGTTACAACGTTGTTTAATCAATTAGAAAATTCATTTATCAATATGCATCCTTCTTTTATTGAAATATTAGAAACATTAGAAAGTAATTTTATGGATATTGTGATGTCTTTAGCGACTTCACTTTCAAAAAGTTCATTGCCTTTGATTTCTTCATTTGCTACTTCTATTCCAGTATTTTTAATTGGGCTTTTAATTACGATTATTTCTTCGTTTTTTATTGCCACTGATTATCATCATATTAATGAATTTATTATGGCTCAATGTAGTCCTAAGGTAAAAAATTTAATTTATGATATTAAAGATTATACTGTAAATACTTTATTTAAAATTATTTTTGCTTATGCGAAAATTATGTCGATTACTTTTGTGGAATTATCAATAGGTTTTATTATTTTAGGAATTGATTCACCTTTTTTAGTGGCATTGTTGATTTCGATATTTGATGTTTTACCGGTTTTAGGAACGGGTGGAATTATGGTGCCATGGGTACTATATTTACTGATTAACGGACAGATTAATTTAGCGATAGGTTTATTGATTCTTTATATTATTGTTACTGTCATTCGTAATATTATTGAGCCTAAAATTGTCGGTGATCAAATCGGCGTACACCCTTTATTAATGTTAATAGGAATGTATGCAGGGGTGAAGATTTTTGGAATGTTTGGGTTAATATTATTTCCGGTTGTTTTAATTATTATAAAGAATTTAAACGATTCAGAAAAAATCCATTTGTATAAGAATATTGAAAAGCCTCAGGAATAACCTGAGGTTTTTGATTAAAAAATACGATAATGTTTTAAAGCATGGATAATTCCTTGTTGATTACAATCTGTAGTGATGTAAGTTGCCATGTCTTTTAATTCTTGAACAGCATTTCCCATTGCTATTTTATAATCAACTTCTTTAAACATGCCAATATCATTATGTCCATCACCAAAGCCATAGGAAGTCAAAGGTTCGTTTAAATATTCATATAGTTTTTTAATTCCGTCTCCTTTAGTATGGTTGATTGTGGAAGTGTCGGCAGAAAAATGTCCAAAGTGGTTATTTAAAATAAGGTCATTTTTAAATGCTTGTACCAATTGATTAAATTGTGTGTCGTTTTGATAGAAAATATCCATCACATATACTTTGATGTCTTCTTTTTTCCAAGGGTATATACTTCCTTTGGTATAAGGATCGTTAATATCGTTTGTTATGCGGGGTTTATTTGGATAAAATTTGTCATCTGAAATAAAGGTATAATCTGCTTGATACTGATCACAAATTGTTGAATATTTTTCAATCTGTTGACTTGTTAAAGGGTAGTCGAAAATAACTTGATCATGATAGTAAATATATCGTCCATTACTTAATATATAGCCATCAACAAGGCCGTGGAATATTTTATCGACATACGCAAATGGACGACCACTACAAATGAATGTTAAATGGTTTAATGACTTTAATTTAAGGAGCATTTCTTTATTATAATCAGGTAAAGTTCCAGAAAGAGTTAATGTTCCGTCAATGTCAAAAAAGAATATCGATTTCATAAAGTTCACCTCATTTATATTTTATCATAATTATATAGAAAGCGCTTATAGTTTTTGTTATAATGAAAAAAGGGGTGAATAAAGAATGTATTTAGTATTTGATATTGGCGGTACTTTTGTAAAGTATGCATTAGTAAGCACAGCAGGTGAAATTTCATCAAAAGGGAAAATTCCAACTTTATTAGATCAAGGTGTTTCAGGATTTATTGAAAGTTTAAAAGGAGTTTACCAACAATTTAAAGGTCAAGTTGACGGAATTGCGATTTCAACACCGGGAGCAGTAGATGTTGATCAAGGGATTGTTTATAATGGTGGAAATTTACCATTTCTTCATGAACAATGTTTAAAAGATTTAGTATCAGATGCCTGCGATGGTTTAAATGTAGCAGTGGAAAATGACGGTAAATGTGCCGGACTTGCTGAAGTATGGATAGGAAGTGCAAAAGATGTTCAAGATGCGGTTGTCATTGCATTTGGAACAGGAATTGCCGGTGCGATTATTAAAGATAAAAAAATTCATCGCGGTAATCGTTTAACTGCTGGTGAAGTGAGTTTTTTAATTAATAATATGGACCGTCATCAAAAACAAACTATTTGGGCACATCAAAATTCTTCATTAGTTTTAGGGCAACGTTTAGGGGCGATTAAAGGAATTGAAGGATTAAGTGGTGAACAATTTTTTGAAATGTTGCATCAAGGTGATCAGGATGCTTTAGAGATTTTAAAAGATTTTGCTTATTCTGCTGCAACGCAGTTATATAATTTACAATTAATTTTTGATCCAGATTTAATTTGTATTGGTGGTGGAATTAGCGAACAACCACGTTTAATTGAAGAAATTAAAAACCAAGTGGAAGTGATTTGGGAGCAAATTCCTCATGTCGCAAAACCAATGGTCGTAAAATGTAAATTTAATAACGATTCTAATTTATTAGGGGCATTATATAATTATATGCAAGTTTATCATTTAAATTAAAAAAGACCTTGTTTATAGGTCATCAAATCATGGTGTTAAGTGATGTACTTAGCACTTTTTTTATTGACTTTCTATTTACAAGGTACAGTTGACTTATTCTTCGATAATGACGGCAGTTCCACTTAAAGTCACCATTAACATACCATTATTAGAACCTAATACTTCATAATCTGTATCTACGCCCACAATGGCATTAGCCCCCATTGTTTTAGCACGTTCAATCATTTCTTCTAAAGCCGCTTGACGTGCTTTTAATAATTCATTTTCATAGGTACTAGATCGACCACCAAAGAAATTTGAAAAACCTGCAGCAAAGTCTTTTAAAAAATCAACACCGGAAATAATCTCCCCATAAACTAATCCTTTATACTCTAAAATCTTTTTTCCTTCAATTGAAGTTGTTGTTGTGACAATCATATAAATCCTCCTCATTTTTAAAGTGATAATAAATATTTTGCTTTTTCATAATCTTCTTTTTTAACGTAAATATAATAATTTTTCATATACTTCATATTTAAACCACTAACCTCACGATTATAAACATACGGGTGAACCAGTCCTTTTTGGTGGTCATTACTCTTAACTTTTGTTTTGTATGGAATTTGATGTTCTCCAAGTAATCGTATGATTTTTGAATAAGTTTCTATATTATTAGTATACAAAATTTTTTTTAAAAAGCCACATGATCGTTCCCCCTTTTTGAGTTACCTTTCTTTAAATATATTTTATCATATTAAAGAAGTTCTTAATAGCAGTAATTATTCATTTTTATGAAAAATTAAACTAGTATTTTGTCTTTTTTTTCTGAAAAATAAGTCGTTTTTATATTATTATAATTAATATTTTTTAATATATTTAATTTTAAACTACCTAAGAAATTTAGAATTTTCTTTTTTTAGTTACGTTATATTAAATTTAGTTTGAGAAAGTGTGATGATTTATAAAGGAATTAATAGTTTTTCATATTTTTTTCAATCGGATTAATATGATAATTTAAAAGAAACCTGATATAGAAAATTTGATTATCCAGAATTCAGGGATTATTCATCAATCAAAAAACTATTTTACCACGAATTTACCATGAGTGAATGAGCCTTGATTTAGCGGAAAAAGAGTAAGGGGTATTGTACAAAACTGTATACCTCTTTTGCATCGTTATATTCTCAACACAATAAAAGCGGTCAATCTATAAAGACTAACCACTTTTTATACAAAGATCAAAGTTGTGTAATGATAATTTTTTATTTTTTGCGTAACTTTTCAATTGCATCTACCACAAGTACAGTACAAAGAGATAACAGAGTGTCTGCAGAGGCTTGATATTTAAGATAATAGCAATTTCTAAAACTAAACCATTTTTGTTGAATAGTTGCTACCGTTTCCAAAAGGCTATATATCTCATAATTATGTGAAGTTATATCGCCATTTTACTCCCATTCCTTTTCTTTTAGAAAGACATGAGTGCGAAACAGATGAAACTTCTGTATCAGATGATATTTCTGTCTTTCAAGCATGATGAGGAAAGAACTAAGAGAGTGAAAGGAACATTGCTTTATTTCAGCGATACACCTATTGTTCATATCGTAAAGAAATACCTTATGCTTTAACGCTATTTTTCGTGTTACATAGTAAACGGAATTACCGTTCATATCCTAAATATCAAATCTTTCAGAAAGGGATAATTCATTTTTTTTAATACATAATTCCATACTTCAATCTTCTTTTATCTGTTTTTATAACAACATTTGACATATGAGTATTCCAATTGTTCCCAGACAAACAAACGAAAGTCCAATGTCTGTTGTTTTTTTGGGGAAATTTCTTGTCTGTCATTTTCTGTTATATTGATAACAGGGCAATTTCTTCTTCTAATCAAATATACAATCAATCCTTCGCCGGTATTGTTTCCTAATTGGAGTATACCCCAAAAACGAGAGTGCTTTAATCCCCTGGTCTTTGCGTCAATCACAATAATATTATGAAGCTGATACAGAAAGAAAATAGCTCCCACAGCTACGATAGTGCCAAACATAACAGAAATAATTGTATTCCATTCCATGTAAAATAGTCCTCCTTAGAATTTTTGAATAATTTGATACAACAATGCAGATGAACTAATTGCTATTAAACAGAAAATACCCAAATGATAAATCTGATTATTAGGTATAAATATACTTAAGATTATTACAACTGCAACAAGCGCGATATTGATAAAAATTGCTCCTATCAATTTTTGATTGCTTTTTATAACATTTGTACTTTCTTCCAGATGTTTCATCATCTTTTCATCTCCTTTTAGCAAATCGTCCAAACTTATGGAATATAAGCTGCTTAATTCAATGACACTGAAAATATCTGGATAAGATTTTTCATTTTCCAAATTAGAAATTATTTGGCGGGATACATTGAGTTCTTCTGCTACCATTTATTGTGTCAGACCAGAATGTAATCTAGCGCCTTTAATTTCTTGCCTATTTCCATACTTGCGTTTACGCCTTTCAGTGCTTATTATCTATATCTAAAGTACAAAGTCTATCAAAAAATTTTTTCAAAGACTATTTTTCTATGTAAATTTTTTTTGTCATACCTAAAAATTAGCCTATTATACCTGATTATATCTTGATGATTTATGGCTTTGCAAGGGAATGCTTTTATAGCCTATACTAACAAATCCGCTTAATATCCTTTTTCCTCTTGTTCACCACAAACAGAAAAAATATTGGATATAAATTGGACAGTTACTAAGACAACTGTTACAATGAGGAAAAATAGAGGATTGGCGTCAATGTTTAATTTATGGCGTAAAAAAACACTTCAAACGAAGTGTTTTATAATTGGTGTTCTTTTCGATAACTATGAATACGTTTAATGTGCATTACGCTATCTTCTCCGGGAAAATGAAATGGGTTCATTTTAGTTTGTTTAAATCCTTCGACAACGTCTTTAGCATCTTCGATGACATCTTCAATATGCATTGAACCATACATTTTTGGTGGAAGTAGATAAATTGGAATACAATTATGACCATGACGTTCTAAAAATCTTGGCACACTGTATTTTAAATGAGGGCAAGCCATAATTAAATCATATTGATCCATAATTTCATATGAAATTGAAAATGGTTGAAAATCTATCATGACTTCATTTTCTAAATGTTTTTCTTTAATTTCTTTTTTAACTTTAGTTGCCATTGCACTTGATGAAAAGCCACCACCACAACAAATTAATATTTTAATCATATATTATCTCCTTTAACTGAGTTCATTATACAACATTATTTTTGCTTTGAAAAGGCTTACAGTTAAAATGTATATTGACAAAAAAATCACAAGTATTATAATCAAGTCAGATGTCATGACACATCTTTAAAAAGGAGGAAGTTATATGAAAAATAATAGAATACACAAAATGGTGATTGCAGCTTTATTATGTGCAATTGGAATTATTATTCCAATGTTTTCACCCTTACAAATTAGATTAGAACCGGCTTCATTTACTTTAGCGAGCCATGTTGCTATTGTGATTGCGATGTTTGTTTCACCTAGCGTTGCTATTGGGGTATCACTTGGAACAACAATTGGTTTTTTAATGGGCGGATTTCCAATTGTCATTGTCGCAAGAGCATTAACACATGTTATTTGGGCTGGAATAGGGGCTTATGTGTTGAAGTCTAAACCTCAAATTACTCAAAAAATGTCTAGTTTATTAATGTTTATGCTAATGATTTCGTTAATTCATGGTTTATGTGAATTGATTATTGTATGTCCATTCTATTTTGGAAATAATTTAGGAACTGGTTACTATGCTAAAGGATTTGTGTTTGCAGTAGTAGGGTTAGTAGGAATAGGATCAGTCATTCATAGTATGGTTGATTTTGCGATTTCGATTATTATTCAAAAAGTGTTATTAAAAAATAAATCAATTCGTTCAATTTGTGTTGTGAAAGAGATTTTATAGAGGGGTAATGAATGAACTTTAGTATGAGTAGGAAATATTAAAGTTCATTTTTTATTATATTCTAATTAAAGCAGTAAACTATTTTAATAAGAAAAAGAAAAAAATAAGTGAAAACAACTTACTTTTTTACTAGATATATTTATTTGTCATAATCATCTAAAAAACTATGTTCAATACCATCTTTACGATAACCAATGATGGTATCTAAATTAATATTATGGATACTTCTAAAAATATTAATATCCACATTAGGATAAATTTTACGATATTGTTTAATCAATTCTTTCATTTCATTACGCTTAGAACCGCCACCTACTTCATGGATTGAACGTGTTAATTTACAAGCGCATTGCAGAAATGTAAGATGATGATATTCACGCCAACGAATAATATCATTTTCTTTAATAAGATACATAGGTCGAATAAGTTCCATACCCTCATAATTATCACTATGTAATTTAGGCATCATTGTTTTAATTTCAGAACCATAAAACATACTCATTAAAATTGTTTCAATCACATCATCAAAATGGTGTCCTAAAGCGATTTTATTACACCCTAATTCTTGAGCATAACGATATAAATATCCACGTCTCATTCTTGCGCATAAATAACAAGGTGTATTATCTATATGTTCAACGATTTCAAAAATATTTGAATTAAATATTTTAATAGGAATATTTAACTTTTGAGCATTGTCTTTAATCATTTGTAAATTTTCAGGAGCGTACCCGGGATCCATTACCATAAACTCAACATCAAAGTTATTTTTACCGTGTTTTTTTAATTCTTGAAAACATTTTGCCATCAACATTGAATCTTTTCCACCTGAAATACATACAGCAATGCGATCGCCATCCTTAATGAGTTCATATTCATTAATCGCTTTGACAAAAGGACGCCAGATGACTTTACGATATTGTTTAATAATACTTCTTTCAACTTCTTCAAAAAATTCCATAACTATCCTCACTTTCTTGAGTTCTTATTTATTTTGACGGAATTTAAAAGATAATTCAACTATTTATGTAGTTTTTTGTTATAATTTTAAACGAGGTGAATCTATGAAACAAATTTTGTTTTTTGATATCGATGGAACACTAATGAATAATAAAGATCATAGTTTTTCATTATCAACGATTAGTTGTTTAAAACAGTTAAAAGAAAATGGACATATTGTTTGCATTGCCACAGGAAGAGGGTACGATTCTCTAATCAAAACAAATGTTCAAAATCTCATTGAATGGGACGCTATTATTTGTAATAATGGGCAAGTGATTTATAATCAACAACATGATATTCTTTTTCAATCATTGTTTGAAAGGAAAACAATAGAAAAGACACTTGATGTTGCTAAGCAATTAGGGTTTCCTGTAGTTTTAAAATCAAATCCACGAATAATTACACAAGAACCAGATGAAAATGTTTTTATTTCACAACGTTATTTCAATAATACCATTCCACCAATAGGAGAATATATTGGTCAAGAGGTGTATGGAATGATTGTTTATGCACCTATGAATTATGATTATCAACCTTTTTTTAAAATTCCTAATTTAAACGTGATGCCAGGTGTAGTGACTTATGCAGATTTAACGATGAAAGGCGTTTCTAAAAAAAGTGCAATTGAATTTTTATTGAATTATTTTAAAAAAGATGATTATTATGCTTTTGGAGATTCTTCCAATGATATTGAAATGCTTAAAGAGGCTAAAGAGGCAATTGTCATGGGACAAGCAGATCAAAACGTCAAACAGTATGCAACTTTAGTCACTGAGGATATTGACCATGATGGAATCGAGAAGGCTTGTAGAAAACTGAAATTAATATAAAATAAGCGCTTATGAAAATAAGATGTAAACCTTTTCAAATTTTATTTTTTTTAGTATAATGAAAAAAGATATTGGGAACAAATATTTTAAAGGAGAAGTAAGAAATGTTTTATTCAAAATTAAAACCATTCCCTAAAGATTTTTTATGGGGAGCATCAACTTCTGCATATCAAGTAGAAGGTGCAAATTTAATTGATGGTAAAGGCCCTTCAGTTCAAGATGTGAAAAAAATTCCTGAAGGAACTTCAGATTTGACTGTATGTGCAGATCATTATCATCATTATAAAGAAGATATTGCTTTAATGGCGGAAATGGGATTTAAAGTATATCGTTTTTCAATTGCATGGACGCGTATTTTACCTCAAGGAGTAGGTGAAGTTAATCCTAAAGGAATTGAATTCTACAACAATATTATTGATGAATGTTTAAAATACAATATGGTTCCACTTGTTACTATGTTCCATTTTGACTTACCAGCAGCATTAGATGCTAAAGGTGGTTGGTCAAGACGAGAATCAGTTGACGAATTTGTCAACTTCGCTAAAGTTTTATATGAAAACTTTGGAGATCGTGTTAAATATTGGTTAACAATCAACGAACAAAATGTTTTAACTTTAATGGGAGAAGTGATTGGTACATCAAATATCAAATCAGACAATCCTAAAAAAGAAGCTTATCAACAAAATCACCATATGTTATTAGCACAAGCTAAAGCAATGGCTTTATGTCATGAAATGGTGCCAGGAGGAAAAATCGGACCTGCTCCAAATATTTCATTAACTTATGCAGCAAGTTGTAAACCAGAAGATGTCATTGCTTCTCAAAACTTTAATGCAATTCGTAACTGGTTATACTTAGATATGGCAGTATATGGTAAATACAATAATATTGTATGGTCTTATTTAGAACAACATGATGCAACACCTGATATTCAAGAAGGCGATATGGAAATCTTAGCTTCTGGTCACCCTGATTTTATCGGTTTCAACTATTACTCAACAGCAACAGTTGAAAGTGGTGAAGGTTTAGAAGGTGAAGAAACTGGTGGAGATCAACAAAAAGCACAAGGTGAAGCAGGAGTATTTAAAGGATATTCTAATCCTAATTTACCAAGAACAGAATTTGGTTGGGAAATTGATCCAATTGGATTTAGAGCCACTTTAAGAGAAATCTATTCAAGATATCGTTTACCTTTAATTGTAACTGAAAACGGATTAGGGGCTTATGATAAATTAACAGAAGATGGTAAAGTACACGATTCATATCGTATTGAATATTTAAGAAAACATATTGAACAAATTCGTTTAGCGATTACTGATGGTGTAGAAGTTATGGGATATTGTCCATGGTCAGCAATTGATTTAATTTCTACTCATGAAGGTATGGTTAAACGTTATGGATTTATCTTTGTTAACCGTGATGAATTTGATTTAAAAGATTTAGCACGTTATCGTAAAGATTCTTTCTATTGGTATCAAAAAGTTATCAAAACTAATGGCGAAGATTTATCAGATGTATAATAAGAAAGGACTGGTTTTAGTCCTTTTTTTGTGGTTAAAATGACGATTATACTAAATGGTAACTGTCTGATATTTACCTTTATCAAATTAATATTAAAAAAAGAAGTATTGATGATCAAAAGTTATAATAATATAACATAGGAAAAACAAATTAATCAAAAAGTGATACGTTCAAACTTATTTAAATGATGGCGTCTGTTTTATTTGTTGTATCTTAAAATTGATACGATAGTGTCACCGTATTAAGATTGTCGTAATAAAAAATTAAACAAATTCATCCCAACATCTAAATATTTTCAAATAATTTATTGTTTTTTCATATTAGAGAAATTATGGTATTTGATGATGAATTGAATGACTTTTATAATGTAAGATACCTTATTTTAACACTTGCAACTTAAAGTTGCCTTAAATGCAAACAAAATTTGGTAGAGTTTTAGAGTGGTCATGATACAATTACATTGAGGTGAGGAAAATGGAATTTAGAGAGAAATTACAGAATTTAAGAAAATCACAAGGTATGTCACAAGAAAAGTTAGCAGAATTATTAAATGTATCAAGGCAAGCTGTGAGCAAATGGGAGTCAGGAGTTTCCCAAACAAAAGGATATTAAGAAATAACCTGTGTTTACCTGCTTGCAAAAACATAATATTCCAATTAGGGAGAGATACTACGAGATTATCATAGTATCTCTTTTTGATACCAAACC
>JAGZJH010000036.1 GCA_018365815.1 Erysipelotrichaceae bacterium
TCTTCAAAGTTTTTAAATCGTCTGTTAAAAGCAAACTCAGTTTTAAATATTTTGTAAGTTGCTTCTGCTACTGCATTATCATAAGGACATCCCTTGGCAATTAATGAACGTCGAATATCGAATGTTTCTAATACGTCATCGATCATCTGATTTTTAAATTCATTTCCTCTATCTGCATGAAATAGGATTATTTTACTTAAATCATAGTTAATGCTATTAATTGCTTTTTTGACTAACTTTGCATCTTTATTTTTGCTTGCTGCATAGCCTACAATTTCTCTATTATATAGGTCAATGATGGTGCATATATAATTCCATTTACCATTAACATTTACATAAGTTAAATCGCTTACAATGACATTCATTCTTTCCTTTTGCTTAAAGTTTCTATTGAGTTCATTTTTAATTAGATCGTTATTATATGTTGGCTTATGTAATTTAAATTGCTTTACTGTGTAATTAGATACTAATCCTTTTTCTTTCATTATACGGCTAATTTTACGTCTGCTAACAGTTAAATTCTGTTTAGCTAATTCTCTTTTTTTCTTCCTAGAGCCATAACTATTTTAGCTATTCATGAAGGTTTTATGATAATCTTCATATTTAACTTATTATCTTTTGGATTCTTTTCATCGTTTAGTGAGTTATTTGTAGAATAATATGACAATCTTCTACCAATACTAAAAAGTTAACACATTGTATTATTTGGATATTTATTGGCATTGGAAATGATAAGATTTATTTTCGTCCCATAATCAGCGCTGCTTGCTTTAAAATATCATTTCTCGTTTTTAAACGTTGATTTTCCTTACGAAGTTTAATTAATTCCTTTTCCTCTTCAGTACGATTATCATCGATACTAAATGAACCAGAAGAGTTATATTTATTAATCCAAAAAGATAAAGCAAAAGAAGATAATTCGTATTCACGGATTAATTCGTCTCTTGGCTTCCCACTGTTGTATAATTCTACAATTTTTTGTTTAAATTCATCACTGTAATTTCTTCTTTCTCTTGCCATTTTAGACTACCTCACTTTTATTTTTCTTTATTGTAACAGTTCTTCAATTTAGTATAGCCTATCTATTTACTGCCTTGGTTTTACGTTTACCTTTTGGATTTCAGTTTGTTCAGCAACCTTATCCACCATTTAGTCTCATCAAGTTTCTATGCGTACACTTAAAATAATTGCTACACCACTTCCTCCACTAATGACATCACTATCAACAGCTTGTGATTCACTACACTTGGCGGTAAATACCTGTGGTTGGTTTATCTCCAACTGAATTCATGCCATGCCCGGCACAATATGAAAAAAGCCCTATAAATAGGGCTTTTTCCTTTGTTTGTTTTTTTGCAGTTCCTAAAACTTGAATAAATAAATTTTGTAAATTATCTCTTAGAGAATTGTGGAGCACGTCTAGCTGCTTTAAGACCGTATTTTTTACGTTCTTTCACACGTGCATCACGAGTTAAGAATCCGGCTGCTTTTAACGCAGGTCTATAATCAGAACCAGCTTCTAATAAAGCTCTTGAAACACCATGACGGATAGCACCAGCTTGACCAGTATATCCCCCACCTTTAACATTAACTGAAACATCAAATTTATCTGTTGTAGCAGTTAATTCTAATGGTTGATTTACCACCATTAATAAGATGTCTGATGCTAAGTATTCTTTAGCATCTTTTCCATTGATTACAAATTTCCCTGTACCTGGTGTTAAAATAACACGTGCTACAGATGATTTTCTACGTCCTGTTCCTCTATATTGTACGTTTGCCATAGTAGTCCTCCTTCTTAACCTTTAATTTTTAATTCTTCAGGTTTTTGAGCTGCGTGTGGATGAGTATTACCTGTATAAACAAATAATTTCATTCCTTGTTTTCTTCCTAATGTATTGTGTGGTAACATTCCTTTAACAGCTGCTTCCACAAACCCAGTAGGGTTTTTAGTTTGGAAAGTTCTAGCAGTTTTTACTTTTAAACCACCAGCCCATCCAGAATGGCTGTAATATTTAACTTTATCAAGTTTTTTACCAGTCATTACTACTTTTTCAGCATTAATAATGATTACATAATCTCCAGTATCTACATGTGGTGTAAATGTTGGTTTATGTTTTCCTCTTAATACAGTTGCTACTTCAGAAGCTAAACGTCCTAAAGTAAGTCCTTCAGCATCAACTACGTACCATTTACGTTCAATTGTTGATTCTTTTGCCATTGTTGTTTGTCGCATTGTATATTTCCTCCTGTAGTTTCCGGGGCTACTTGGGCATTACAGTGCCATTCTTTATTATACTTTGTTCAAGCAAATTGTCAACATATACTCAACATTTTTTTAATTTTATTTACACTTTTTTTATAACTCTACCTTTTATACCGACTACCGTACAATTAGGAGGAACATCATTTAAAACTACTGCCATTGCTCCTATTTTAGAGTTTTCTCCAATTGTTATGTTTCCTAAAATTTTACATGATGCCCCTAACACTACGTTTTTTTTAATTGTAGGGTGTCTTTTAATCGGATCATCTTTTATACTTCCTAAAGTTACCCCATGATAAATAATACAATCATCTTCTATCACTGCTGTTTCTCCGATGACTACTCCCATACCATGATCTATAAAAACACGTTTACCAATAGTTGCACCTGGGTGAATTTCAATTCCCGTAAAAAATCTCGCAAACTGACTTATGCACCTAGCTATTGTATATCTTTTCATTAGCCATAAATAATGTGCAATTTTGTAAAAAAATATCGCATGAACACCTGGATAATTCAAAATAACATTCCAATAACTTTTAGCTGCTTGGTCTACTTTTAAAATTTTATCTATTAAATTATATTTTTTCATCTAATTTTTCCATTAACTCACTACTTAAATACCTCTCACCAGTATCCGGTAAAATAACAACTATTTTTTTATCTTGGTACTTTGGTAGTTTTGACAGTTGAATTGCTACTGATAAGGCTGCTCCTGATGAAATTCCTGCAACAATCCCTTCCTTTTTTGCAAGATTAAAACATGTTTCATAAGCCTCTTGTTCACTTATTGTTTCAATATGCAATGATAAAACATCTTTAATTAAATTTGGAATAAAATTAGCCCCTATTCCTTGAATATTATGTTTTCCACTTTGACCTTTTGTAATTAAAGGAGAATTTTGTGGTTCTACACCAATGACTTCAACTTGACTATTTTTAAAATATTCTAATATTCCTCTAATTGTTCCACCCGTTCCTATACTTGCAACAATTACTTCTACTTCAGGTAAATCTTGGTCTATTTCACGTGCAGTTTTTATATGTGCATTGATATTCATTTGATCTTCAAATTGCTTAATTAAATAACTGTTTGGAATTGTATTTAATAAACTCTTGGCTTTATCAATGCTTCCTTTCATTCCTAATTTTGAAGGAGTGAGTATAATTTTAGCTCCATATAATAGAAGTAATTTTCTTCTTTCAATTGACATATTTTCAGGCATCACTACAACAACATCTAAATTATAATATTGACTGATCATACAAGTTGAAATTCCCATATTTCCACTTGTCGGAATAATGAGTGTACCCCCTTTTTGAATTTGTTTGGTTTTTATTAAATTTTGAATAATTTCAAATGCTGCACGATCTTTGATGCTCCCACTAGGATTGAAAAACTCAACTTTTGCATAAATATTTTTATTTATCTGTGATAATGGAATTAATGGGGTATTCCCTATGGTTTCGATAATATTTTGGTAAATCAAATCGTATCATTCCTTTCATAAAAAAAGATCATACTATTATATGATCTTCCTTTATTGTTTATTCATAATCGACTTGATATAAATATAGTCCTTGTGGTTTAGCTTTGAATAAAATATGTTCTTTTCCACAGCTTTCTAATCGATCTTTTGCTTGATTTATGGTAAAACGATGGGCGCCAATTTGAATTAAAGCTCCTACCAAATGTCTAACCATGTAGCGACGAAATCCATCGCCTCTAACGATAAATTCAACAATTCCATTTTTCTCATTCACTTCAAATTTATAAATTGTCCTAATTGTATTTCCATATTGATCATAACTGCAATATGAAGCAAAGTCGTGTTTTCCTATAAATAGCTTTGCTGCTTCTTGCATTAGTTGGAGATTTAAAGGTCGATTATATTGGTAAATATAATTTGTTTCAAAAGGCGAATATTCATTTGTACTTAAATAATAACGATATTCTTTTTGAACAGCACTATATCTTGAGTGAAAGTTTTCGTCTACTTCCTCACATTCTAAAATATGTATATCATTGGGTAAAAAATGGTTCATTGCCATTTTCCATTTATTCGATGGCATTTGTTTTGTAGTGTCAAAATGAAAAATTTGTGCTTTAGCGTGAACTTTAGCATCTGTTCTTCCCGAAGCATGAATAATTACTTCACTTTGACATATATTTTTTAATGCTTTTTGAATTTCACCTTGAATTGTTCGCTCTTTATTTTGAACTTGAAAGCCATAAAATTTACTGCCATCATAACTCACTTTACATTTAATTCTAACCATTAAATCACCACACTCATGATAATAATTCCAACTGATAGTACAGTTACAGTTCCCATTGATAAAGTATCTTGAAATGACCAGTGAAGTTGTTTATAACGTGTTCGTTTTCCCTCTGGATTATATCCTCTACTTTCCATTGCGTTTGCTAGTTCTTCTGCGCGTTGAAATGCTGAAATAAATAAGGGAACAATCAACGAAACAATTGCTTTTATTTTTTCTTTTAAAGAACCTTCTTTAAAATCAACTCCACGACTTGATTGAGCTTTCATGATACGTTCTGTTTCTTCTAATAACGTTGGAATAAAGCGTAAAGCAATTGATATCATCATTGAAACTTCATGTGCCGGAAATCCTATTTTTTTAAATGGATTAAATAAATGTTCTAGTCCTAGTGTTAAGTCTAATGGTTTTGTCGATGCTGTTAAAACGGTCGTTAAAGTAACGATTAAAACTAATCTGATTAGGATATAAGCGGTTTGAATGAATCCCCCAGTATATATTTTAAAATCACCAAGTGAAATTAAAACTGTACCTTGGCGAATCATGAAAATATTTAAAATCATTAAAAATGACATCATAAATATCATTGGTTTTAATGCTTTTAGTACATACGAAATTTTGATCTTTGCTAATTTTACGACAAGGCATACAAATACTGTCAAGATAGCATATCCAATAAACCCTGAATCAAAGAAGATGCTAATTAAAAGTAACAATAAACTCATAATTTTTAAACGTGGATCTAAGCGATGTATAAATGAATTTATTGGCAAATATCTGCCTAAAGTTATATTTCCCATTTATTGCCCTCCTATTGCATTTACTAATTCTTCTATATTTTTAATAGTAGGATCGATATGAAATCCGTTTTTGTTTAGTTCATAAATTAAATGTGTAATAATTGGTAAGTCTATACTTAATGATTCTAAATAATCTGCTTCTTTAAAAATTTCTTCTACTGTTCCAATTTTTACAATTTTTCCTTTATTCATTACAACCACATTATCACAATAATTAAGTACGTGATTCATATCATGGGTAACAATGATGATTGTTTTTCCTTGTTCATTAAGTCTCTTGAATAAATCCATCATCTCTTTTGCACCCTGAGGATCAAGACCGGCTGTTGGTTCGTCTAAAACTAAAATATCCGGATCCATGACTAAAATCCCTGCAATGGCAATACGTCTTTTTTGGCCACCTGATAAATCAAAAGGTGATTTTTCTAAATAACTTCCATCCAATCCAACGTAATTCAATACTTCTTTTGCTTTAGCCTTTGCTTGTTCTTCATCTTCGCCAAAATTTAATGGGCCAAAAATAATGTCTTTTTCAATGGTTTCTTCAAATAACTGGTATTCAGGAAATTGAAAAACTAATCCTGCCATTTTCCTTAATTGTTTTAATCCTTTAGGTGGGTTTGAGGCATCTATAATAAAATCGTTGATTGTTACTTTACCTGATGTGGGAAAGGTTAATGCATTGATATGTTGTATTAAAGTAGATTTTCCACTACCAGTATGACCGATAATGGCAGTAAATGACCCTTTTTCTATTTTTAAATCGATATCTTTAATAGCCAAATATTCAAAAGGAGTATTATGACTATATATATGGCTTACTTTTTCAAATTCAATTGACATAATTTTTCAACTAACTCCTTTTCTTTTAAATTCATTCCTACCTTTATTCCTTTAGCTTCTAACGCTTTTGAAACTTTATAAGCAAATGGAACGTCCAATTCTAATGAAGCTAATAATTTTTCGTCCATTAGTATTTCCTCAGGTTTACCTGTTTTAACAATTTCCCCTTTGTTTAATAGGATTATATAATCAGCGTTAACTGCTTCTTCAATATCGTGACTTATTGAAATAACAGTCATGTTTGATTCGTTATTAATTTCTTTAACTAACTCATTGATTTCACGACGACCTTTAGGATCAAGCATACTTGTTGCTTCATCTAGTATAATAATATCAGGTGACATGGCTAATATACCAGCAATTGCGACTCTTTGTTTTTGACCGCCAGAAAGTTTTGTCGGCTCATGATCTAGAAAATCTTGCATATTCACTTTTAAAGCATATTGGTTAATAATTGAATCCATTTCTTTGGGTGGTACACATTTATTTTCTAATCCAAAAGCGATGTCGTCTCTAACACTTGCACCAATAAATTGGTTATCTGGATTTTGAAAAACAATCCCCACTTTGCTACGAACTTGATATAAGGTTTCTTCAGTTAACTCTATTCCATCTACATAAATTCTTCCGCTTTTTGCTTCTAATAGTCCAATAATTAATTTTGCAATTGTAGATTTACCACTTCCATTATGCCCTAAAATAATGGTATATGAGCCTTTTTCTATATCTAAAGAAATATTATTAATTGTGTTTAATCCTTCATCATATTCAAATGATAAATTTTTAATTTCTATACTTTTTTCCATATTTCCTCCATTTCCAATTCCATTATATTGTAGTAGTTCAATTTACATATGTCAAGACAATAGGAACAATAAAAAAAGAGGAGATTAACTCCTCAATCATGTACTATGCTAAAGTGATGATTGCCATTGGGGCATTGTCACCTTTACGGTTATAAGTTTTTAAAATACGTGTGTATCCACCATTAACATCTGCATATTTAGGTGCAATATCATCAAATAATTTTTGAACTGCATTTTTTGAAATTGTTTCATCTTTAACATTGAAAAGAATAGCTGCAGCTTGTCTTCTTGCATGTAAATCTCCACGTTTACCTAATGTAATTAATTCATCAACAATTGAACGAACTTCCTTAGCTCTAGTTACAGTAGTTTCAATTTTACCATTGATGATTACATCAGTGGCAAGATTACGTAACATTGCTTTTCTTTGATCAGAAGTACGTCCTAATTTTCTATTTTTAGCCATTATATAAGCGCTCCTTCCTATATAGAATAGAATTATTCAGCAGGTCTGAAACCTAATCCTAATTCGTGTAATTTTTCTTTAACTTCTTTAAGTGATTTTTTACCTAAGTTTCTCACTTTAATCATTTCTTCTTCAGTCTTATCTGCTAACTCTTGAACAGTTTGGATGCCAGCACGTTTTAAACAATTGTATGAACGTACTGATAAATCTAATTCTTCAATAGTCATATCTAAGACTTTGTTTGTTGAATCAGTAGTGGCTTCAGACATGATTTCCATATTTACAGCCATATCGTTTAAGTCAACAAATAAATTTAAATGTTCAACTAAAATTTTAGCAGCTAAAGCAATTGCTTCGTGTGGTTTAATTGATCCATTTGTAATTACTTCCATTACTAATTGATCATATTTAACACTTTGCCCAACTCTAGTTGGCTCTACTGAATAAGATACTTTTTCAATTGGAGAGTAAATTGAGTCAGTTGGAATAATACCAATTTGATTAATTGATTTTTTATTAATCTCTGAGCTAACATATCCACGATCTTTTTTAGCGTACATCTCCATGTAGAAGTTTGCTCCTTCAGCAACATGAGCAATAACTAAATCATCACTAATCATTCTCACGTTTTCAGGGCACTGAATGTCCGCAGCTGTTACAGTCGCAGGACCTTTTACATCGATACGCATTGTAACATTTGTATCATCTTCAATATCGAATACTAATTGTTTTAAATTTAAAATGATTGTAGTAACGTCTTCAACAACACCATCAACTGCAGAAAATTCATGAATTGCTCCTTGAATTTTAATTGAATTGACAGCAGAACCTGGAAGAGAAGATAATAATACTCGTCTCAAAGAATTACCTAAAGTAGTTCCAAATCCTCTTTCAAGAGGTTCAATTACAAACTTACCATAATTTTCTGACTCATTATATTCTTGGATATTAAAATTTGCTTTCTCAAATTTTTGCATGCCTTTCCCTCCTCTTAGATTTTGATTTTATTATCCACGAGGACGTTTTGGTGGACGACATCCATTATGTGGAATTGGTGTTACATCGTTAATAGCTGTAACTTCTAATCCTGCAGCTTGTAAAGCACGAACTGCTGCTTCACGTCCTGGTCCAGGACCTTTTACATTAACTTCAACTGTTTTCATTCCTTGATCCATTGACGCTTTAGCAGCAGCTTCAGCAGCCATTTGTGCAGCATAAGGAGTTGATTTTCTTGAACCTTTAAATCCTAAAGCTCCTGCACTTGACCAAGTTAGTACATTACCATGTTCATCAGCAATTGTTACAATTGTATTATTAAATGTTGAATGAACATGTGCTACACCTTTTGCAATATTTTTCTTAACACGTCTTTTACCACGTGTATTTTGTTTTACTTTTGCCATTTAGTATACCCTCCTAACTATTTTTTCTTTCCAGCGATTGGACGTGCTTTACCTTTACGAGTACGAGCATTTGTTTTAGTTTTTTGTCCACGTACAGGAAGTCCTTTACGATGACGAATTCCACGGTAGCTACCAATTTCCATTAAACGTTTAATGTTTAATGCAGTTTCTCTACGAAGGTCTCCTTCAACTTTGAATTTTTCTACTTCTTTTCTAATTTTACCAATTTCTTCTTCTGTTAAATCTTTAACTCTTACATCTTCGCTGATTCCAACAGTTTTTAAGATTTCTTGAGCTCTTGGCTTACCAATTCCATAAATATATGTTAATGAAATTACTACACGTTTTTCACGTGGTATATCTACACCTGCAATACGTGCCATACTATTTCCTCCTAATTATCCTTGTCTTTGTTTATGTTTAGGGTTTTCACAAATAATCATGACTTTCCCTTTACGTTTAATTACTCTACATTTATCACACATTGGTTTTACTGATGGTCTTACTTTCATCTTCTTTCCCTCCTTTTGGAAGACTTATTTATGTCTAAATGTGATTCGCCCACGTGTTAAATCATATGGAGATATTTCAACTGTTACTTTATCCCCTGGTAAAATGCGAATGTAGTTCATACGGATTTTACCAGAAACGTGAGCATCAATAACAACTCCATTTTCTAAAGCAACTTTAAATGTAGCATTTGGTAATGTTTCGACTACAGTTGCTTCTACTTCAATTACATCATCTTTTTTAGCCATTGAACTAATCTCCTTTACTTTAAAGTTTTGTTAGAATTTCATACCCATCATCAGTAATGACAATAGTATGTTCATAATGGGCTGCTAATGAGCCATCGGCTGTAATAGCTGTCCAATCATCTTCTAGTATACGAATATCTGCCTTTCCTCCATGACCCATAGGTTCAACTGCAATTGTCATACCTGTTTTAAGTCGAGGTCCACGACCTGGTGCTCCATAATTTGGAACTGCAGGATCTTCATGTAATTGTGATCCAACACCATGTCCAGTATATTCTAAAGGAGTTGTACAACCATGTTCGTTTAAATACACTTCAACTGCATGAGATATATCAGAGAGTCTATTACCATTTTTAGCAAATTCTAATCCCGCAAACAAAGATCCTTTAGTTGCTTCCATTACTCTTTTGGCTTCATCTGAAACTTCACCAACTGCATAAGTCCATGCACTATCGCCATGATACCCTTTATAACAAGCTCCAACGTCAACTGAGATAATATCTCCTTCTTTTAAAACTCGAGAACTTGGAATACCATGAACAATCTCTTCATTAATTGAAGTACAGATACTAGCAGGAAAACCACCATAGTTTTTAAATGACGGTCTTGCTCCGTGATCTACAATGATTTTTTCTGCTATAGCATCTAGTTCTAAAGTTGTAATACCTGGCTTAATTACTTCCGCCATTTTTTGATGAACAAGTGCAACAATACGTCCAGCTTCTTTCATCAATTCAATTTCTCTTTTATTTTTTGTGACAATCATTTTAAACACCTAAACTTTTTTCGATGTCTGCATATACATCTTCCATTGATTGATCACCATTGATTCTTACTAATTGACCGCTATTTCCATAATATTCAATTAATGGTTGAGTTTGTTCAACATAAGTATTTAAGCGTGTTTTTACTGTAGCTTCATCTTCATCACTTCTTTGATAAAGTTCTCCACCGCATTTATCACAAACGCCTTCAACTTTACTAGGTTTAAATTTTAAATTGTAAGTTGCACCACAATCTCTACAAATTCTTCTACCAGAAAGACGTTCTACTAATTGTTCAAAATCAACATCAATATTTACTACAGCATCAATTTTCACATCTAATTCTTGAGAAATTTGTTCTAAAGATTTTGCTTGAAACACATTGCGTGGATAACCATCTAGAATAAATCCATTACCAAAATTACCTTGTTCGAGTCTTTCTTTCACAATATCATTAGTAATTTCATCAGGAACTAATAACCCTTGATCGATATAAGATTTTGCACTTACACCAGCCTTAGTGCTATCTTTCATAGCTTGTCTAAATATATCTCCAGTTGAAATTTGAACTAAACCTAAATTTTCAACTAATTTTTCAGCTTGAGTTCCTTTTCCTGCTCCTGGAGGACCCATTAAAATAATATTCATTTTGTAATGCCTCTTTTCTTTAATTATCTACGAATGCGACCTTTGTATTCTTTTCTTGTAATATATGTTTTCATTTGATCTACTGTTTCTAACGCAACACCTGTTACGATAATTAATCCAGTCCCATATAAAGTAACTGCACTATTAGCAATTGACTCCCAAATAACTGGAATTAATATTGGGATAATTGCAATAATCATTAAGAAAATTGCACCCACAACAGTTAACCTATTTAATACTTTATATAAATGTATCTCAGTAGGTGATGGTTTCATATCAGGATTTTTAACTTTATCTCTTTTCCAAATATTATATCCTGGAATCATTCCATCATTACTAGCTAAATCGTTATTTATTTTATTTACATCAATCTGCATATTTGCATAGAAGAATGAAAATAAAATGATTAAAAGTAAATATAATATAAACCCAATTGGATATTTAGTAGGCATATTATATGTACAAATTTTTTCAACTACTTCTTTTACTGTTGAATTTCCAATTAATTGACTAACAGTTAAGGGTGTTGCCAACATTGATGAAGCGAAAATTACTGGAATAACCCCTGCACTATTGATTTTAATTGGAATAAATGAAGTATCTTTTGTTCTCATCATAGGATTTGAATTACGTGTATAAATAATCTTAATTTTACGAACTGCTCCTTCGTTATAAATAACAAAGATAACAATCAATAAATATAATAATATAAAACATAAATAATTCAAAGCTCCTAAAAGTAGAGACTGAGTTCCTTTATCTAAAGAAACTAGATTTTGAAAGGCAGAAATAAAGCTGCTTGGAAGATTTGAAATAATACCTGTAAAAATTAATAATGAGATACCATTACCAATTCCTTTATTAGTCATTTGATCTCCCATCCACATTGCAAACATTGCACCAGCAACCATTACTAATACAACATAAGCATATGAAATCATAGATGACTCTCTTAGTATACCATAACTTCTATCAAAAGCATATGTTAAACTAAATCCTTGTATCGCAGCTAAAACTACTGTTACATAACGTGTAACTTTATCTTTTTTCTTTCTCCCAACTTCTCCCTCTTCTTTCCATTGAGTCAAGGTAGGAATAACATCCATCGATAGTAACTCAATAATAATAGAAGCAGTAATATAAGGAGAAACCCCTAGTGAAAAGAGTGAGAATCTTTCTAAAGAACCCCCACCAAGCATATTCATTAAGGCAAGGATACCTGTATCACCTAAGCCAGAAGATAATTTACTACTATCAATAGCAGGTATTGTTATTGCACTTCCAATTCGGAATACAAATAACATACCTAGCGTAAATAAAATCTTTTGACGAAGCTCACCTTTTTGAAATACTTTTTTAATAAAAGTAATCATATTAGATCACCTCAGTTTTTCCACCTGCAGCTTCGATTGCGGCAACAGCTGATTTCGAGAATTTATGCGCTTTAATAGTTAACGCTTTTTCTAATTCTCCGTTACCTAATACCTTAATACCATCTAATTCTTTTTTAACTAATCCTGTTTCAATTAATAATTCAGGAGTAACTACTGTACCTTCATCAAATTGATTTAATCCATCAAGATTAACAATTGCATATTCTTTTCTAGTGTAGTTAGTGAATCCACGTTTTGGAATACGCATGAATAAAGGAGTTTGTCCACCTTCAAAACCAGGTTTTTTACCTCCACCAGATCTTGAATTTTGACCTTTTTGACCTCTACCAGAAGTTTTACCAGAACCTGAACTTGTTCCACGACCTACACGTTTTCTTGCTTTACGTGCACCTTCTGTGTATTGTAATTCATGTAATTTCATTGTCACACCTCCTATTAAATTTCTTTAACTTCTACAAGATGAGCAACTTTTTTAATCATCCCTTGAATAAAAACGTTGTTTTCTTTTGTTACAGTTTTTCTAATTTTATTAAGACCTAACGCTTTAAGAGTGTCTTTTTGGCTTTTTGTTGAACCAATTGGACTTTTTACAAGCGTAATCATAACTTCTTTAGCCATTCTTTACGCCCTCCTATCCGTATATTTCTTCTTTAGTTCTATCTCTTAATTGAGAAACTTGTTCTACTGTTTTTAAAGATGCTAAACCTTCAATAGTAGCTCTAACCATGTTAATTGGTGTTCTAGATCCGATAGATTTAGATAAGATATCAGTATATCCTGCTAATTCTACTACCGCACGAACTGGACCTCCTGCGATAATTCCAGTACCTTCAGTAGCTGGTTTAATAAATACTTTACCAGACCCATAAACTCCAGTTACTTCGTGAGGTGTAGTTCCATGAAGTACAGGTACATTAATTAAGTTGCGTTTTGCAGCTTCAGAAGCTTTTCTGATCGCATCAGGCACTTCGTTTGCTTTACCAGTTCCAAAACCAACACGACCTTTTTTATCTCCAATTACTACTAAAGCAGCAAAACGGAATTTACGTCCACCTTTAACTACTTTTGTAACACGGTTAATAGTAACAACACGTTCTTCAAATTCTTTTTCTTGATTTCTTGGCCCTCTAGGGTTTCTTTGTCTACGTTGTTCCATGTTTTACCTCCTTCTAGAATTTAAGCCCAGCTTCTCTTGCTGCTTCAGCTACAGCTTTTACACGTCCATGATAAACATATCCACCACGGTCAAATACTACTTTTTCAATATTTTTAGCTAATGCTCTTTTTGCAATTTCAGTTCCAACTGCTTTAGCAGCTTCGATATTTGAACCGTTTTCTAATTTCATATCAACACTAGATGCAGCTGCTAAAGTAACACCATTAACATCATCAATAATTTGAGTATGAATATGAGAGTTTGAACGGAACACATTTAAACGTGGGCATTCTGGAGTTCCACTAATTTTATTACGAACTCTAGCATGACGTTTTAGACGAACATCATTACGTGAAACTTTTTTAATCATAATATTGTAACTCCTTTCTTAATTAACTATTATTTTTTACCAGCAGTTTTACCTTCTTTTCTAATAATAGTTTCATCTTTATATTTAATCCCTTTACCTTTATATGGTTCAGGTTTTCTTACTGCTCTAATTCTTGCAGCGATTTCCCCAACTCTTTCTTTATCGATTCCACTAACGATAATGCTAGTTTGATTTGGAGTTTCAATTTTTACTCCTTCTTCTGGTTCGATTTCAACTGGGTGAGAGTAACCAATATTTAATACTAAGTTATTCCCTTTCATTTGTCCACGGTACCCAATACCTACGATTTCTAATTCTTTTTTATAACCATTATGAACACCTTCGATCATATTAGCAAGAATTGCTCTAGTAGTACCATGTAATTGCTTATGTGATTTCACATCACTACTTCTTTTTACTGTGATTACATTTCCCTCTTGTTCAATTGTAATAACTGGAGAAAATTGTTTCACTAAAGTCCCTTTTGAACCTGATACTGTTACAGTATTATCAGCAGCAACTTCAACAGTTACGCCTTCAGGTACATTGATTAATTTGTTACCAACACGAGACATTTATAGCACCTCCTGGATAATTTATTTTTTTATTACCAAATATAAGCTAACACTTCTCCACCGATTTGTTTAGCTCTTGCTTCTTTATCAGTCATAATACCTTGAGAAGTAGATAAGATAACGATTCCTAAACCATTTAATACTTTAGGAATTTCATTTACTTTAACATAAGTACGTAATCCTGGTTTAGAAATTCTTTTTAAACCTGTAATTACTCTATCATTACCTTTGTATTTTAATGTGATAGTGATATTTCTAGTTGCCACTTCACCTTCGACTTTATAATCTTTAATAAATCCTTCATTCTTTAAAATTTCAGCAATTGAAACTTTTAAATTAGATGCTGGAACTACAACTGTTTCATGACGTTGTTGGTTAGCATTACGGATTCTTGTTAACATATCTGCAATTGGATCTGTCATTACCATCTGCAAGTCCTCCTTCCACTTGGATCTTTATATCTAAAATCAATTTTACCAGCTTGATTTTTTAACACCTGGAATTTCACCTTTATAAGCTAATTCACGGAAACAAATACGACAAAGTTTGAATTTACGAATTACTGAATGTGGTCTACCACAACGTTCGCAACGTGTATATTCACGTACTTTAAACTTTTGAGGACGTTGTTGTTTCACTTTCATAGATGTTTTAGCCATATATATGTCCTCCTTCTATTTTTGGAAAGGCATTCCTAATTGTGCTAATAATTCACGACCTTCTTGGTCAGTATTAGCTGTAGTTACAATTACAATGTCCATTCCTCTTACTTTATTTACTTTATCGAAATTAATTTCAGGGAAGATTAATTGTTCTTTTACACCTAAAGTGTAGTTTCCTCTACCATCGAAAGAATCTTTAGAAACACCTCTAAAATCTCTTACACGAGGTAAACTGATAGAAACTAATTTATCTAAGAATTCGAACATTTTTTCACCACGTAAAGTTACTTTACAACCAATTGGCATACCTTCACGTAATTTAAACCCTGCGATTGATTTTTTAGCTCTAGTTACAACAGGTTTTTGTCCTGTAATTTGAGTTAATTCATTAACAGCGTCGTCTAACACTTTTGAATTAGAAACTGCATCTCCAACTCCCATGTTGATAACAATTTTTTCAATAGCTGGAACTTCCATTACTGAAGAATAATTGAATTTTTCCATTAATGATTTAACAATTTCATTTTTATAACGTGCTTGTAAACGGTTCATTACTTATGTCCTCCTTCCCTATTTTTTCTTACCTTTTTTATCAATTTGAGTTCCTGATTTTTTTGCTACACGAACTTTGCGTCCATCTACATATTCGTAACCAATTTTTGAAACGGCTTTAGCTTTTTCATCATAATAAGCTACGTTAGATACATGGATTGGTGCTTCTCTAGTGATAATACCACCTTCAGTATCTTGTTGTGATGGTTTAATATGTTTAGTTACCATATTAATACCTTCAACAATTACTCTATTTTCTTTAGCAATAGTTTGTAGTACTTCACCTTGTTTACCTTTATCTTTACCTGCGATAACTTCTACTTTGTCACCTACACGTATTCTCATTTCTAGTACCTCCTACTATAATACTTCAGGAGCTAATGACACGATTTTCATGAAATCTGCATCTCTTAACTCTCTGGCAACAGGACCAAAAATACGAGTCCCTTTAGGTGATTTATCATCTTTAATAATTACAACAGCGTTGTCATCAAATTTGATATAAGAACCATTACTACGTCCTACACCATATTTAGTTCTAACGATTACTGCTTTAACTACATCACCTTTTTTTACAGAACCACCTGGAGTGGCATGTTTAACTGTACAAACAACAATATCACCAATATTACTTGATTTTCTATTTGAACCACCAAGATTTCTAATGACAAGAACTTCTTTAGCTCCTGTATTGTCAGCTACTTTTAATCTAGATTCATTTTGGATCATCTCTGATTAACCTCCTTTCGAAGCATTCTAAATAATTTCAGCTTTTTTAACTACTTCAACTAAACGGAAATGTTTTGTTGCAGATAGTGGTCTTGTTTCCATAATTGTTACAGTATCACCCATTTTTGCAATACCTTCTTCGTCATGAGCTTTAAACTTTTTAGAAGATTTAACACGTTTACCGTACAATTTATGTTTAACATGAGTTTCAACTAATACTGTAATTGTTTTATCCATTTTATCAGATACAACTGTTCCAGTATAAACTTTACGACTATTTCTTTCCATTGTTTAACCTCCTTATTTGTTTAATTCTCTTTCTCTAATTACTGTTTTAATTTTAGCGATTGATTTACGTACTTGTCTAACACGTGCTGTGTTTTCTAATTGACCTGTTGCTTGTTGGAATCTTAATTCAAACAATTCTTTTTTGAACTCTTCTACTTTGTTAAGTAATTCTTGAGTTTCTATATTTCTAATTTCTTGAACTTTCATAATTACTCACCTTTCTTAACAATTTTACATTTGATAGGTAATTTATGAGAAGCAAGTCTTAAGGCTTCACGAGCTACTGACTCTTCTACACCTGCAACTTCAAACATTACTCTACCTTCTTTTACTACTGCTACCCATTCTTCTGGTGAACCTTTACCAGAACCCATACGTACTTCCAATGGTTTTTTTGTTTTTGCTAAATGAGGGAAGATTCTAATCCATACTTGTCCACCACGTTTCATGTGACGGTTCATGGCGATACGTGCTGCTTCGATTTGACGACTTGTAATCCAAGCACCTTCAGCGGCTTTTAATCCATATTCTCCAAATGATACTTCAGCTCCACCTTTAGTTTTACCTTCGTATTTAATTCTATGTGGTCTTCTGTATTTTGTTCTTTTAGGCATTAACATGGTTATTTATCCCCTTTCTTCTTTTCAGGTAAGATTTCTCCCTTGCAAATCCAAACTTTAACTCCTAATTTACCATAAGTAGTATCAGCTTCTGCAGTAGCATAATCAATGTCAGCTCTTAATGTATGAAGAGGTACATTTCCTTCAGAGTAACCTTCAGCACGAGCCATATCAGCTCCACCTAAACGACCTGAAACACTTGTTTTAATTCCTTTTGCACCAGCTCTCATTGCTCTTTGAATAGCACGTTTTTGAACTGTTCTAAATGAAGCACGATTTTCTAATTGTTCCGCAATGCTGTTTGCAACTAATTGAGCAACAACATCTGGAGTTTTAATTTCAACGATATTGATAAACACTTGTTTATCTCCAGTAATTTTAGATACTTTTTTACGTAATGCTTCTACTGACTCACCATCTTTACCAATAACAACACCTGGTCTTGCAGTATGTACATATACATTTACACGATTTTTTGTTCTTTCGATTTCAATTCTTGATACAGAAGCAGATTTCAATTCTTTAGATAAGAATTCACGGATTTTAATGTCTTCATGTAATAATCCTGCGAAATCTTTGTCATTCGCGTACCATCTTGAATCCCAATTACGATTAACGCCTACACGTAACCCGATTGGATTAACTTTTTGACCCATTGTGTAACCTCCTTCTAATTATCTTTCATCAACCACTACTGTGATATGACTAGTTCTTTTTAAAATTTGAGCTCCACTACCTTTTGCTTTTGTAGTGTATCTTTTTAATGTTGGACCTTCGTCAACATAAATTTCTTTAATAAATAATTTATCTGCATCTAAACCATTATTATTTACTGCATTTGAAGCCGCAGATTTAACTACCTTATAAACTGCTGGACTTGCTGATTTGTTAGTATATTCTAAGATACCTAACGCTTCTTTAACATCTTTACCCCTAACTAAGTCTACAACTAATCTTGTTTTACGAGGGGCAACACGAATCATTTTAGCTGTTGCTCTAGCTTCCATGTATTCTTCCTCCTCTCTTATTTCTTACCTGTTTTTTTATCGTCTGCATCATGACCATGGTAAGTTCTTGTTGGAGCGAATTCTCCTAATTTATGACCAACCATGTCTTCAGTAACGTAAACTGGAATATGTTCTTTCCCATTATACACAGCAAATGTATGCTCAATAAATTGAGGGAAAATAGTTGAACGTCTTGACCAAGTTTTAATAACTTCTTTTTTTCCAGAAGCGTTTAATGCTTCTACTTTTTTCATTAAGTGACCATCTACGAAAGGCCCTTTTTTAAGACTACGTGCCATTATTTTTTCCTCCTTTTTTATTTAGCATTACGACGACGAACTATTAATTTAGTTGAAGCCTTTTTATTCTTTCTAGTTTTAACACCAAGTGCTTTTTTACCCCAAGGTGTCATAGGTGCTTTACGTCCAATAGAAGTTCTACCTTCACCACCACCATGAGGGTGATCATTAGGGTTCATTACAGAACCACGAACTGTAGGTCTAACACCTTTCCATCTCATACGACCAGCTTTACCATAATTAACTAATCCATGATCTTCATTACCAACAACACCAACAGTTGCAGTACATTTAGCTAAGAATTTTCTAACTTCACCAGAAGCTAATCTTACGATTACATATTTATCTTCTTTACCAAGAATTTGAGCAGAAACCCCAGCAGCTCTTGCTACTTGTCCACCTCTACCTGGTGACATTTCAATATTGTGGATAACTGTACCTTCAGGCATATTTCCCATTGGTAATGAGTTACCTACTTTAATATCTGCGTTTTCAGCTGCGATAATTTCCATACCAACTTCTAATCCTTTTGGTGCTAAGATATATCTTTTTTCACCATCTAAATAGTTGATTAATGCAATGTTTGCAGTTCTGTTTGGATCATATTCAATAGTTGCTACTTTACCAGGGATGTTGAATTTATTACGTTTAAAATCAATAATACGATATAAACGTTTATGTCCTCCACCATGGTGACGAGTAGTGATCACACCTTGATTGTTACGACCACCTTTTTTCGAAAAACGAACAACTAGTGATTTCTCAGGTTTATTTGTTGTAATTTCATCATAAGTTAATGATGTCATATTACGACGACCATTTGTGACTGGCTTATACTTTTTAATTGCCATCTCTAGTTTCCTCCTACTTTTCTGGGCAAATCCCAATATTTTTTCAATTATTCTTCACCGAATAAGTTAATTGAATCTCCTTCAGCTAATGTAACAATAGCTTTTTTTCTTCTATTTGTTTTACCTACGTATTTTCCAACACGTTTAGTTTTAGCTTTAACTCTCATTGTATTAACGTTAACCACTTTTACATTAAACATTTTTTCAACAGCGTGTTTAATTTCAATTTTGTTAGCATCTAATTCTACATCGAAAGTATATTTATTTTCTTCAGCTTGTAAAGTTAAAGATCTTTCTGTTAACACAGGTTTCTTTAATACATCAGTAATATGTGCCATTATGCTAGCACCTCCTCAATTGCTTTTACAGCAGCTTCAGTAATAATTAGTTTATTTGAGTTCATTACATCATAAACATTAATTCCTTTAGCATCTAATAACATTACACCAGGAATGTTTCTTGCTGATAATGCAACATTTTCATTAATTTCATCAACAACAATTAAAGTTTTTCTTGGAGCTTCTAAGTTCCCCAAAACTCTAATCATTTCTTTTGTTTTTGGAGCTTCCATAACAATTTGATCTAAAACCATTAATTCAGAATCAATTACTTTGCAAGATAAAGCAGATCTTAATGCAAGTCTACCAACTTTACGATTGATTTTGAAACCATATTTTCTTGGTTTAGGACCGAATACAACTCCTCCACCACGCCATTGAGGTGCACGAATTGAACCTTGTCTTGCTCTACCAGTACCTTTTTGTCTCCATGGTTTTTTACCACCACCAGCAACTTCTGTACGATTTTTTACTTTATGTGTTCCTTGTCTAATTGATGCTCTTTGTAATAAAACCATATCAAACATCGCTTGTTTGTTTGGCTCAATACCAAATACTGCATCATTTAATTCGATTTCTTTTACATTAGCACCTTCTTGGTTGTATACTGCAACTTTTGCCATTTGTAAAATCCTCCTTCCCTACAATTATTCTGCAGCTTCTGCTGTTACTTCAGCAGCTGCTTCTACATTTTCATTTACTGGTTGTTGATTAATTACTAATTCAACAGCAGGATTAACTTTACCACTTGCTTTAACTGCAGATTTAACAATTACTAAACCTCTTTTTGGTCCAGGAACAGAACCTTTGATTAATAATAAGTTGTTATCTACATCTACTGCGATTACTTCTAAGTTTTGCACAGTTCTAGTAACGTTACCCATTTGTCCAGGTAATTTTTTACCAGGTAAAATACGGTTTGGTGCGATTGGCCCCATTGAACCTACGATTCTATGAGCACCTGAACCATGTCCTTTTGGCCCGATACTATGACCATGTCTTTTTATAACACCTTGATAACCTTTACCTTTTGAAGTACCAGTTACATCTACTACTTCGCCAGCTACAAAGCTATCAACTTTAATTAAGTCTCCAACTTCATAACTCATCATTTCGCTACCACGAAATTCTCTAACGAAGCGCTTAGGGGCAGTATTTGCTTTTGCAGCAATCCCTTTTTCAGGTTTATTTGCTAAACCTTCTCTTTTGTCTTCAAATCCAACTTGGACTGATTCATAACCGTCGTTTTCTACAGTTTTTTTCTGTAACACTACATTTGGAGTAGCTTCTACAACAGTTACAGGAATTAAAGACCCATCAGTTGTAAATACTTGAGTCATTCCTAATTTACGACCTAAGATTCCTTTCATGAGTTACACCTTTTAACCTTTCTTACTATAATTTAATTTCAATATCCACACCACTTGGTAATTCTAAACGAGTTAAAACATCAATTGTTTCAGGTGTTGGATTAACAATGTCGATTAAACGCTTGTGTGTTCTAATTTCGAATTGTTCACGTGAATCTTTATATTTGTGAACCGCTCTCAATACAGTGTACACCTCTTTTTCAGTTGGTAAAGGTACAGGACCTACCACTTGAGCACCAGTTTTTTTAGCTGCTGCTACAATTTTTTCAGAAGACCCATCTAAGATCTTATGATCAAACGCCTTTAATCTAATTCTAATTTTGTTATTTGCCATGTTTACTTCCTCCTTTCGCCTATTTCAATAATAGACTGCTCGATGCGAATTACCTGATACACCGCCATGACAACGTTTATCAGTGTTTCAGCAACCTCGCACTTCATCGCACGTCAACGATAGTTATTATAGCACAAAGTAATAGTCTAAGCAATACTTTTTAAAAAAAATTTCGATTTTTTGAGTGCTTATTAAATAATTAAAATTAATATATGTAAAAAGAATTATCTTGGTAGATGTAGTTTTGAATCACTTCAATTAATAAATACAAATATTAGCAATCTTCATAGAAAATGATTAGCTAAAAAACACTACAAATAAATCTTAATATAGTAGATCAAATGGTTCATATGATTAGAATTTTTTTGATAGATTAATGACTTTTAACGTATTAATTAAATTATCAATAATTTTCTATTCATATAGATTAATAATAGAAATAATTGAAATTATTTTCTACAAAATCCTTTATACCTAAATATTGAAAATTATTCTATTATTTTCAATATTATAAATGTAACAAAATTGTAGATAAAAAGTGTAATAGACAAAAATTACAAATTATAGATTTATGAATAGATAATTTGTATACAAGTAGTACAAATACAATCAATATTAAACTACCTATATAAAATGATCATAAAAGGAATAAAAAAAGGTATCCATAAGGATACCAATCGCCTGGCAACTTGCTATTTTCGCACTTGCGCACTATCTTCGCCGTTAAGA
>JAGZJH010000003.1 GCA_018365815.1 Erysipelotrichaceae bacterium
TGTTGTTTGACTTTCTCGGGTGTTGGTGGATATGTGCCTGTTTCTTTATAGAATTGTACACATTCCAATTTAAACTCATAACTATAACGCATATAAAAAAACTCCTTACTGGTTTGTCCAGTAAAGAGGGTACATATCAAAAGCTGAGTTTTTTTATATATTAAAAGTTGAAGATTAATAGAATAATGATTATAATGATTATAATAAAACTATAAAAAAGGTGTGTGAATAATATGATACGACAAGCAAATTTCAACGATTTAAAAACAATTATGGAAATTTATGACATCGCTAGAGTTTATATGCTAAATTCAAATAATCCTACCCAATGGAAAGAGGGTTATCCTAGCCAAGCATTGATTGAAAATGATATTAAACAAGGGCATTTATATGTTATTGAATATCATCATCAAATACATGGTGTATTTATGTTTTTTGTAGGAAAAGATCCAACTTATGATAATATTGAAAATGGACAATGGTTAAATGAATTAGATTATGGTGTGATTCATCGAGTGGCAAGTGATGGTAAAGTTAAAGGCATTTTTAATGAATGTGTGGCGTTTTGTAAACAACAAATTAATAATTTAAAAATTGATACGCATTTTGATAACCAAACGATGCAACATGTTATTTGTAAAAACGGGTTTAAAAAATGTGGTGTCATTTATGTTGAAGATGGAACAGCGCGAATTGCTTATCAATGGTTTTTAGAAAATAAAGAAAACATGGTATAATTACTCATTTTCAACAAATACTGTATTGAGTTGTAATTTAAAATTAGATGTGTTATTATAGTATCGCGTATAAATTTTTTAGTATCAAAAAGTTTTTTAGATTAGGAGGTTTATTATGTTAGATATTATAATGGTAATTGTATGCATTGCATTAATTGTCTTATCTTTATTACAAAGTGGAAAATCTGACGGATTTGTAAGTGCATTTACCGGTCAGAATTCTAATTTATTTGCTCAACAAAAAGAAAGAGGATCAGAGTTATTTATTTCAAGATTAACTATGGCATTAGGAGTTGCCTTTTTCATGTTAGCAATTGTAATTCAAATGGGATAATTAAGTAGGACAATGTGTCCTGCTTTTTTTTGGAGGTTAATATGAAAGAAAAAATAATAGAATATTTAGGTCGAGCAGACTATAAAGGAATGGAAATACATGAATTAGCACATGTATTTGAGCAAAATACAACTCATCAGTTTAAAGAATTTGTGAAAATAATGGTTGCTTTAGAAGATGTGGGCAAAGTTAAGCGTGGAATTGGAGATCGCTATTTTTTACCTGAAAAAATGGGAGTATTTACTGGTAAGGTCATCTTAAATGCTAAGGGGTTTGCTTTTATTGACTTGGGCGAAGATGAAGAAGATGTTTATGTGGCGAAAGATCATTTAAACGGTGCTTTAAACAATGATATTGTACAAGTTCAAATAAAACAAAAAAGTAATGGGGCGTCATTAGAAGGTGAAGTCGTTAAAATCTTAGAAAGAGGCTCTAGTCGTGTGGTAGGATTGGTTGTTAACCGCAATCGAAAGTTTTTACTTTCTGTTGATGATCCAAAGTTTAATCAAATGATTACTTTAGTCGGTGATCGTAAAGGGGCAATGGAAGGTCACAAAGTAGTTGCGAAAATTATTGATTATGATACACCGATGCTTGGAGAAGTTGTTGAAATATTAGGTCATAAAAATGATCCTGGTGTAGATATTTTATCCATTGTGGCACGTTATGATTTATCGACGGAATTTAATGAAGAGGTTATTGCAGAATTATCGACTATTGGTGATGAGGTCAGTGAAGCAGATAAACAAAATCGTGTTGATTTAAGAAATGAGTTAATTGTTACTATTGATGGCGATGATGCTAAAGACTTAGACGATGCTATTAGTATTAAACGTTTAAAAAATGGAAACTTTTTATTAGGGGTTCACATTGCTGATGTTTCAAACTATGTTAAAGAAGGTTCGGCGATTGATAAAGAAGCAGTGGTTAGAGGGACATCTGTTTATTTAGTTGATCGAGTTATTCCAATGTTACCTCATAAATTGTCTAATGGAATATGCTCTTTAAACCCTCGTGTGGATCGTTTAGCGATTACATGTTTAATGGAAGTGAATCAAAGCGGCGAAGTTGTTGAACATCAAATATTGCCAACAGTGATTAATTCAACTGAAAGAATGACTTATAAAAATGTCAATGCGATATTAGATGGTGATGAAAAATTAACGAAAAAATATCAACATGTCGCCCCTATGTTTTTCTTAATGGAAAAGTTAGCCATTATTTTAAGAGGAAAACGTGAGCGTAAAGGAGCTATTGATTTTGATGTTCCAGAAGCAAAAGTCATTGTAGATCGTAAAGGAAAACCGATTGATATTGTTCTTAGAGAACGTGGTATTAGTGAAAAAATCATTGAAGAGTTTATGTTATTAGCAAATGAAACAATTGCTGAACATTTTAAATGGTTGGATTTACCGTTTATTTATCGTGTTCATGAACACCCTAAAAAGAAAAAGTTACTGAATTTCGCTAGAATTGCCAGTACGTTAGGTTATAAAATTAAAGGATCTTTAGATCATGTGTATCCTAATGAACTTAGTAAGTTGATTGAAGAAACTAAAAATACACCTGAACATGGAATTATTTCAACATTGTTATTAAGATGTATGCAAAAAGCGCGTTATGATGTGAATTGTTTAGGACATTATGGTTTAGCCGATGAGTTTTACACTCATTTCACTTCACCAATTCGTCGTTATCCGGATTTATTAGTGCATCGTTTAATTCGTACTTATGTATTTAATCAAGATATGAGTCCTAATACAATTAAACATTTTAGTGAGGTGTTAGGAGATTTAGCGGAAAGTTCATCAAATCGTGAAATTGATGCAGTTAACTGTGAACGTGATGTCATGGATATGAAAAAGGCAGAGTATATGCAACGTCATATTGGTGAAGTTTATGAAGGGTTGATTGCTTCTGTTACCGGTTTTGGATTTTTTGTGGAGTTACCTAATACAGTTGATGGGTTAGTGCATATTTCTACTTTAACAGAGGATTATTTCCATTATGATGATCAGTATATGATGTTGGTGGGTGAAATAACCGGAAAACAATATCGTATGTCTGATAAAGTGAAGGTGAGAGTAGTTGGTGCTTCTAAGGTTGATGGACAAGTGGATTTTGAAGTCGTTACATCAAAGGTTAAAAAGAAAAGACAAGTTAAAACAATTGAACTTAATCAACGTCATTTCAAAGAAAATCCATCGCCTAAAAAACGAAAAAGAAATTCAAGAAGTCATGTCTTTTCTTCAAGCAGACAACGTCAAAAACGTAAACAACGATAGGGGGATTAAATAATGAAAATCATTGCACAAAATAAAAAAGCATATCATGATTATTTTATTGAGGAAACTTATGAGGCAGGAATAGTTTTACAAGGGACTGAAATTAAGTCGATTCGTAAAGGCAGTGCGAATTTAAAAGATAGTTTTATACGCATTAAAGCAGGTGAGGCTTTTATTGAAAATATGCATATTGCACCTTATGATCATGGAAATTTATTTAATCATGAACCTCTTCGTACAAGAAAACTCTTGCTTCATAAAAAACAAATTTTAAAGTTAGAAAAAGAAGTTAAAATTGGCGGATATACGTTAGTTCCTACAAAAATTTATTTTGATAAAGGGAGTAAAGCAAAGATAGAAATTGCTTTAGCAAAAGGGAAAAAATTGTATGATAAACGTCAAGATTTAAAAGAACGTGATGCAAAGCGTGATATTGAAAAAGCAATGAAACATAATTATTGATTAATATAGATAAATGTGTTACAGTTTTTATGCGGTTAGTCCGCATATTTATGGGAGTGTCCTGGATTCGACAGGGGCAAGTTTGACTTTAGTTGCAGTCGGAGGCACACGTTACGTGCAACAACAAATAACTGGAAACAGAACAAATTATTCATTTGCCTAATTAGGTCGACATAGACTTTGGCATGCTACGACTAAATTTACTCATAGTTTAGTTAGTGGTATTATAACTTATGGGTTAAGGTAAATAAGTGCTTAGATTATTTGCTCGAAAATTTATAAGCTCGCAAGGTGTAAAATTGCTTATTGATTGTAGCCTTGTTAAAATGTATCAATAAGCTAAACTGTAGACGCTTTAGGGGGACTGCTTTTGGACAGGGGTTCGATTCCCCTCACTTCCACCATAAAGAAATAAGTCATCCTATTTTACGAATAGGATGTTTTTTATATAGAAAGGACGGTTTTTTCATGAGATATGTTTTAAAACAATTTGATAATGATTTATTGTTTTTTTCAATGGAAAATACAAATGATGGATTACTGGTTCATATTGATTTTATTAATGAAGATAAGAAAAAACAAATTCCTTTAGATTTAGAAGTTAATGATCAATCATTAAAAAGATAGTTAGAAAAAAGAATCATTCCTAGAAATAGGGCTTATGCTTCTAATTTTTTGGCACGATTATGATTTATCTAAATGGAAAGGAAAATTATGTTCAACTTGTGAATTGTTTACAAGTCAAGGTGTCGCATTTATTCCTATTGGTAGATTAATCAAAACAGGTGGTATTGAAGCAGTTATAGACTATTATAAGAATTTAGGTGATAACTATTATCAAGAACTTATAGATATGTTAGTATTCGATGCAGTGATCTTAAATGAAGATAGACATTTTGGTAATTTTGGATTATTAGTTGATAGTCATAGTAATAAAATTATTGCACTAGCCCCTATCTTTGACAATGGTTTATCATTATTATGTTATGCTATGGACGATGATTTTAAAGATATTCATACTTATGTCTCTACACGACGTCCTGCTACATATCAAGATTTCATTTCTTTTGTTAAACCGTTAATGACAAATAGACAAAAAAATAAATTAAGAAAATTAATTAATTTTAAGTTTGATAGAAATACAAGATATAAATTATCAAATAAACGTTTAAAAGAATTAGAAAAAATAATTCAAGAAAGAATCATGTTGTTATTTGATTAATAGTCTTATTCATGTTTTTATGGAAGTATTATTTTTAATGGTATCTAAACTAAACGCTAAATTTATTATAGTACATGACTTTTTTATTTATTAGGATAATAATTGATTAGATTAGGACATGATTGTTTAAACTGATTTATTTATAAAATTACTTAAAAAGATAGCACCTAGTATAAAAATTTGATACTATTAAATTAAGGAAGAGCATAAAATGAGGTGATTATATGGGACAAAAAAGAGTTAAAGTCAAACCCTCAAAATTTGAATCGATGATAGGTTTTGTAGTAGGGTGTGCGTTTGTATTAATTGGATTATTTATAGCCATTCCAACATCTGGACTGTTTGGATTATTATGGACATTTGTAGCAGTTTGTATCACAGTTTTTAATTATAAAAATGCTTTTAGTGAAAAAGGAATTGCAACCCATGAAATTGTTTTTGAAGAAGATGAAGAAGAAAGCGTTGAAGCAAAGTTGAAAAAATTACAATCACTTTATGAGCAAAAACTTATTACACAAGAAGAATATGAAAAAAAGCGTCAACAAATTTTAGATGAGTTCTAAAGTTAAAAACCTCTTTTACATTATTAAAGTAAAAAGAGGTTTTATTTTATAAATAAACTTTATGAGTGGCGATTTGATTTGTAAATTCTATATCATGTTCTACAAAAATCATAGTAGGTTGATATTCTTTAATTAAGTTTTCAATTTGAATACGGCTTAACACATCAATAAAATTTAACGGTTCGTCCCATATATATACATGAGCTTGTTCACAAAGGCTTTTAGCGATTAATACTTTTTTCTTTTGTCCTCCACTAAAGTCTTCAATATTTTTTTCAAATTGTAAACGACTAAAGTCTAGTTTTCTTAAAATAGTTTTAAATAAACTTTCATCTATTTGATGTCTAGTGGCAAAGTCTTTGAGACTCCCTTTTAAATGACCGGTATCTTGATTGATATAAGAGATTTTAAGTTGACTGCCAATTGAAACCTCACCGGTATGGGGAATTTGTTGTCCCAATAATAAACGAATGATACTTGATTTACCACTACCGTTTTTTCCAATTAATGCAATGCGATCACCACTGTGTAAATCAAATGAAATGTGTTTGCAAATAGGACGATCAAATGTAATTGATAAATCTTTAACAGAGATTAATGTTGAGGAGTGGTAGTGAAGTGGGTGAAGTGCTAAGTCACTACTTTCTTCAATATTTTGAAGTAGTTTTTTCTTTTCATCAAGTTGTGTGAGTTTTCTTTTTTCAATATTTTTAGAACGTTTCATCATTTTGGCGGCTTTATGACCGACAAAGCCACGATCGGCAACATGATGACCGATTTTAGAGTCTTCTATTTTATCAGACCAATGGGCAACTCGTTTTGTTGCTTCATCTAAACGGCGAATGTCTTTTTTGATTTTTTCGTTTTGATTTAATTCATATTGATCTTGATAATCTTTATTCAATTTCCATGAACTATAATTTCCTTTTTGAATTTCGATTGAAGTTTTATTAATTGATAAAACATGATCGATACAGCCATCTAAAAAAGAACGGTCGTGACTGACTAAAATAAATCCACTTTTTTTGTTTAAATATTGACTGACGATTTGTCGTGCTTCCATATCTAAATGGTTAGTCGGTTCGTCGATTAATAAGAAACGATGGTCTTTTAAAAATAAAATGGCTAAGAGTATTTTAGTTTGTTCCCCTTTTGATAAAGTGTTAAATTCACGATATAAAACTTCATCTTCAAGTTGGAGTAATGAAAATTCTTTATAAATTTGCCATTGTTCAATGTTGGAAACTAGATCTTCAATAATATTAATCGTTAAATCATTTTCGACTTTAAATGGAAAGTATTCAAAAATTTCATTAGATTGAATTGTTCCTAAGTAGTCATATTTTCCTAATAGTAAGTTTAGAAAAGTCGTTTTTCCGCGACCGTTACGTCCAATAAATCCTAGTTTCCATTTAGTGTCAATTTGAAAACTCACATGATCAAAGATTAAATCATAAGATGAATCATATGAGAATGTAAGGTCTGTAATGTTAATTAATGCCATGATATTCCCTCCTTTTAAATTAAAAAAAGATTGCAAGAAATTACAATCTTAAAGTAACCTAAAAATATTAGGAAGGTATCATTAAAAGATTAAAAGAAGATTTATAATTTCTTGCTTAGGCACACTAAAAAAAGCGGTATTGCTATTGTATCAGTGTTTATTTTTTAGCAAGAAATTTTATACATCTTCTCATCTCCGTTTCGTCTATTTATACAATATCAAATTAAAAGCATAAATGCAAGAAGGTTTAGTCAATAGAGGGAATTATATTGAAATACTTCTATTAGAGTATAATCTTTAAACTAAAATCTTAATATCAAAAAATGAAATAAAATTGTATTCAATAAAACGAAATGATACAATCAAATTACAAATTGGGGTGAATGAATATGTCTGATTATATGGGATCTTTTTTTAAAATGATGAATTATTTCAATACGCAAATGAATAATAGCAGTGAATATAATATTGCCCGGGTGATATTAAACAATGTCAGTGAATTAGAGTCTTTATCTTTAGAAAACTTAGCGGTTTTATCGAATACATCACCGGCAAGTGTTAGCCGTTTGATTAAAAAAGTTGGCTATTCTTCCTACCAAGATTTTAGAGAATCTTTTCCTAAATCGCTATTGGAAATAAAATTAAATCGTAAGTTAAACCATGTTGTGCAATTTCCATCAGGTAAGGAACAAACAATTGTAGAAACACTATATTTAAAAGCATTACGTAATTTAAATGCAACTAAGGATCATATCGATTTAACCAAACTCAATCAAATTGTCGAGATGATGAAACAATCTTCGTCAGTAACTTTTTATGGAGACGATCATTCGTTATCTATTTTTTATACACTACAACTTGATTTATTAAGTTTAAATATTTCTTCATATTTATTTAAAACAGAACAAATTCAACATTTACATAGTCAATTTATGCAAGAACATTCAATGATAATTTTTTTAAATGTCTTTGATGGCTTTATTACGCCTGAACAACGGAAATTAATTAAAAAAATACGACAAAAAGATGTGAAAATCGTTGGGTTTGGACAAGAGATTAAGGAAAATTGGAATGATTTTTTTGATGTGGTTTATCACTATGGCATTCCTCGTTCAACCAATGATGGTTTTTATTCATTATTTTATCTTTCACAAATACTATCTGAACTATTAATGCTTAAGTATAGATGAGGACTTTCAAATTTTGAAAGTCCTTTTACAATCATGAAAGTTATTTTAATAATAGCGAAATTTATTTCGTCATTGCTTCTGGTTATGAGTGATAATACTTTTTAAAATATAAGTAGAAGATAAAGAAAGGAGAAAACCAAATGGGAAGAATTTTAAATAAAATCAGTAAAAGTTTTTTAGTTTTATTTTTAGTTATTTCTAATTTAGCGATGGTGACTTATGGAAAAGAATCCTATCAACCAGGAGCAACTGTAGTTAAAGATGAAAACTCACCATCAGGATATACTGTTCATTTTGTATTAGATGATACAAATTTAGATACTAGTCAAACAGTAGAATCTGTAAGTGTGACTGGACCATTTAGATATGTAGATCCAAAGGTTTCTTTAAAAGACAAAAGTAATTCTTATACACCGGATCAATATCAAAATGGTATGTATGCCACAAATTGTGCACCTGCAAAAATGGAGTGGGCATATACGCAAGAGATGACACTCAATGATAATGGAGATTATGAAACTTCATTTCCAATTACAAGTGGATCTTTTGCTTATAATTATGTGATAAAGTATAAAGAAAGTGCGGACCCGGTTCAAATTGATGATCCCGCTAATCCTTCTTCTGCCAAAAACAATCCAAACAGTCAAACGCCTACAGGTGATTTAATTCATAGTATTGTATATGGAAAATGGGACGAAGTGAAGCAATCTAATTCCCCTAATTTAGATTTTGTTCAAGTTTATGATGGACAAAAAGGAACTCAATTTTATGAAGAATATGTAGGTTTAGAGGATAAAACTCAATATATAGGTATTTATCTGCCTGCAAATTATGATTCAAATAGAACGACACCTTATAAGACAATTTATGCAAGTCATGGTGGTGGCGGAAATGAAACCGATTGGTTTGCAATGGGTCATGCAGATAATATTATGGATTATTTGATTGGAACTAATCAAACAACAGAAGCGATTGTAGTTACAATGGATAATGCTTATTATCAATGGGATTATAGTAAAATTGAAGAAAATGTATTAAATTATATTATCCCACATATGGAATCAAAATATAATGTTTCTAAAGATCCTTTTGATCGTGCATTTTGTGGACTTTCAATGGGTGGAATGACGACAACACATATGTATTTTGATCATCCTCAAGAATTTGGTTATTTTGGAATTTTTTCAGGGACTGATCTGACAGCAGTTAAAGATGATCCAAATTTAAGAACACCAAAAGTCATGGCGGCTGTGGGAACTTGTGATATTGCTTCTGAAACCATTATGCCAGGTGATAATATTAAATATGAACATATTGTACAATGGGCTAAAGATAATCAAATGACTAATTTTGTTGATGGGGGTTATATTAAAGGTTCACACGATTGGTTCGTATGGTCACAATGTTTCAAAGATTTTGTCACTAAAGTAGCATGGAGTGATGTTGATGAATTTGAAATGGAAACAGGTGTTTCTACAAAAGTAGATGAAACTTCTCCAACCGGTTATACTTCAACATTTACTTATGAAAACAAAGAAGCTACTAAAGTTGTATTAGATGGTACTTTTGCAATGTATAAAGAAGGAGACAACACTAAATCTTATTCACCATATGAATATGAACAAGGAATGTTCCCTTGTGGTTATGATATGACAGGTGAAACAAATGGTACTTTTGAAATGAAAAAAGTTCCAAATTCTAACTACTGGACAATTGATTTACCATTGCCAGGTGGGGAATATATTTATAATTACAAAGTTTATGATGAAAGCAGTGATGAGGCAAAAGATGTTTTTGACCCTGCAAATCCACCGCTAACTAATGACTTAACTCAAAAAAATGCAGTGAAAAGTTATTTCTATGTTCCAATTGAAAATGAACAAGCAGTTGAAGATGCAGTTATTTTACCTCGAAATGATGGTAAAGTGGGAAAAGTAGAGTTTAAATCTTATTTAGCAGTTGATAAAACACAACAACCTTTAGGTATATATACACCTTATGGCTATGATAAAAATCGCCAAGTAAGTTATCCGGTCATTTATGTATCTCATGGTGGTGGCGGTAATGAAATTGAATGGTTATGTCATGGTAGTATCCCTAATATTATGGATAACCTAATTGCTAGTAACATGACTAAAGAAGCCATTGTCGTTACTATGGATAATACATATTTTAACTGGGATAATGAATTGATTATTCAAAATATTATGGAATGTATTATTCCGTATATTGAAGAAAATTATAACGTTTCAACTAGTCCGGATGATCGTGCATTTTGTGGGCTTTCAATGGGTGGATTATTAACCACTTCAATTTATTCAACACATGCTAAAGATTTTGGTTATTTAGGAATTTGGTCTGCAACAGATGGTAAATTCGATTCAACAAAATATAAAGATTTAGATTTTCCTAAATTAATGTTAGGTGCCGGAACTTATGACTTTGGCTTAGGGAATGAAGAAGAAATGAGTGGGTTCTATGGACTTAAAAATGCTTTAAATCAAGCCAATATTGAATATGATTTCTATATGCCAAATGGAGCACATGATTGGCGTGTATGGCGTTCATTATTTATCGATTTTGCCAGTGATGTTTTATGGACAAAAGAAACAACACCACCAATCACTCAACCTGATGATGAAACAGAAGATAACAATCATCAAGATACAACAACTGCTCAAAATAGCGAAACAAGTAATAAACCAAAAACCGGTGATACAAGTCCAATTATTGGTTTAGGGTTATTAACTTGTATTTCACTCATAGGTGCGAGTATTCTGCTTAATAAAAAAAGAGTTTAAAAGTTATTAATCATGTTGTTTAATGATTAAAAAATATAGGATTTCTTAACATATTTGTTTTGAAATCCTTATTTTATTTTAAAAATTTACTTTTAAAATCTAAAAAAGTGAAAAAATATGACTACTAAACTATTCAATAAGACGACACCATAACTTTGTAAAAGTATAAAAATATGGTAATTAAATTATGTTAATGCTAATAAAAATAAAAATGCAATTTTTTTAAGAAAAGTATTGACACTTAATAAAAAGTTAGTATAATGATGGCATACAAACAAAAACCCAGTGATTAAGAGAGTAGTTACAACTAGTGTTTAAGCGAGTTAATGTTGGTGGAAGATTAACACATGAATGGTAATGAACCGCACTTAGGAGGGGAATATCTGAATCAAGTAGGATATTTGGTATGCTTACCTTACAAGCGAGAGTGGATATAAGGTCAACTTATATCAACCAGAGTGGTACCGCGATATTGTCGTCTCTTGGAATTAGCCAAGAGACGTTTTTTTATTAAGAAAGGGGAAAAGATATGTACATTAATGCAATACAACTAGATTTTGGTAGTATGATAAAATGGCTACCGACATTTTTAGAAGGTGCTTTACTTACTGTCATTATTTCATTATTAGTCGTTATTTTAGGTTCAATGATTGGGTTAATCGCAACATTATTAAAACGTTCAAAATTTAAAATTTTACGTTTTATTGCCACAGCCTATACACAAATTATCAGAGGAACACCTATGTTACTTCAATTATACATTTGGGTATATGGATTACCAATCTTTGGAATTAAACTTCCAACTATTGGGTTTTTAGGGGTTTATGGATCACGTGATTTCTTAACTGCTGTATTAGCCTTATCAATTAACTCAGGGGCATATGTTTGTGAGTTATTAAGAGGAGGACTTGATGCAATCGATAAAGGACAAATGGAAGCCGGACGTTCTTTGGGTTTAAGCCAAGCACAAACAATGCGATTAATTATTATTCCTCAAGCAGTCAAAGTAATTTTACCGGGATTATGTAACGAATTTATTCAAATGATTAAAGAATCATCAATTGTTTCAGTTATCGGTGTTTTCGATGTCATGTATACACAAAACATCATCAAAGCTGCAACTTATCGTACATTTGAGCCGTTAGTCGTCATTGCGATTATATATTTCATTTTAACAACAATTTTAACTTCCATTATGGGAGTCATAGAAAGGAAGATGAATAAAGATGCTTAAAGCCAATAACATACACAAAAAATATGGTCAATTAGAAGTTTTAAAAGGCATTACAACAACTATTCACACAGGTGAAGTTGTCGCAATTATCGGTCCTTCTGGTTCAGGGAAATCAACTTTTCTAAGATGTTTAAATTTAATGGAAGAACCAAGTGAAGGAGAAGTTATTTTTAAAGATCAAAACTTAACTGAAAAATCAGATAAAAATTTTGATATTAACAAAATCCGTGAACATATCGGTATGGTATTTCAACACTTTAATTTGTTTCCACACATGACAGTGTTAGAAAATATTACTTTAGCTCCTATTAATGTTAAAGAGAAAAGTAAAAAAGAAGCAGAAGAAAAAGCTATTCAATTATTAAAAAAAGTTGGACTTGAAGATAAAAAAGATGTTTATCCAAACAAATTATCCGGAGGACAAAAACAACGTGTGGCTATCGCTAGAGCATTAGCGATGGAACCTGATGTGATGTTATTTGACGAACCAACCTCAGCATTGGATCCGGAAATGGTTAAAGAAGTATTAATGGTTATTAAAGACTTAGCCGAAAGTGGTATGACAACAGTGATTGTAACTCATGAAATGGGATTTGCAAAACAAATTGCCACTCGTGTATTATTCATAGATCAGGGGATTATCTTAGAAGAAGGAACACCGGAAGAAGTCTTTAACAATCCAAAACATGCAAGAACTAAAGAATTTTTAGACAAAGTCATGATGTAAAGGGAGGAAAAAAAACATGAAAAAATTTTTAAAAGCAGGATTAGTTTTAGCTTTAATGGTTGCATTAGTTGGTTGTGGAAGTGGAGAGAAAAAAGATAAAGTAGAACAAATTAAGGAAGCTGGAAAATTAGTATTAGCCACTTCACCTGACTTTCCACCATCAGAATTTTATTATTTAGATGATAATGGAAATAAACAAATTGCCGGTTCTGATATTGCATTAGGACAAGCAATTGCTGATAAATTAGGCGTTAAATTAGAAATTAAAGCCACTGATTTTAACGGTGTTTTAGCCAACGCTCAAACAGGTCAAGTAGATTTAGCGATTTCTGGATTTGCGGCAACTGAAGAAAGAAAAAAAGTTATGCAATTTTCAGAAGGTTATCAAAGAGAAACAAGCGATGGTTTTCAAGGATTATTAGTTAAAAAATCAACTGCTGATAAATATAAAACATTAGATGAATTAAAAGCTGCTAAACTTAAAGTTGGAGCCCAATCAGCATCAATTCAATACGAAATGGCACAAAAAATCACAGATGAAAAAAATATTAAACAATTAGGAACAACTGATGCAATTGTCATGGCTTTAAATGCCGGTGATATTGATGCAATGGTGGTCTCTACTTCACAATGTGAAGGGTTCTTATCTACTTTTACTGATTTAGTCGTTTTACCTCGAGAAGAATTTGATTTAGATCCAGATGGAATGTATTCAACAAATGTTATTGGTTTTCCATTAGGGGAAGAATATGAATCATTAGTTAAAGTTGCAAACGAAGTGATCAGTGAAGCAAGAGCAAACGGTGATTTACAAAAATGGGCTGATGAAGCACAAGAATTATCTAAAAAAGCGATTGAAGAATAGAATAAAAGCAACACCACGTTGCTTTTTTTAAAAAGAGGGGGTTACTACAATGAAATTAAAAGATCAAATCATTCAATCAATAGACAATAAAGTCAACAAATACATGGAAATGGTTAACACCATGTATGAAAATCCGGAAATTGGAAATGAAGAATTTGAAACAATGGAATTACTTTCATCATATTTAGAAAGCGTTGGATTTGAAACAACAAAAGGCTACATTGTTCCAACTGGATTTTTAGGAAAATATCAATCTTCTAAACAAGGACCGACTATTGCATTTATGTGTGAATATGATGCTTTACCGGAAGTAGGACATGGTTGTGGGCATAATTTAATTGCCGGAATTGGTATTGCAGCCGGTGAAGCAATTAAAGAAGTTATTGATGAAATCGGTGGAACTGTTTTAGTGATTGGAACACCGGCAGAGGAAAATTTCGGCGGAAAAGTTTCAATGGCTAATGCGGGAGTTTTTGACAATGTTGATGTGGCTTTAATGATTCACCCAGGAACTAAAAATGGATTAGGTGGAAAATCTAACGCTCTTAATCCAATTAAATTTGAATTTTTTGGAAAAAATGCACATGGGTGCCACCCACAAGATGGTGCTTCAGCATTAGATGCAGCTGTGATGACTTATATGCAAATTAACTTATTAAGACAATTTGTGGAACCTAATACTTACATTCATGGAATTATTAGAGATGGTGGACAAGCTGCTAATGTTATTCCGGGATATACTTCAATGGAATATTATTTTAGAGCTCCAACAATGAAATATGCTTTAGAAGTGACTGAAAAAGCCATTGCTTGTGCAAAAGGTGCATGTGAAGCCACTGGCACAACTTTTAAAACATCAGTTTACGAATGTCCTTATGAAGATACTTTAATCAACTACACTTTAGCCGATATTCTAAAAGAAAAATACACTGAACTAGGTGTTGAAGATATTGAACCGGTGAATGAAGTAGGTGGAGGTTCTACTGATGTAGGTGCAGTAAGTTATAAATGTCCAACAATTCAAGGTGGAATTAAAATTGCTGATGCTTGTGTTACCGGACATTCTAAAGAAATGGCAGCAGCCACAATTTCACCAGAAGGAAAACTAGGATTAATGAATGGGGCAAAAGCTATTGCATTAGTGGCTTTAGATTTATACACTCAGCCTGAGTTATTACAAAAAGTAAAAGACGAATTTAATCAAAGCATCGCATAATTGCGGTGTTTTTTGTATAAACGTGTTATAATAAATTAATAGAAAGAAGGCGATTACTTTGATAAATATAGATATTATTTCAGGATTTTTAGGAGCCGGGAAAACAACTTTAATCAAAAAATTATTAAAAGAAGTTTATAACGATGAAAAAGTCGTATTACTTGAAAATGAATTTGGTGAAATTGGTATTGATCAACTATTTTTAAAATCATCAGGAATTGCAATTAAAGAAATCAATTCCGGTTGTATTTGTTGTTCATTAGTGGGTGATTTTGAAGAAGCATTAAAACAAATAGCTGATGAATTTCAACCTCAACGTATTATTATTGAACCTAGTGGAGTCGCAAAATTATCTGATATTATGGAAGCCATTTTAAATATCTCTGATGAAAAGTTTACAATCGACCATTTAATCACAGTTATTGATGCGAAAAAGTGTAAACTCTATACTAAAAACTTTGGTGAATTTTTTAATAACCAAATTGAAAATGCCGCAACGATATTTTTAACACGAACAGAAGCACTGCAAACAGAAAAAATAGAAGAATGCATTGAAATTATAAGACATCATAATGTACAAGCTTCAATTACTTCTACTCCATTAAATGAGTTAAGTAAAGAAATATTGGTTAAAACAATGAATGCACACGAAAATTTAGAAACAACATTGCTTAAAGAAATTCATCATCATGAGCATCACGATCACTCTACAAATCATCATCACCACCATCACCATGCAGACGAAGTGTTTACAAGTATATCCATAGAAACAGTACGTCTATATACTTTAAAACAATTGGAAACAATTTTAAAAACATTAACTACAGATGCAAGTTATGGACATATTTTAAGAGCAAAAGGAGTTTTAAAAGCTGAGTCATGGTTGTATTTTGATGTGGTATATGATGAATATCAAATTCGTGAGGGTGAAGCAGAAAATATCGGTAAAATCTGCGTCATCGGTGAACAGTTAAACGAAGAAGCAATTAGACAATTATTTGAAGGAACACTATAACATGGAAACAAGAATTTACTTATTTACCGGTTTTTTAGACAGTGGAAAATCAACATTTATTAACGATACCATTACACAAACCGACTTTTGTAAAGATGAGCGTACATTATTACTTATTTTTGAAGAAGGAGAAATAGAGTATAATCAAGAACTCATTGAATCATTTAATGTTGATTTAGTTTATTTAAAACCTCAAGATTGGCAAATAGAAAAGTTAAACGAATTAAAAAATAAATACCAACCTACACAAGTGATTGTAGAGGTGAATGGAATGATGGACGTCACTGAGGTTGTAAATACCTCACTTCCAATGGATTGGACGATTGTTCAATCTGTTGTGACAATTGATGCAAGTACATTTTCATTATATTTAAACAACCTACGTTCACTAGTATATAGTCAAGTTGTTAATAGTGAATTAGTCATTTTTAATCGAGTTGATGAAAATATGAAAAAATCATTTTTAAGAAACAACATTAAAGCCATTAATAACTATGCTCAAATTATTTATGAAAAAAGTGACGGAACGGTGAATACTTTTGAAGATGAACCGTTGCCTTATGACATTAATGCCCCTATATTAGAAATTGAAGATTGCGATTTTGGTATATTTTGTTTAGATGCTTTAGAAAATGCAAAAACATATGCTGGTAAAACTGTACGTTTAAAAGGTAAAATGATGGGGCTAGATGCGACTGTTGACAATGGATTTATTCTTGGACGACAAGCAATGGTATGTTGTGAAGAAGATACAAAACTTATTGGTATAATTTGTGAAAGTAAGTACACTTCACAACTTATTCAAGGGGAGTGGTTAATTGTTGAAGGGGTTATTTCCTTACTATTCGATCCTAAATTAGATGTACCGATTTGTTTATTGCATGTTACAAAATTACAAGGGTGTTTACCTTTAAAACAAGAATATGTGACATTTGATTAGAAATTCTATTTAAGGATTTCTTTTTTATTGTGATAAACAATGACAAATGATAAAAAATAGATTAAAATAGGAAAAGTTAATACATAGAAAAAGAGGAAAATTATGGCTAAATATTATGCAGTTAGAAAAGGGTATCAAACCGGAATTTTTAGTACATGGAAAGAATGTCAACAACAAGTAAATGGCTTTTCAGGAGCAGAGTATAAAAGTTTTACTTCTTTACAAGAAGCTAAGAATTTTATAAACCCTCAACCTTCAATTATTAATAATGAAAATGGATTAATCGCTTATGTTGATGGGAGTTATCACTTAGCTCGTCATGAATATGGTTATGGTTGTGTGTTAATAGATCAAAACCAAATTATTCAAAAGTTAAAGGGTAAAGCAAGTGATGAAGATAATGTATCAATGCGTAACGTAGCAGGTGAAATTTTAGGAAGTCAAGTGGCAATTCAATATGCCATCGACCACCACTATCCAGCAATTTATATTTATTATGATTATGAGGGTATTGAAAAATGGGCAACCGGGGTGTGGAAAGCGAATAAAAAAGGTACACAGGCGTATCAAAAATTCATTGAAAAAAGTAGAGAAAAAATTGAAATAGCGTTTATTAAAGTATTAGCCCATAGCGGCGATGTTTATAATGAAATGGCAGATCAATTAGCAAAACAGGCGGTGGGAATTAAATGAAAATAAATGAAGTGATTATCGTTGAAGGAAAAAGTGATACCCAAGTATTAAAATCTTTTTTAGAAGTAGATACAATCGAAACGGGGGGATCAGCGATTAATGAAAAAACATTAGAATATATTAAAACCACAAGTTTAAATAGAGATATTATTGTCATGACTGATCCTGATTATCCGGGTATGCAGATTCGTAAAAAAATAAGTGAAGTCGTTCCTAATTGTAAACACGCTTTTGTAAATAAAAAAGATGCTATAAAACATCATAAGGTAGGGATTGCTGAAGCGAGTCGTGAAGCTATTTTAGAAGCGTTAGAAAATGTAGTGACATTTAAAGATAATCAAGAAAGCATTACATGGCAAGAGTTTATTGATTTAAATATTATTGGCAATAAAGCACGTCGATTAGAAGTCTATCGTTTATTTCATTTAGGCTATGGGAATGTGAAAACTTTATTTAAACGTTTAAATTTAGTAGGCATTAGTGCAAATCAAATCAAAAAAGAATTGGGTGAATAACATGAAAGATATTGGAAAATTAAGCCATACTTTACAAATATTAGAAAAATTTAACCTCAATGCGAAAAAAAGTTTTGGACAAAATTTCTTAGTCGATTTAAACACCATCGAACGCATAGCTTCTTTAGAAAATATCGATAAAGAAACTTGTGTGATTGAAATAGGTCCGGGGATTGGAAGTTTAACTGAATTTTTGTGTCGTCAAGCTAAAAGAGTGATTGCTTATGATATTGATGAGCGTTTAATTGAAGTATTAGATTATACATTACAAGATTATGATAATGTTGAAATACGTTTACAAGATTTTTTAACAGTAGATGTGAACGAATTAATCAGCAGCATTAAAGAAAAAGTAGTCATTGTTTCTAATTTACCTTACTACATTACCACAGAGTTATTAAGTAAAATTGTTTGTACAACGGGAATTCAAAGTTTTGTGGGAATGATGCAAAAGGAAGTCGCCGTTAAATTGACAAATGAAATTTCACCTTTAAGTCTAATGATGAACTATGTGGGGGACGTAAGTTATGGTTTTAATGTCTCTAATCAAGTGTTTATTCCTAAACCTCATGTAGATTCGGCTGTGATCTCCATTCGTTTTAAAGATGAGTTAGAATACGATCGTCAATTATTTTTTAAATTTATACAAGGGTGTTTTAAGCAAAGAAGAAAAACGATTTATAATAACTTAGGTTTGTTTTTAAACAACAAACAACAAGCAAAAGAAATATTAGAAACTAATGGAATTGATTTAAAAACAAGAGCGGAACAATTAAGTTTGTCACAATTTGTACAAATGTTTAGTCAAATTAATTAAATTATCATAATTTAATTGAGGTGATTTGATGAAAATTGGAGATTTAGTTGAACGTATTAAATACGGAAAAGACATTGTGTTCGAAATTTATGATATTCAAAATGATATTTATTATTTAAAAGGTGTAGAGGTGAGGTTAATTGCAGATAGTGAAGAAAGTGATTTAGAACTTGCGACAGATATACGTACACCTTTTCATATTGATGAAAGCAAGTTATTAAGAAATGATAAAGTCATTAAAGGAAAAGTGCTTCATTTAGATGGTGATTTACGTTATTTAAAAATGTGTGAAGCCAAGTATAAAGATTTAGGATTAAGAAGTGTATGTGTGTCGATGAAAGAAAGTGAAATGAAAGATCAAGTTATTGAATTATTAGAAAAACATCGTCCACAAATTTTAGTGATTACTGGTCATGATTCAATGGATAGTAAAATGGATAGTGAAAATATAGATGCTTATTCCCATACTCGTGATTATATGGAAGCCATCAAACAAGCTCGTTTATTTGAAAGTAATGCTGACGAGTTGGTGATTTTTGCGGGGGGGTGTCAATCTAATTATGAAATGTTAGTGGCTGCGGGGGCAAATTTTGCTTCATCACCTAAACGTAAAAATATTCATGCTTTAGATCCTGTTTATATTGCTTTTCAAATAGCAAATGAGAATGTAAAAAATTATGTTGATGTTGAAGTGATTATCAAAAACACTTATAATAAATCTGAGGGAATAGGAGGCGTTGATACACGAGGTGTTGCCCGTAATATTTATCCAAGAAAGGAGTAACTAAATTGAAAATTAAAGCCCATGCAAAGATTAATTTAGGATTAGATGTTGTTAGAAAAAGAGAAGATGGTTATCATGAGTTGGAAATGATTATGACTCCTATTTCATTACATGATTTAATTTATATTGATAAAATAGATGAGGGAATTGAAATTACCAGTAATAGTTATATCATGCCTCTTGATGAACGTAATATTATGTATAAAGTTGCCAAATTAATGTTTGATACGTATCATATTCAAGGTGGTGTTAAAATTCATGTTTATAAGCATATTCCTACTCAAGCAGGAATGGCAGGGGGAAGTGCTGATGGAGCAGCGGTGATGCGTGCAATTAACGTACTTTATCATCTTAATTTAGATTTAGAAACTCTTTCAACACTTGCTAAACAAATAGGAGCAGATATTCCGTTTTGTATTTATGAACAAACTGCTTTTGTTTCCGGAATCGGTGAAAAACTTGACTTTTTTGACCATCATTTAGATGCGAAAATCTTATTAGTCAAACCACGCAAAGGCGTTTCGACTAAACGTTCTTTTAGTGAGTTAAAAATTGATCAAGAAATACACCCAAATTGTTTAAAAATGAAAGACGCATTAGTTAATAATAATTATGAAGAAATGATTAAGCATATGGGAAATACTTTAGAAGGGGTTTCAATGGAAATTGTACCAGATATTAAAGTTATTAAAGAAAAAATGCTTGAAATGGGATTTGATTGCGCTTTAATGTCTGGGAGTGGATCAACAGTTTTTGGATTAACACATGATGACGAATTACTAGAAAATGCAATGCAATATTTTAGAAAACAGAAAATCTTTGCTCAAAAAGCAACTTTTTTATCAAAATAAGAGAGTATTATTAGAATACTCTTTTAATTTTATGTAAATTTTGTTAAAATAATGTCGAACAAAAGGGGTGAAATAATGAATATTTATGCGGTTGTATTAGCTGCCGGTAAAGGAACTCGTATGAAATCAAGTTTACCGAAAGTGGCTCACGAAGTATTATATAAACCAATGATTTCACATATCACTGATGTTTTAAAAACAATTGATGTTAAAGAGACGATTGTAGTTGTCGGACATCAGGCAGAAGTGGTTAAAGCTATTTTAAAAGATGAAGTAACTTTTGTAATGCAAGAGGTTCAATTAGGAACCGGTCATGCGATTAAACAAGCAAAAGATATTTTAGCAGATAAAGAAGGTATTACTTTAGTATTAAATGGGGATGCACCTTTAATTACTAAAAAAACAATTGAAGAATTAATTGAAACACACATGACACAACAAAATAAAACGACAATTGTAAGTGCAAATTGTGATGTATCTAAAGCCTTTGGACGATTGGTAAGAGATGAGTTAGGTAATGTTGAAAAGATTGTGGAATTTAAAGATGCGACTGACTTACAAAAGGCTATTACAGAAATGAATACCGGTATCTATTGTTTTGATAATATTGAATTATTCAAAGCATTAGATCAGGTGACTAATGATAATGCACAAAATGAATATTATATTACAGACGTAGTTAAAATTATGAACGAAACGGGATTAAAAGTCGGAAGTTATGTCATTGATGATTTTGATGAAGTCGGGGGAATTAATGATCGCAATGATTTAGCGAATGCGACAACAAAATTACGTGAACGTATTAATCGTGAACATTTATTAAATGGTGTGACTTTAATCGATCCAAATACAACTTATATCGCTCGCGATGTGATTATCGGTGAAGATACAATCATCGAACCGGGTTGTATTTTAAAAGGTAACACAGTGATTGGTAGCCATTGTCATATTGGACCATACTGCGAATTTGATAATGTAGTTGTTAAAGACAATGTTGAAATTAAATTTTCAGTGTTAAGCGATTCAATTATCGAAAATGGAGTAGACATTGGACCTTATGCAAGACTTAGAAAAGATTGTCATATTTTAGAAAATGTGCATATGGGTAACTTTGTAGAAATGAAAAATACAACTTTTGGTAAAGGAAGTAAATGTGCGCATTTAAGTTATATTGGTGATGCCACAGTTGGAGAAAATGTAAATATTGGTTGTGGTACAATTACAAGTAATTATGATGGTAAGAATAAATTTAAAACAATTATTAAAGATAATGTTTTTGTAGGTTGTAATTCAAATTTAGTTGCACCGGTTACTATTGAAGATAATGCTTATATCGGTGCTGGTTCAACGATTACACAAAATGTAAACGAAGAAGATTTTGCAATTGCTAGAGCACGTCAAGTCAATAAAACCGGATATGCTAAAGTGTTAAAAGAAAAAAGAGAAAGAAAATAAGGGGAAGAAACATGAATAACAAAACAACAGTCATTGCACTTTCATCAAGTCAAAAATTAGCAAAACAAATTGCTGCATTATTAGGAACTGAACTTTGTCCTGCCAATGTTCATCACTTTGCTGATGGCGAAATTTTAGTGAGTTTAGAAGAATCTGTTCGTGGTAAACACGTTTATGTTGTTCAATCAACATCTGCTCCAGTAACAGAAAATTTAATGGAGTTATTAATTTGTGTTGACGCTTTAAAACGTTCGTCTGCTACAGAAATTACAGCGGTTATTCCTTATTTTGGATATGCTAGACAAGATCGTAAAGCAAAAGCCAGACAACCAATTACAGCTAAATTAGTTGCGGATTTATTACAAACAACTGGAGTGGATCGTGTAGTTACTGTCGATTTACATGCGGCACAAATTCAAGGATTCTTTGATATTCCAGTTGATGATATGACAGGATTACCTTTATTAAGTAATTATTTTAAAGCAAAAAATATTGAAAACTTAACAGTCGTTTCACCAGATCATGGTGGAGCAAACCGTGCTAGAAAATTAGCCAATGCTTTAGATGTTCCTTTAGCGATTATTGATAAAAGAAGACCAAAGCCAAATGTTGCGGAAGTGACTGGAATTATCGGTGATGTTGAAGGTAGAAATTGTATTATGGTAGATGATATGATTGATACTGGTGGAACAATTGCTGCGGGTGCTAAAGCCCTTAAAGATAAAGGGGCGAAAGATGTTTATATTGCTTGTACACATGCAGTATTTTCAGGACCTGCCCCTGAAAGATTACAAAATTCAGTGGCTAAAGAAGTTGTTGTTACAGATACTATTGAATTAAATGAAAAAAAACATTTTGATAAATTAGTAACTGTTTCAATTGCTGATTTATTAGCAAGTACAATTTATAATATTGAAAATGCTAAACCTGTCAGTGAAGTATTTGAAAAATACGATTTCATGGATTTTTAATTGTTTTAGATATACTTTTGTAATACATACCATGTCTAATTGACATGGTATGTATTAGTGGGTATGTCTTTTTTTTATTTATTTTTAAACACAATGATAAAAGAAATGTTATAATTAATACAAGGAGGGATTAATTATGCCAATATTAGATGAAATTACATATAAAGCTGCAAAACTTACAGAAAAAACATTAGACAAATCTCAAGAACTTGCTCAAAATGCTAAAATTAAGATTAGTATTGCAAGTAAACAAGGTGATCTTAATGAGTTATTAGTGAAATTAGGAGAATATTATTATAATTCACTAAGTGATCTAGAAAATTTAGATGAAGAAGTTAAACCATTAGTTGGAGAAATTCAAACGATAAAAGAAGCTATTGATAAATTAAATGAACAAATGAAATAATGATAAGAGGTGAGAAATATGAACTGGGGGATTATAGGATTTGGACGAATTGCTCGTAAATTTGTTGAAAGCAGTCGTTATTTAAAAGATCACAAAATTGTAGCGATTGGTTCTAAGTCTTTATCAAAAGATGATCCACTTTTTATTGAAAATTCACAGGTTAAAATCTATCAAGATTATAATGAACTTTTAGAAGATGAAAATATAGATGCTGTATATATTGCATTACCTCATAAGTTTCATTATGAATGGGTGATTAAAGCATTAAATCACCATAAAGCCGTATTATGTGAAAAACCTGCTGTATTAAGTAAAAATGAAATGCTCGCAATCAAAGAAGCGGCTTTAAAAAATCAAACTTTCTTTTTAGAAGCATTAAAAACAAAAATGAATGTTGGTTTATTTCATTTGAAAAAAGATTTACCTCTTATTGGAAACATCAAATCAGTAGAAGCTAATTTTTGTTCTAATTGCTTATCACTTAGAGGAACAGATATTTTTTTGTATGATCCTAAACAAGGTGGGGCTTTAAATGATGTGGGTACTTATTTGTTAGGGTTTGTATTATCCATCATACACTCACCAATTAAAATGATAAGCGCAACTTCAAAAATGTATGGTGAATTTGATGAACATTTTAATGCTCAATTGTTTTTTGAAAACGGTGCAATTGCAAATATAGAAGGAGCAATTGATGAAAATAAAGAACGTTATGCTAAAATCATTGGTGAACAAGGTGAGATTTATATTCCAATGTTTAATAGAATGAGTGAATATACAGTCTCATTAAATAATGGTAAAGTATTTACTTGCGAATATCCGATTTATGGGACAGATATGACTTATCAAATTCAAGAGTTATATGATTGTGTGAAACAAAATAAAATTGAAAGTGATCTACATTCATTAGATGAAACAATTGAAATTATCGAAATTGTTGAAAAAATAAGAAATAGGTTAAAAGAAGTTCAAGAGTAAGGGGGGAGTTTATGGCTAAAAACATGCCTGTAATTCGTTCAATTTTAAGACAACATTTAGTTGAAATGCCATCTGTAATTTATGAAGCCAGTGGAATAGTAATTAATGGGAAGCGTATAAAATCGTTATTGTTTTCAACTGATGTGGCGATTATTTCTAATTCCAATGCTGATGCAATTATTGCCGTTTATCCTTTTACCCCAACATTACAAATTACTAAAGTGATTATTAATGTTTCTCAACGACCGGTTTTAGCAGGAGTTGGAGGGGGAACAACATCTGGTCCTCGCGTTAAAGAAATTGCTTTAGATGCAGAATTACATGGAGCAATTGGCGTTGTTGTCAATGCACCTACTAAAACAGAATTTGTTCAGGAATTAAAGTCTCATATTGATGTTCCTATTATATTAACGATTGTCTCCTTAGATGAAAATTTAGAGGAAAGAATGTTACATAGTGGGGCAAGTATTGTTAATGTTTCTGGTGGAAAAAAGACTGTTGAAATTGTCAAAGCTCTGCGTAAAATAGATCCGGATTTCCCAATAATAGCAACTGGTGGACCGACAGAAGAAACAATCAGAGAAGTTATTTTAGCCGGAGCTAATGCGGTCACTTATACACCACCTACAAATGGTGAAATTTTTAGAGAAATGATGGAGCGTTATCGAGATGCATGTAAATAAAATAATTGGGGCTTATTTTTCCCCTACGCATCATAGTGAAAAATATATTAACCAAAGTTTAGCGATGTTACCTTATGAAAAGGAGCTTATCAATTTAACGAATATAGAAAATCGCCAGAAAAATTATTCTTTAAAACAAGATGAAATGTTAGTTTTGTGTCTACCAGTTTATGCCGGACGTATTCCTAAATTAACTGAAGATTATCTTAAGTGTTTTAAAGGTCATCAAAGTCCAGCTATTATTTTTGTCTGTTATGGAAATCGTTATTATGATGATGCTTTAATGGAATTAAAAAATCGCTTAATTGAACAAGGTTTTATCATTCAAGGCGCAGGGGCATTAATCGGTGAACATACTTATACGCATAAATTAGGCACACTTCGCCCTAGGGGGGAAGATATTGTAGAAGTCAGAGATTTTATTTATTCAATACTTCAAGAGGATTTTAAAACTGCTTCCATTGAAGTGCCTGGAAATAATTCATATCGTCCTTATAAAACAAATGAGGTTGTTCCTTATTGTTTAGAGCATTGTATTAAATGTGGAAAATGTATTCGTATTTGTCCAATTCAAGCCATTTCAAAAGATTATGTCACTGATGCCAATTGTTTGGTTTGTAATAAGTGCGTTAAAGAATGTCCAATGAATGCAAGGATTTTACCAAGTGATTTTGAAGAAAATATTAGAACATGGTTAGAAAGTCAATTTTGTGATAGAAAAGAAAATCAATTTTTTAGATAAAATTGTAATCAATACAAAAGGTCAAATTGTAGTACCTACTCATTTGACCTTTTTATTTTTGCGTCTAAATAAGCTATATTATGTAAAAAAAAATCTCATTTTTATATTTCTTAATTTAACAAATCTTTAACATTAACTCAATTTGAATTAAATAATCCCTTGTTATAATATACCCGTGATAAGAAAAGCGCTTATCAAAAGCAAATGTAAATGTAAAAATAGGAGAATATAAAACATGAAAAAAATTGGAAAATTATTACTTGTGGCAATGATGGTCGCAACATTAACTGGATGTGGAAATCAAAAAGATGACAAAATTACAATGTCAGGTTCTACATCAATGGAAAAATTAATGACAGCAATGAATGAAGCATATTTAGAAGAAACTGGAACAACAGTGACTTGTGAATATACAGGTTCTGGTGAAGGGATTAAAGCTGTTCAAGATGGAAAAGTAACTATCGGAAATTCATCAAGAGCATTAAAAGATGAAGAAAAATCTTCTGGAATTGTCGAAAATATTGTTGCAATTGATGGTATTGCAGTTGTTTTAGATAAATCAAATACTGTAACAAACTTAACAAAAGATGATTTAGCAAGAATTTATAAAGGTGAAATTACTAACTGGAAAGAATTAGGTGGAAATGATCAAAATATCGTTGTAATCGGACGTGAAGCAGGATCAGGAACAAGAAGCGCATTTGAAGAAATTGTAAATGTTAAAGATCAATGTCAATATGCTCAAGAAATTGATAATACAGGTGGAGTAATGGCAAAAGTTGCATCAATTCCAGGAGCAATCGGTTATGTTTCTTTAGATGTTGTTGATGATACTGTTACTGCAGCAACTATTGAAGGTGTTGAAGCAACAGTAGATAACATTAAATCTGGTAAATATTTATTACAAAGACCATTTGTTTGTGCAACTAAAGGTGAAATCTCAACTCAATCTAAATCAGTTCAAGATTACTTCAAATTTATCGAATCAGATGCAGGACAACAAATTATTGAAAAAGTTGGTTTAATTACAGTTGACTAATAATCATGAAACAAGGAGTTTGTGTATGAATAGAGTTGAGTCAATATTATCAAATAATAAAACAAAATCAAATGTTGAAAAAGTGGCTGAGATTATTTTTAAAATATGTGCGATGTTTGCTTTAACAGCAGTTGTTGCAATGAGTATTTATATGATCTATTCAGGAACTCCGGCATTATTTAAAATAGGATTCAAAGAAATCCTATTTTCTAATGTTTGGAGTCCTAGTTCAGCCAATCCTCAATATGGAATTGTTAATATTATTTTAACTTCTATTATCGGAAGTGCAGGGGCGATTATTATTGGTGTTCCAATTGGCGTTTTAACAGCCGTATTTTTATCTGAAGTTGCTTCTAAAAGAATGCGTAGTATCGTTAAACCAGCAATTGAATTATTAGCAGGTATTCCATCAGTTGTTTATGGATTAATGGGGATATTATTGATTAACCCAATGATGTATAAACTAGAATTAATGATTTTTAAAAATGATCCTACACACCAATTTACAGGTGGTTGTAACTTACTTGCGGCAATTATTATTTTAGTGATTATGATTTTGCCTACTTTAATTAACATTAGTGAATCAAGTTTAAGAGCAGTTCCTCAACATTTAAAATCTGCTTCTTTAGCACTTGGGGCAAGTGAAATTCAAACAATTTTTAAAGTGACTATTCCAGCTGCGAAAAATGGGATTTTGAGTGCAATTGTTTTAGGTGTTGGACGTGCAATTGGAGAAGCGATGGCAATTGTATTAGTTTCTGGTAATGCGGTTAATCTACCTTTGCCATTTAATTCAGTACGTTTTTTAACAACAGCAATTGTTTCAGAAATGTCTTATGCTGGAGGGGTACATAGACAAGTATTGTTTACAATTGGATTAGTATTATTTGTCTTTATCATGATTATCAATGTGATTTTATCACGTATTATTAAAAATGGCGGTGAAAAATAATGGGGAGTATATATAATGATAATTCACGAATAAGTGACAAAATATTAAAATTTTTCATCTACTTATGTGCAGCATTTTCTGTATTAGTTTTATTAAGTATTATCGTTACTGTTGTCATTCGAGGATTACCTAGTATTAATTTAGAATTTTTGACTGATACGCAAAGTACATTAAGGGGAACTTTTGGAATTTTAGGAAACTTAATTAATACACTATATATTATTGTAATTACATTATTAATAGTTACGCCAATAGGTGTTGGGGGAGCAATTTATTTAAATGAATATGCTAATGGTGGAAAATTAGTTAATGCCATTCAATTTACAATTGAAACATTAGCAGGAATTCCTTCAATTATCTTTGGGTTATTTGGAATGGTAATTTTTGGAGAATTTTTAGGTTTAGGTTATTCTATTTTAACAGGTGCATTAACTTTATCATTAATGATTTTACCGATTATTTCTAGTTCTACTCAAGTAGCCTTAAAAGAAGTACCGGAAAGTTATCGTCAAGGTGCTATTGGAATAGGGGCAACAAAATGGTATATGATTAGAACAATTATTTTACCTAGCGCTTTACCTGGGATTATTACCGGAATTGTTTTAGGAATTGGAAGAATAGTTGGAGAGTCTGCGGCATTATTATTTACTGCTGGAAGTAGTTATTTATTACCTCGTAATGTATTTTCACATATGTTTAATTCTGGTGGAACTTTAACAATTCAATTATATTTAAGTATGACAAATGCAAAATATGATCAGGCTTTTGGAATTGCTTTAGTTTTAATTGTATTAGTGTTTATCTTAAACCGTTTAACACATTATATTTCAAGTAGATTTAATAAAGAAAAAGGATAGAAGATATGGAAGAAATTAAAATCAAAGTTAAAGATTTAGATTTGTATTATGGGCAAAAACAAGCTTTAAAAAAAGTAAATATGGACATTTATGCTAATAAAGTTACTGCTTTTATTGGACCTAGTGGTTGTGGAAAATCAACTTTTTTAAAGACTTTAAATCGTATGAATGATTTAGTTGAAGGTGTAAGTATTGAAGGATTAGTTGAAGTTGATGGTGAAAATATTTATAGCAGTAAAGTTGATACAACATTACTTAGAAAAAAAGTTGGGATGGTATTTCAACAACCTAATCCATTTCCAATGAGTATTTATGATAACGTTGCTTATGGGCCTCGTTTGCATGGAATTAAAGATAAAAAACAATTAAATGAAATTGTTGAAAGAAGTTTAAAAGGTGCAGCCTTATGGGATGAAGTTAAAGACACTTTAACAAAATCTGCTTTAAGTTTATCAGGCGGACAACAACAACGTTTATGTATCGCTCGTGCATTAGCAGTTGAACCTGAAATTATTTTAATGGATGAACCAACAAGTGCGTTAGATCCTATTTCAACTTTAAAAATAGAAGATTTAATGGAAGATCTAAAGAAAAAATATACAGTAATTATCGTCACTCATAATATGCAACAAGCAACACGTATTGCTGATTACACTGCATTTTTCTTAGTTGGTGAAATGGTCGAATATGCCAAAACCAAAGATTTATTCTCTTCTCCGGCAGATTCACGTACAGAAGATTATATTACAGGTCGTTTTGGTTAGGAGGTTAGAAAAATGACAACAAGAGTAAGATTTGATCATGATATGCGACATCTAAAAGAAGATATTAATGAAATGGGAGATTGCATCGTTGAAACAATGGTCAGTTTACAAGATATAATCAAACACCCTAATCGACAAAAGTTATTAGATTTAATTGAACATGATCGTTATATTAACGAATTACAAAAAAATATTGAAACAAGATGTTTATCTTTATTATTAAAACAACAACCGGTGGCTAGAGATTTAAGATTAGTTTCAACCGGACTTAAAATTGTCACTGATTTAGAACGTATTGGCGATCAATGTGCAGATATTGCGCATATTGTTATTAAATTAAATGTGGAAAATATTTATTCAAATGTTGCCCACATTCCCACAATGTTAGATATTTTAGTGGATATGTTAAAAGATACAGTGAGTGCAATGCGTAATAATGACTTAGAACTTGCCGCTAAAACTAAAAAAGTTGATGAAAAGATTAATGAATTGTTTAAAAAATGTAAGCAAGATATTATTAAATTAATTAAAGAAGATGAATGTGATGTAGATCAATATTTAGAGTTTTTAATGATTGCAAAGTATTTAGAAAAAATTGGTGATCATGCTGTTAATACTTGTGAATGGATTGAATTTAATCAAACCGGAATGATTGATGATTATAAGATTGTATAAAAGAGTTGCTTTAAAATGAATTTTATGATTGGAATTAATTTTAGTCTAATGGTTCATTTTAAAGAACTTTTTTTTAGTTTAATTCCAACTTAACTTTTGAGATGTTTTTTTACGTTTATGGATAAGATGTATTTTTTGAAGAAATAATGGTATAAAACAAATTAATGTGTATTCAATTTTTCGTTATGAATATTTAAAAAAACTCTTGACTTGAAGTTCACTTTAAGTTGTATGATGAATATAAGGTGGTGAAAAGATGAAAAAAGTATTAGTCATTTCTTCAAGTCCAAGACGTCAAGGTAATAGTGAATTACTTTGTGATCAGTTTATAAAAGGGGCAGTTGAAGCACATCATGAAGTTGAAAAAGTGAATTTGAATGATTATCAAATTGCCCCTTGTCAAGCGTGTGAATACTGCCGTCATCACGAAAATATTTGTCATATTAAAGATGATGCTAATCTTATTATTGATAAGATGATTAAAGCAGATGTCATTGCATTAGCTTCACCAGTTTATTTTTATAGCGTGAGTGCACAATTAAAATTATTAATTGATCGAACTTTTGCTAGAGAATATGAAATAAGAGAAAGCCAAAAACAAAAATTAGCTTATTTTATTATTACCAGCGGGTCACCAGATCAATCTCAAATGTTTGCAACTATTGAAACAATGCGAGGGTTTATTAAAGTGATGCGTACTATTAAAGAAGCAGGAATTGTTTATGGTTTAGGAGTAATGAAACGAAAAGAAATCATTAACCATGAATGTTACAATGAGGCTTATATCATGGGAAAAAATATTTAATGGAGGAAAGTTAAGATGGAAGATAAATTTGGTTTTGGATGTATGCGTTTGCCAATGAATGGAGAAAACGTAGATTACGATGAATTTAATAAGATGATCGATGCTTATATGAATGCGGGATTTAATTATTTTGATACTGCTCATGGGTATTTACAAGGAAAAAGTGAAACGGCTATTCGTGATTGTTTAGTGCCTAGATATAGTCGAGATTCTTATATTTTAACAAATAAATTAACTGGTAACTTCTTTAAATCTAAAGAAGATATTCGTCCGTTATTTGAAGAACAGTTAGAAAAAACGGGAGTAGAATATTTTGATTATTATTTAATGCATGCACAAGATCGTTCTCATTATGAACATTTTAAAAAATGCGAAGCTTATGAAGTTGCTCAAGAGTTAAAAAAAGAAGGAAAAGTTAAACATGTCGGAATTTCTTTTCATGATACTGCCGAAGTTTTAGATATGATTTTAACTGAACACCCAGAAGTTGAAATTGTGCAAATTCAATTTAATTATGCTGATTATTCTAATCCGAGTGTCGAAAGTAAAAAATGCTATGAAATCTGTCGCAAACATCAAAAACCGGTTTTAATCATGGAACCAGTTAAAGGTGGGGGATTAGTTAATTTACCAGATCAAGCTAAAGCGGTTTTAGATAACTTAAATCAAAATATGAGTTATGCAAGTTATGCGATGCGTTTTGCAGCATCTTTTGAAGGTGTCTATAAAGTATTATCAGGAATGAGTAATCTTGAACAAATGAATGACAATATTAGTTACATGAAAGATTTCAAACCATTTACTAAAGAAGAATTTGAAGCAGTTGAAAAAGTAACTGACATTTTAAATAGTTTAGGGGGAATTGCCTGTACAGCGTGTCGTTATTGTGTTGATGGTTGCCCTAAAAAGATTTCTATTCCGGATTTATTTGGTTGCTATAATGCAAAAGTTCAATTTAATGATTGGAACAGTGATTATTACTATGGTGTTCATACAAAAGATCATGGTAAGGCAAGCGAATGTATCGGTTGTAAACAATGTGAAAGAGTTTGTCCACAACATTTAGAAATTGTAAAACATTTAAAAGAAGTGGCTAAAACTTTTGAAAAGCAAGAATAGATTATACTTCATGTTAAGTCGAAATAAGAGGTTTCAAAACTATTGTATTTAAGTAGTAATGAAACTCTTTTTTCATACTTTTTTGAATTTAATGCTTAAAAATTCTTAACTTTTTATAAATGAGGTCATTGCATTTACAAAATTAGAAAAAACTCAGTTAAATATTGACTTTAGTGATTTGCTTAGTATTATACTAATAAGATAACAGATTGAGGTGAGATACAAGAATATAGATGAAATTAAACATTTACAGATGGATAAAGGTTATTCATTTATTGTTAGTGGATAAATTATGTTTATACTTCTTATAAAAATGGTGTCATTTCATTTCTTTATCGCATTTTAAAGCACCAAGATTATTCAAATGAAACAATTGTTTATGAATAAAATGTAGGCAAAACATTACCAACATTATGTATCATTGGTAAAGTTGATTATGTGATTGTGAAAAATATGAGTTATGAAGCAAAGTTATTACTAGAGGCGTAGGATATTCAATATGAATATCATTCTCAAATAGAAGTGATTGATAACAAATTAGAAGAAATATGCGACTTAACAGAAGCATTGCATATTATTATCGATCACTAATATCATAAATTGTATTTGTATATATTAGGATTAGATTTTGGTAGAAAGAGGGATTAAAATGGAATATGTTACATTAGGAAGAACTGGACTTAAGGTTAATAAAAATGGATTTGGGGCATTACCTGTTCAAAGAGTCAGTAAAGAAGAAGCCAAAGTGATTTTAAGAAAGGCTTATGAAAATGGAATTAATTTTTTTGACAGTGCAAGAGCTTATTCTGATAGTGAAGAAAAAATTGGATTAGCTTTAAGTGATGTACGAAAAGATATTATTATTGCGACTAAAACAATGGCTGTAACAGTTGAGAAATTTTGGGAAGATTTGCATACAAGTTTAGAGTTATTAAAAACAGATTATATAGATATTTACCAATTTCATAATCCGTCATTTTGTCCTAAACCAAATGATGGAACAGGGTTGTATGAAGCCATGCTTGAAGCAAAACAACAAGGTAAAATTCGTTTTATCGGATTAACTAATCATCGTTTAAATGTGGCCAAAGAAGCCATCGAATCTAATTTATATGATACTTTACAATTTCCATTTAGTTATTTGGCTTCGAGTAAAGAAGAGGAGTTAGTGACATTATGTAAAACACATAATGTTGGCTTTATTTGTATGAAGGCTTTATCAGGGGGATTAATTACTCAATCTAATGTGGCTTATGCTTATTTAGCGCAGTATGATAATGCTTTACCAATTTGGGGAATTCAAAAAGAAAGTGAATTAGATGAGTTTATCAGTTATAATGATAATCCACCAGTTTTAAATGATGAAATCAAAGCCATTATTGAAAATGATCGTGAACAATTGGCAGGTGAATTTTGTCGTGGATGTGGTTATTGTATGCCTTGTCCAATGGGGATTGAAATTAACACTTGTGCAAGAATGTCATTGTTATTAAGACGTTCTCCTTCACAAAATTGGTTATCTGAAAAAGGACAAGAGATGATGAATAAAATTGAAAGTTGTATTGAATGTGGAAAGTGCAAAAGTAAATGCCCTTATGAATTAGATACGCCTAATTTATTAAAACGAAATTTAGAAGATTATCGTACATTTTTAAAATAATACTAAAGGTCTCTATAAAATTTAGAGACTTTTTAAATGTGCTATTGACATGAAGTGAACTCTAAGTGTTAAACTGAGTATGAAAATAAAAATGATAAGGAGCTGATGGTTTTATGACAATTAAAGAAGTTAGTCAAAAAATGGATATTAGTGCTGATACATTAAGATATTATGAAAGAGTAGGATTAATTCCGAGTGTTAAACGTAATAAAAGTGGTATACGAGATTATGATGAAGAAGATTTAAGATGGATCCAATTTGCAAAATGTATGCGTCAATCAGGTCTATCAATTGAATCGTTGGTAGAATATTTAAAATTGTTTTTAGAGGGTGAGCATACTTGTGAAGCAAGACGTGAGTTGTTATTAGAAGAACGAGAAAAGTTATTGGCACGTATCGAATCAATGAATGAAACTTTAGAACGTTTGAATTATAAAATTGAAAATTATGATAAGATTTTAAAACAACAACCACCTAAAAAATAATTTGATTAAAGTGAGAAGTATGATTTTATCAATACCAATTATAAGTTTATTATGCGTAAAAAATATACAAAAATTAGATAGAAAGTTCGAGTAAAAATAGTATGAAAGTTATTCAAAAAAATGTGATGACATTTATACAAAAAGTTAATTACCTGCTACAGATATTGTAGTAAATCCATATGTTGGATGTATGCATAAATGTATTTATTGTTATGCTTGTTTTATGAAAATAGAAGAATGGGGAGAATATCTTGTAATAAAAGATTGGCAGACAAAAAATCTAAAAAAATTAGAAAATAAAACTATTTTGTTTTCATCTATAACTGATCCGTTTCAACCAATAAACTTAAAATACAAAAAAACTCAAAAGGCATTAATGGAGATAAAAACTCAAGCATTGATACAAATGTAGAAATATTAACTAAATCAAAATTTATTTTAAAAGAATTAGAACTAATTAAAAATATAAGCAATATAAAAGTGGGTATTTCTTTAACTACACTTAATGATAAGATTTCAAAAAGAATAGAACCAGGTGCTAGTTTATCTAGTGAAAGACTGCAAACCCTTAAAAAATTAAGTAAAGAAAAGATTAAATGTTATGCGTTTATTCTCCCTATAATTCCTTATATAACAAATATATTTCAGATTATAGATGAAGTATATGAATATGTGGGTTATATATGTTTTGAAAATTTGAATTTGAGAAGTCCTTATAAATGTGAAATACTAAATTTTGCAAAAGAGGTTCTTTCTAAAGATAAATATCAAGATTTTAAGAGAATTTTTAATGACTCAAATTATGGTAAAATATAATGACAACAGTTGGAAAAAAGAATAGAACAGTATTGTCAAACTAAATATATTGCATATAAAATGTACTTTTATCATAGTAAAATAATAAAAAATAGATGATAAAGATAAATAATTGTAAAATCTTAACTTAAACACTTTTGAAAATATAAAAACACCTTATGCCCTGTATTTAGAAGGATTTAGAGAGTTTTTTCAATTAAAAAAAACGCGTACGTTTTATTTTGTTTACAGGTAAGTGCCAAATAAAATAGTGGATTAAATATAGAACTCAAGAAACTATATTATAGTTTTTATATTCTTTAAAAATTATATAGAAAGAAATCTTCGCACGGTAAAATTACCGTGTTTTTTAGTATGTTGGGTATGGTATAAATTAAATTAGCCGCCAAGTGTGGTCAACCACAAGTTGTTGATAATGATGTCGTGGGTGAAAGAAATAGGGTATAAATGATAAACTAATAATGTACAAATAGTTTGTATAATTTCATAGTTAATGGTATAAAATAACAATTATCAGTATGAGTTTCTAAAGATATTACGTTAAATAATTCTTAATATATGTATATAATAATGATGCAAGGAGTGATTATTATGCCAATTATTAAACCTATTTCAGATTTAAGAAATTATAATCAGGTACTAGAAAAAGTGTCAGTTGGATCACCAGTCTATTTGACAAAAAATGGTCACGGTTGTTATACGATTATGGATATTAACGAACAAGAAGAAATGTATGAAAAAGCAAAGAAGTATGATAAAATTGTTGCTGAAATTGAACTTATGAATATGTTAAATGAAAGTGTCGTTTCTGCTAATAAAGAAGGCTGGATTGATGAAGATGATATACTAAAACATTTTGAAAAGAGATTTAACAATGACTAAAATTCTCTATTCACCAAAATCAAGAAAAGATTTAGATAATATTTTTGATTATATTTATGGTGATTTAAATAATCTGGTTGTAGCCAATAAAACAGTAAAAGGAATTCTTGATAAAGTGAGTGAACTTAAAGAATATCCTCAACTTGGACCAATATGGTATTTAGAAAACAATATTGATAGCGGTTTTCGCTTTTTAAGATATGAAAATTACATTTTATTTTATCAAATGACTAAAGAAACTATTTTGATTGTACGAGTACTGTATCACTTGCAGGATTATGTTAAACAGTTATTTTAAGAAAAGATATTAATTTTACAAGGTAGAAGGAAGTTGAATAAACTGCTTTCTACTTTTTTAGTGTTTTAAATGAGCATAATGGTTATTTTTTTTATCTGAAAATCATTAGGTGAAAGCGTTAATCAGTGTTAAAATATAAAAGCATTGGAGGGGAAAAAATGTTTAGTTTAAAAGTAGACTTAACGAAAGATAAAATTTTAAAAGCGTTAATTCTTTTTGCAATACCGATTTTAATTGCAAATATTTTCCAACAGTTATATAACACTATGGATACAATGATTGTGGGAAATTATTTAGGAGATACTTCACTAGCAGCCATTGGAGCTAGTGGGGCAGTTTATGAATTGTTAATTGGTTTTGCAATAGGAGTAGGAAATGGTTTAAGTATTGTAGTCGCGCGTAATTTTGGGGCAAAAGATGACGATTTATTAAAACGTTCTGTGGCAGGTTCAATTGTCATTGGAATTGCTTTAACATTAGTGATTATGCTCATTGCTAAGTTAGGTTTATATCCATTGCTTAGATTATTAAATACACCTGAAAATATCATTAAAGAATCATATTCATATATTGCAACGATTACAACCTTTGTTGGGGTTATGTTTGCCTATAATTTATGTGCAGGGTTACTTCGTGCAATTGGTAATAGTGTTATGCCATTAGTATTTTTAATTATTTCATCTGCAATTAATATAGTATTGGATATTTATTTAATTACTGAATTTAATATGGGAATACAGGGAGCAGCAGTTGCTACTGTAATTTCACAGTTTATTTCAGTTGTTTTATGTTTAATATATATTTATATTAAAACCCCTTTACTCATTCCTCAAAAACATCATTTTAAATATGATAAAGCATTATATCAAGAATTATTGGGACAAGGTTTTTCAATGGGATTTATGATGGCGATAGTTTCAACGGGAACAGTCATTTTGCAAAGAGCAATTAATGATTTTGGATATTTAATTATTGCAGGTCATACGACAGCAAGAAAAGCAAATTCATTTTTTATGATGCCTGGAGCTACAATTGGGGTGGCATTATCTACTTTTGTATCACAAAATAAAGGGGCGAATCAAAGAGAGCGTATTCGAGAAGGAATGCGTATTGCAAATATAATTTGTATTGCCTGGGGAATTATTTCAACAGTAATTTTATTTTTCTTTGCAGCACCTTTAATTGAATTAATCTCAGGTTCATCAGAAGCAGTAGTATTAGAAAACGGAGCTAAATATTTAGTTATCAATGCACCATTTTATGCCATATTAGGAATTTTACTTAATTTACGAAATGCTTTACAAGGAATTGGTAAGAAAATTGTTCCTCTTATTTCAAGTGTCATTGAGTTTGTAGGCAAAATTGTATTTGCAGCAGTTTGTATTCCTGCTTTAGGATATTTTGGGGTAATTATTTGTGAACCGGTGATTTGGTGTTGTATGTGTGCACAGTTATTATATGCATTTTATCACAATTCATATATTCGAGGAGTAGATGAAAATTAAAATAACATACTAAATGCTAGTATGGTGTTGTATTAGTTTTCTTAATGGATTAAAAGAGTATATGATAAAAAAGAATTTCATCATGAAGTTCTTTTTCACTATATTTATTATAAACAAATTGTTATTATAACTTTCATTTCATTTATGTAGCAATGAATGCAGTAATCATACAAGGTATGAGGGTTTAAAGTAGGTAATCATGTTTAAATAAAGAATTTAATTTTGAAGTGGATTTAGATTATTTAAAACAACAAGTGATATCAATAATTATATTAGTTGTGATGACTTCTAGTCATCATTTGACTTTTGAGAATAATTAAGTGAAAATTACGATTAAATAATATTAAAGAGATATTCAATCTTGCTTTTTATTTTTAAGATTCTGAATATCTTTTTTCATTTTTTCAAGTGTTTGTAATATTAATTCAAGTTCATCTTCTGGTTTTTGATGATCTTTATCATCATCTTTTTTATCATTAGTAGAATCATCAGGTTCTTTTTGAGATGTTTTAATAAATTCTTGGCGTTCTTCAATCACTGCTAACCAAGCAGCATTAGCAGATAATACATCAGAAACTAAACCTAACCAAGAGGAAATTGCTTCTTGTTGGGTAGCACTAAAATCATCAATTAATAGATAGCCAACAATAATTGCGGAACCAGAAAATGTCAATGGCGAAACGTTGGGAAGAAATTTTTTCATATGATCACCTATTATATTGTATGTTAGTTAATACATGATGTGACACTTTGGTTAAAATGATAAAAATTTAATTCATTTTACTTGTCACATATATTTGTGAGTGTTAGAATTAGGTGTATTTAAGGAGGGGATTTTAATATGATTAGAATTGGAATTAATGGTTATGGAAATTTAGGTAGAGGTGTAGAAAAAGCAATCGCTAAAAATCCGGATATGGAACTTGTGGCTGTTTTTTCAAGACGTGGAGATGGTATTCAAAAAACTGATACAGGTGTCACTTTAGTGAATATTAACGAAGCGGCCTCTTATCAAGATAAAATTGATGTAATGATTTTATGTGGTGGTTCAGCAACTGATTTACCAATACAAGGACCTGAAATGGCGAGGTTATTTAATACAGTCGATAGTTTTGATACACATGCAAAAATTCCTGAATATTTTGATAAAGTTGATACTGAAAGCAAAAAAGCAAATAAATTATCACTTATTTCATGCGGATGGGATCCAGGATTATTTTCATTAGCTCGTTGCTTATTCCAAGCGGTTTTACCTGATGGAAAAGATTATACTTTCTGGGGTAAAGGTGTATCTCAAGGCCACAGTGATGCAATTAGAAGAATTGAAGGCGTACAAGATGCAAGACAATATACAGTCCCTGTTCAAGAAGCGTTAGTTGGGGCGAGATCTAGTGAACGTCCTGAATTTACTGCACGCCAAAAACATACTCGTGAATGTTATGTTGTTGCTAAAGAAGGTGCAGATTTAAAACGTATTGAAAATGAAATTATCACAATGCCAAATTATTTTGCTGATTACGATACAACAGTAACATTCATTTCACAAGAAGAATTAAATGAAAAACATTCTAAATTACCTCATGGCGGTTTCGTTATTCGTAACGGTGAAACTAGTGAAGGTGTAAAACAAGTAGCTGAGTTATCATTAAACTTAGATAGTAACCCAGAATTTACATCAAGTGTATTAGTTGCATATGCTAGAGCAGTTTATCGTATGTCAAAACAACAAAGTGGTGCGATTACAGTATTAGATGTTCCGTTTAGTTTATTACATCTAAGTAGTGGAGAAGATTTAAGAAAAGAATTATTATAAAAGTCTCATTTGAGACTTTTTTTAAAGGAGAAATTAAATGATTATTCGACTATTTCAAGAAAAAGACTTAGACCAAGTTTTAAATTTATTTTATGATACCGTTCATCAAGTAAATGTTCGAGATTATACTACTGAACAATTAGACGTTTGGGCACCCAGATTCCCTAATCAAGAAAAGTGGTTAAACAAATTATTGGAAAGTTATTGTTTAGTAGTAGAAAAAGATAATAAGATTATAGGGTTTTCAAATATCTATCCTCATGGTCAACTGGATTGTCTATATGTCCATTATCAATATATTCACCAAGGGATTGGTAAATTACTGTTACAAAGTTTAGAAGCCTATGCGATTAGTCAAAATGAAGAAAAAATATTTGTAGATGTTTCATTAACTGCATTAGAAATGTTTAAACATTTTAATTATCAAATAATTGAAAAACAAAATGTTGAACGCAAAGGGATTATTTTAGTAAATTATAAGATGGTTAAAGTTTTAAAAACTGTGAATTTCGAAGATAATTGATGTGACAATTTTTTATGTTATGGTATCATTTTATTAAGAAATTATAAATATTATCAAGATTATCTAAATTTTTAAGAAATCTATAACATTAAACTTAGCTTAGTGGTATAATAAGGTAAATTAATTAATGAGGTGAATTATGGATAAGAAAGGAAAAATCATAACTGCAGTCATTGGATTTATTTTTGTAAGTTCAGTTGTTACTACTGGATTGATTTTTTCTGTTGATCCGGTGGTTGTTAAACAACAACAATTTACTTACGAATTGTATCAAGAAATTCCAACAGATGTAGAAAGTTATGTACGTGCAAATGCCAAAGTTTTAAGTGGTGTTTCGGTAAATTTGAGTAATGTTGAAACTGATAAAGTTGGAGTTTATGATGCTTATGCTGAATATTCAGGAAAGAAATATCCTTTTAGCATACAAATTCGTGATACAGCCGAACCAATTGCCACATTAGTTCAAACGAAGTATGAAATTAATATTAATGAAACACTTTATGCTAAAGATATGATTAAAGAAGTAGTAGAAGATTCTTCTTATAAAGTTTATTTTGATGAAGAAGATAAACCGGAATCTAAAACATTTACAGAAGCGAAGACTTATAATGATGTATTTATTATTGTAGAAGATGAACATGGAAATAAATCACAAAAACTAAGAGTGAGTGTTGTGGTGAAAAATAAAAGCGATAAACCGATTTTAGTTGGTGTTAAAGATACAACTATCCAACTTAATAGTCCATTTGATATATTATCCGGTGTAAAAGCAACCGATAAGACAGATGGTGATTTAACTAACAAAATTAAAGTAGACGGAAAAGTGAATACAAATAAAATAGGTGTTTATGAAATTGTTTATCGTGTTACAAATTCAAATGGCTATACGACTTCAATCACTCGAAAAATTACAGTGACTAAGGAAACTTTATCCGGTGATGATAGTCAACGAGATGTTGCCGATGGACCATATTTAGCGAAAGTTGAAATGAGAGAAAGAGAATCTGTTTATCTAACACTTAAACGTAATTTGTTTACCGGAAATAATGCTTTAGATTTAGTTAAACAAATGAATGATTATTTAGTAAAATATGTTGAATATACATCAGTTGATGTGGATAACAAAAAAGCAAACAGTTCTTACGGTGTCATTAAAAACAATATTGGAACTGACCAAGGCTTCGCTAGAGCATTTTTATATATGAGCGATATGCAAGAAATCGAATGTTTATATGTTACAGGTAAGTATAATAATCGAAATCGTGCTTGGAATATTGTGAAAATTGGTAATTATTATTATCATATCGATATAGCGATGAATAGAAAGTTAAATCAGCAATTTAAATTGTATTCTACACAAGAAATGCTAGAGTTGGGATATAGTTTTGGTGAAGCAAAATATCCGGTATGTAATCATACATTTAATCCTTAAATCTCACTGTGGTGAGATTTTTATTTACAAGGAGGGATTTAATGAAGTTTAAAAATCGACAATTAATAAAAAAATTAATTAAATTTGAAATAGGGTACCATTTATTAATTTGGATAGTGATTAGACCTATTTTAAATAAAGTATTCCAAATTTATTTAAACACTAATTCAGGTATCGCATTTAATGAAAATATGTTATTCAATCTATTATCCATTCCTGGTATTTTAGTGACTTTATTTATTTTTATACTCATGACAATTACTATTTATTATGAGTTAAGTGTTGTCATTACAATGATTAATCGTACTAAAAATAATCAACCTATTTTACTTGGGCAATTATTACTTGAAAAAATCAGTGATTTGGATGTATTAAAACATCCAAGTACATTTTTATTAGCGTTTGTATTAGTATTCTTATTTCCTTTAGTTCATGTTGGTTATGTCAATAGTTTAATATTTAGATTAAGAATTCCTAATTTTATTACCAGTGAATTAAAGTTAACGTTGATGGGGCAAATTGGATTAGTGCTATTATACGGTTTGATTGCTGTTTTGTTTTTAAGTGTTTGTTTAACACCTATTATTATGGTCATTCAAAAAGAAAATTTTATCAAAGCAATAAAGACACAAAAACAATTAATTTTACAAGCGTCTCATAAAGTTAAAGGAATTATTTTAGTGATAATGTCTCTGTGGTTTTTTTGTGAATGTTTATTTAAGCACTTCATTCCTCAAGCAGTGTTAAGAAATAGTGATTTTAATCGTTTTTTCTTTAAATATTTAGTCCGTTATCCTTCTTTTAGAGCTGAGTTATTAAGATATTTATCGGTAACTATTTTATCGATCGTGTTGATGTGTTTGTTTATTTATATCATTTTAAAATATGTTCCTATTAATAATAATCAAGTTTATAAAGCCTATAATTTTAAATTTTTTAATCAATTAAAAAGTCGAATGATTAGTGGATATGAAAAGTTAAGAGGTATTGCGTTGTATCAAAAACATTCTAAATTAGTTAAAAACAGTATCAAAGTAGTAAGTGTTTTATTTGTTTATTTATCCACTCATGATTTATTGTTAACTATTTTATTAACGGTTGTTTTATTTTGGTATGCTTATTTTCCAAGGTTGGGGGATATTTTAATTTGTTTATTATTTGTTTATGTAATTAGTATTCAAACGACTGATTTTATATCTACATTTTTTACGATTTTATTAATTGGACTGATGGTGTATATTGGAGTTTGTATATTTGAACCAACAGTGATTTCTAAAAAACAGTTTACATATTTATTTGATAAAACGATCTCGATAATTAAAAATTGGCGTTTTTATAAACGTTATCCTAAATTAGTGATTGGCTTTTTTATCTTTTTAGCGTTTGATGTTGTGATCATTTATTTTAATGAAGTTCCTTCTGTTCATCAACCTTATGTGATAGGCCATCGTGGTTCTTTTTATCAAGTTGAAAATTCTGTTGAGGCTATTTTATATGCTTCTAATCACAAAGCAGATATGATAGAAATAGATGTGATTTTATCTAGTGATAATGTCCCAATGGTGATTCATGATCAATCTTTACAACGTTTAGCAAATCAAAATTTAAATGTTTCTGATTTAACTTATGAACAGTTAAAAACCATCATGATTACTCAAGATCAAATTACGACTTCAATACCTTCTTTAAAAGAAGTCATCGATGCTTTAAAGCAAAATGAAAGTGAGAGTATTTTATTAATTGAATTCAAAATGAGTGGTCAAAGAGGCATGGATTTAACTAGTCAAGTGATTGAAGTCGTAGAGGAAAGTGGTTATCAAAATAAGTGCGCATTTATGTCGCTTGATTATCAAATTACACAATATTTACAAGATAAAAAACCAGAATGGTGGATTGGTTATTGTGTCTATGGTAGTGTGGGAAAGATGAATCAATTCAATTTATGGAAGATGAATATTGATTTTTTAGCCGTTGAGGAAAGTAATGTGACTAATAATCTTATTCATCAAGCAAAGTTAGCCTCAGTGCCAATTTATGTATGGACAGTTGATCGTATAGAAACAATGAAACAGTATTTAAATATGGGGGTAGATGGAATTATTACTAACTATCCTCAAGAAGCACGAAAAATTGTAGATGAATATATTGAAGATCATCCTAGACAAACATTAATTCCGTTTAGACAATATCCACAGTAAAATGAGATGTTTTTGACAAAAATATGAAACAAATTTAGGATAAAAAGACGTTAAAAACGTGTTATACTATTAGTGTAGAAAAATAGCTTACTTGGAGCAGGAGCTATTTTTTTATTTTATTTAGGAGGTGAGTGGAGTTAAAAAGATAGTAGCAATATCTTTTGTTTTTTTAAGTGGTGTTTTATTAATAGGTCCACATTCAAAAAAATCAGGTTGGCGACAAATTGATGACAAGATTTATTATTTTAATGAAGATAATCAAAAACAAACCGGTTGGTTAGTTTTAGAAACTGGAACTTATTTTTTAGATGATAAAGGGGCGTTGGTTTTAAATGATCAAGAAGTCAAAGTTAATTCAAAAGGGGAGTTAGTTTTAAAAAATGAGGAAAATATTACCTTAAATAACGATAATTCTTCTTTAAATAAAGGGGTTAGTAGTAGTGAGAAAGCTATAAATGAAAAAGAAAACTGGTGGATTAATTTATCTGATGAGCAGTTAAAAAAGACATTAATTGATAGTTTAGTATGGTTGAATGAAGTAGAAAATGAGTATTACTATGGGATAGAGAATTTAAGTTATGGTTGGAATGAAGAGCATCAGTATTTTGGTGGGTTAATACTTCAAGAAAATCCTTATCATATTGAATTTTCTATCCCTTTTGAAAAATATACTTTAACGACTTTGCAAGATGTCAAGATGTGGTGGAATGCACCTGATTATAGTATGCAAGTTATTTTTGATGATTTAAAAATTGATCAAGGAAAAACATTAACATTTGAACAAAGAGTGAGTTTATGGGAGAGTATGATATGAAAGGAAAATGGGGGTTTTTATTTAGTTTAAGTTTGATGTTGTTTGTCTCGTTTTTATCTATTCAAAAAGCCTATGCCGGTGGTGGAACGATTAATGGTGTCAATTGTAATTATGAGGTAAATTCAGTTATTTTAGATGGACACTATATTGATATTAAAGGGTGGTTGTATACTGTTGATGAAAGTAGTTTAACTCATAAATCTTTAGCACAGTCCGTTTCTAAAATTCAAGAAGAAGTAGCAACTAGTAAAACACATGGTTATGCATTAAAAGTCGGAGGAATCTATTATTTTGATATTGGTGATTATTATGTCGATCATACTTATCTTGCTTCTGTCGAGGGACAGTGGCAACGACCTTACCGTGATGTGGGATTTCATTTTAGAATACCGGTTGAAGATTTAGTCAATTCTTCGTTGACACAGTTTAAATTAGAGATGCACTTTTACCAAAGTGGACGTGATTATTACAAAAACCTAGCGTATATTGCACCTACTCAATCGTATAGTAATGATTACTATACACTAAATTTTAACTCTAGTAGTCAAACGAGCAGTTTTTATCCTACCGGTAATATGACATTTGTTCGTTCTGGTCCATCAAAAAGTGCAAGTCCTTTAAATTCTGAATATGGATTTGGAAGTATTTATAATTATAAATTATTTTTCACACGATATAATGTTTATAGTTTGAATGATGGAAGTTATAGCGGAGTTAAGGTTTTAGATGAGAATTTTTGTTCATGGTATCAAATTCGATTTAGTGAAAGTGGAACTAGTAGTGAAGGTAGAGCAAGAGTTCTTGCTAGTGGGAATGGGCGATATGGTTGGTTAAATGGTATTTTTTGTGAATATGCTACAGAAGATTTTACATTTAGTGTAACCAGGCATCGTTCTACTTATCACTTTGATGCTAATGGTGGTATCAATGCTCCAAGTGATCAGTATAAGTATTATGGCAAGGATTTTACTTTTCCTTTACAACAACCCACTTATAAGGGGCATCAATTTATGGGGTGGTCAAGGTATAAAGAGACAGAGGCGATGTATCAACCTAATCAAACAGTTGGGGGATTACCAGATGTGGATATGACATTTTATGCAATTTGGAAAAATGAAATGCCTATTATCACTGCCCCTATAACTACTGATGATAAAGAAGTGATGATTGAAAACAATCGGATGATTATTCAATTAAATGATGTGTTTAACGCTAAAAGCTATGCCACAGCTAAAGATCAAGAAGATGGCGATTTGACTGATAAAATTGAAGTTATTCAAAATGAAGTGGTGTTAAATCAACAAAATGAAGCCATTAAATCAGGTCTTTATAAAGTGACTTATCAAGTGAAAGATAGCGGTGGAAATACCGTCACTAAGACTATTGAAGTTTTAGTTAACGATCCACCGATTATTAATGCCAATCATCGCTATTTTTTTGTGGGAGAATTGATTGATGAAAGTATTTTGTTAAAGGATGTGGAAGCATTGGATAAGGAAGATGGTAATATTAGTCAAAAAGTTAAGGTGGATTATCATTTATTAAATTCACAAATCATAGGACAATATCCAGTGATTTATGAGGTTACTGATCAGTATCATAAAACCGTTCAAAAAAAGATTAATGTGAATATTGTTAGTGATCGATATGATACGAATCAATTAGGAGTGCGTTATATTAGTTTAGATTATATCAATACATTATCTAAAAATTCAAAATGGGTGGTTAATCCGTTTTTAAAACAAATGTTATTAGATACTTTACAAACAGAGGCGGATATAAGAAGTAATCATTATGTATTTAAATGGAATTATAAGCAAAATGAAGAGATGAAAAAACTAATAGAGAGAGAAGAATTTAATGATGTATTTTGGCAATATCAGGTAAAATAATGAAACTTTCAATTAAATTTTCAATGATTTTTTTAAGTGTTTTTATCTTTGTATTGTGCATATTTGATATGAGTTTGATGTCTTATAAAATCCATGAAACCAATACGATTGTCAGTAACGCCTCATATCAGCCAATTCATCTTAACGCTAAACCTTATTCAAGTATTAAAAGTAATGAAGAATTAATTAAGGAAGTAATTAAAAATGTTGTATTAAGTAAAGAAAGTGAGGGGGAAATTACTGTGGAAATTTTGACAGTCGATTTTGAAAATGGATTATTGGATTTAAGTATCTCACAAACTTATCAACATTTGAATGGAAAAGTTTCTTTAATTAAAGAAAGAAAAACAATAATTTTAGAGGAGGAAATTTAGTTATGGATTTTTCGTTAAAGCAGGCTTTGAGTGTCGTGGTTGTTATAGCGTGTGCAGCACTGGTCGTTATAGCTGCTGTTACAATTACAAATACAAATAATAGCAGTGCATCATCAGCACAACAGCAAATGTGGGATAATGCAACTGACTTAATTGATCAGAAAGAATATGAAGTGGTTTAAAAAAGAAGTGGAATCAGATATTTTTGATTCCACTTTAACTGTTCAAGAACCTATCGCAAGTTATGAAGCAATGTCTGATGTTTTAGAGGATATTCATTCACAAGATTTTTTTGGAAAATTACAACCCTTGATTGATGATATTGAAATTACTGATATTAATTGTAATAGCCATTCAACTTGGGTTAATCATATCCATAAAGGGCGATATGAAATTAAAAATATCGTAATGGATAATGATGATTTAGAAAAGTTGGCTTATAAGATTTCTAATGTGGAAAATCAACAGTTTAATGTGGTTTCACCGATATTAGAAGCTGATTTTAATGATTTAAGATTGCAATTTACACATTCTTCGTTTTCAACCAGTGGTACGTCGATGTCGATTCGTAAAACACCTTGTATTGTAAGAATGAGTGAAACTAAAATGGAAAGTCAAGAATATTGTCCTAAAGTGGTGATTGATTTTTTTAAATGTAGTATCCGTTCACATTTGAATTTCTTTATTATTGGTATGACAGGTGATGGTAAAACCGAACTCGCTAAATTTTTAGCGTCATATATTCCCGAGCATGAGCGAATTATTACGATTGAAGATACTAGTGAATTACATTTAAGCCAGTTGTATCCTTATAAAGATATAGTCGAATTAAAAGTCAATGATAGGGTGGATTATAATCAATCGATTAAAAGTTGTATGCGTATGTTGCCTAATTGGATTTTATTATCTGAAGCAAGAAGTTATGAGGTTAAGGAATTACTTAAATCAATCTCTACCGGTGCTCATATCATTACCACACTTCATACAGATCAAGTATTTAATATTCCTAAACGTATTTTAAATATGCTTGAAGGAAATGAACTAAGTAATGATAAAATTGAAAATATGATTTACCAATCGATTGATATTGGTGTGCGAGTAAAAGCAGATGTTACAGACTCAAAAACATATCGTTATATTTCGCAAATTGGTTTATTTTGGTTGGATCAAGACAATAAGCGTCATTTTTGTTTAATCTATGAAGTCGTTAAACGTAATGGGGCTTATTTTGTTTCTTATCATTCGTTACCACTATGGTTAAAACAGCGTTTTAGTGAGTATAGTATTGAATTAGAGTGGAAGGAGGGTTAATGTGTTTTTTAATAAGTTGAGATTTTCAGTTGAGAAAATGGGTTTTCAATATTCAATATTTGAGTATTTAAAATCATTATTGTTTTATAATTTTATTTTAATCATTGTTGCTTATTTCCATAAATTACAGTGGCAATTTATTATATTGTTAGTTCTCAGCATTATCGTATTACTTCCTTTTATTATATATGCACAGTTTAAATATGTTTATGAATTTAATCGCTTTAATGATTTGTGTTTATATTTAAAACAAATGATTATTCAATACAAAACTCATCATAAAATTAATGTTGCTTTAGAAAAAACACTTGATGCATATGATCATCAAAGTCAGATGGTTAAGTCTATTTTAAATGCTAGTAAAGCCATTCAAAATGGTCAGTCTTATCAAGAGGCTTTAAAACAAATTGAACGAAGGTTTCCTAATCGTTATATTCAAAAAGTACATTCATATTTAATTTTAGGAGAGCAAATCGGTGGTGAACACGTTTATCGTGCATTAAATAATATTGACTATGAATCATGGCAAAATGATATTTTAGGATTTCAAAAACAAAAAAATACTGTTCGTAAAACAAACATTTACTTTACAGTATTAAGTGTGACGATTTCTTTATTTTGTGTAATGTTCTTTCCACAAGATTTAATGGAAGGTTTATTTACAAATCTTAATTTTCAAATTTTAACGTGGCTTTATTTTGAAATATTAATCATTTCTCATGTATTAGTGACTTCTGGATTAAGTGGAAAATGGGGTGATGAATAATGCTGAATGAAAAAGATTTGAAGATAAAATTAGAAAATAATCAAAAAAATATTCAATTATTTACTTACTATCGTTTGGGGTTAATTGTGATGACTTGTTTATTATTAGGGGGAAGTTTAGTTTTAATTCCGAGTTTTAAAACAAATTCACCTATTTTTGTATTAAGTTTAATTGCTTTTTTAATTTTGTATAAAATTCCTTATTGGTGGATTAGTGCTAAAATTAATCAACAGGCAAAACAAGTTTATAACGATTTTCCATTATGGGTATCTTCATTAGAGGTATTAATTGTTTCTCATACCGTAGTCAATACTCTTAAAATGTCATTATCCACTTGCCCAAAGTCAATTTATGTAGATTTAGAAAAATTAGTAGCAATTTTAGAGGAAAATCCAACAGATAAAAGTTGTTATGCTAATTTTTTAAGTCGTTATAATTTTAATGATGTTAAAGAGATGATGATGGATTTGTATCAATTTAATTTTTTAAATAAAGATTTAATGATTGAAGAATTTAAACACTTGAATATTCGATTAAATAAAATGGAAAACGTTAGCCGCTCACAAAAACAAAATCAACAGATTTTTTTAATCGGTGCTTTAAATTCTATTCCATTATTTTTACTGAGTATTTATATTTTGCTGATTGCTAATATGCTTTCGTCATCATTAATGGGAAATATTTCATGAAATTAGCACTTGAACAAAGTATTTCTTTAATTGTTAATTTAATTATTCATAGTGGGTTAATTGGGATTATGATGAATATTTTTATGAACATTCATCGTTTTTAAATATGGATTTTTCATTTGAAGAAGCAATTGATTTATTGATTGCTTTAGTGGTTTCTACTTTATTTTTAGGAAGTATTTCTTTTTATATGTATCATCAAGTCTTTAGTTTGATGTTTGAAAGGATTTTATAATGGATATTAGTCTAAAATTTGCGATATCTTTGTTGGTTTATCTAATGTTAACGTCTATTGTTTTAAACCAACTTAATGATTTAGTGAAAAGTTATCAGCAAAAACCATTATTATTACCTAGTATACAGATTAATACGAATGAACAAATCGAAAGTTTACCTCGTCCTAGTATAGAAGTAGAAGCAATTAAACTCACTTTAAATCAAACTTATAATTTATTAGATTATGTTAAGGCAAGTGATCTAAGCGATGGCGATATTAGTAAAAAAGTAAAAGTATATAATAATATTGAGATTGATAAGCGTGGAATTTATAAAGCACGATTTGTGGTAGAGAATTCTAATCATATGGTAACTGAAAAAATAGTTAAAGTGAGGGTGGATTAGTGAAAATATCAGTAGAGTGGGTTATTGATAGTTTATTAGTAACTTTTTTAATTATTATTGTTTTTGGAGTATTGAATATCACGGCTAAGATTAAACAAGCATATAGTTATCATCATTATATGATTGCTCAAATTGAAGCAAGTCATTTTAATGAAAATGTAACACAACAATTATTATCAGAGTCTCCTTATATACATCAAATTAAAGATTGCAGTATTTCAACTGAGGATCAATTATATGTAGAAGAAATGATTTATCAAGTCACTACCACTTATAAAATCTCTTTACCGATGATTGGTTATACAACTGAAAATACAATTATTGGCTATGCACGGTAATAACGCTTTACATTTGGATTAAAAAATGGTTTTATAGTATCATAAAGATGGAGGGATAGAAGATGAAGTATAAATTAATTGCTTTAGATTTAGATGGTACTTTAAAAACAAGCCAAAATACGATTGGGTCAAAAACAAAAGCAGCATTATTAAAATGCCAAGAGTTAGGAATGAAAATTGTATTAGCCTCAGGACGACCTACACCGGGATTACGTCATGAGTCCAATCAGTTAAAATTAAAAGAAAATGATGGGTATATTTTATCTTTCAACGGTGCAAAGGTACATAGTGAAAGCACTGGTGAAGTCATTTATGAAAAAGTGTTAACGAATTTACAAGCTAAAAAGATGATTAAACGTGCTAAAGATTTTAAATTAGCACCGATGACTTATTTAGGAAATGATTTAGTCAGTGATATGTGTGAAGATTTTTATGTAATTGGAGAAGCAAAATTAAATGATATGGGATTAAAATCTGTTGATGATTTAGATGAATTTGTTGATTTTGATCCTCATAAAGTATTATTAGCCGCAGATCCGGATTATGTAGCAAGTGTATTAGATGATTTTAAAACTCCTTATGAAAGTGAATTAAGTATTTATCGCTCTGCTGCTCATTACATTGAAATTATGGCACAAAATATAGATAAAGCCACTTCACTAGATTGTTTAGTTAAACATTTAGGAATTAAACAGGAAGAAGTGATTGCTTTTGGTGATGGTTATAACGACTTATCCATGATTGAATATGCTGGTTTAGGTGTTGCAATGGGTAATAGTGTCGAGGGTGTAAAAGAAAAAGCAGATGTAATTACTAAAACAAATGATGAAGAAGGAATTGCTTATTTATTAAGTCAAATCATTGAAGGAGTTGATTTTTAATGGCATTACCTAATGATATTAATATGGTGGTTAGTATTTTAAATATGAAGTTGCGTGATGATGATATGTCATTAGAAATGATTATTGATAATTATGATGAAGTCTATGATGAAGTGATTAAAAAACTAGAAAAAAATGGTTTTGAATATAATCAGTCACTTCGTCAAATTAAAGTTAAATAACTTGTGATAAATAGAGCCTCAAAGGTTGAATATTCAACTGATGAGGCTTTTAATTTATTAAAATAATATAAAAATATTTAGAATTGATTTTAGGGTAAATTAAATGAAAATAAATTTAAAATTTTAGACCTATTTTCTTTTCTATGATATACTAAGTTTATAGATAGGGAGGAATTTTTTTATGTTGAAATTGGAAGATTTTAAACAAGCAAAACAACGTTTGGAAAGTGTTCTGGTCAATACGGGATTGATTTATAGTGAAGTATTTTCAAACGAAAATCAAAATGAAGTGTATATTAAACCGGAAAATTTACAACGTACGGGATCATTTAAAATAAGAGGGGCATATAATAAAATTGCGAAAATGACTAAAGAGCAAAAAGAAAAAGGATTAATTGCTTCATCAGCAGGTAATCATGCTCAAGGTGTGGCATATGCAGCAAAGGTTGCTAATGTAAAAGCGACCATTGTCATGCCAGCACATACACCATTAATTAAAGTAGAATCAACTTCATCACATGGAGCCAATGTCGTATTACATGGTGAAGTTTATGATGAAGCCTATGCTAAAGCATGTGAGTTACAAGAAAAATTTGGGTACACATTTGTTCATCCTTTTGATGATGAAGATGTTATAGAAGGACAAGGGACAATTGCTTTAGAAATATTAGAAGAATTAGCGGATACTGATATTATTTTAGTGCCTATTGGTGGGGGTGGATTAATTTCCGGAGTGGCTTGTGTGGCTAAATTGATTAATCCAAATATCAAAATTATCGGAGTTGAACCTGATGGGGCAGCTAGTGCTTTAGAAGCAATGAAAGAACGTCAAGTAGTGACTTTACCTTCTGCTAATACAATTGCCGATGGGACAGCAGTTAAACGTATCGGTGATACAACTTATCAATATATCGAACGTTATGTTGATGAAATTATTACAGTTTCAGATTATGAATTAATGAATACTTTTTTAACTTTAGTTGAAAAACATAAATTAGTGGCAGAAAATTCAGGTTTATTAACTTTAGCGGCATTGTCACAATTAAAAGAAAAAAATAAAAAAGTAGTATGTGTTGTAAGTGGTGGAAATATCGATGTGAAAAATATTTCTTCAGTGATTAATAAAGGCTTAGTTTCAAGAAATCGTATTTTTAAATTCTCAATTGCATTAGCCGATAAACCGGGTGAATTGGTAAAAATCGCAAATCATCTAGCTAAGTTAAATGCAAATATTGTAAGTTTAGAACATAATCAATTAATTAACTTACCAAGTTTTCAAGATTTAGAACTTCGAGTGACTTGTGAAACAAATGGTAAAACACACGTTGATAAAATTATTGAATCATTTAAAAATCAAGGATACGACATCACAATATTAGATTAGAAACGGTTTTCCGTTTCTTTTATTTTTAAAAAAAGAAAATGACAACATCTATTAAAATGAGCAATTATAATAAAATTAAGCATATTTAAAAGGGGATTATCAAAATGTATGAAATGAAAGTATTAAGTTCTCTTATTAAAGTATTTAGTGAAGAAGAACCGATAGAAGACTTAGGAATGACAAACTTTAGTATGTTTAAAAACGAAACGTTTTCATTCCAAATTGCTTATACTAAAAAAGAATATTTTAACGAATATGTTAAAGTGGAGGTAGAATCTGATATTAAACAATGTATTAGATTAAGGGAAGTCATTCTTGTTCCTTCACGTTATCCAATCCATACACATTTACCACATGATGATTATTATTTAAAAACTAAACCGGGCATGTTTCCTGATTTACTTAGAGATTTAGATGATTCTAAAATTCAATTAGTCTCTTATCAGTGGCATAGCTTGTGGGTAGATATTGAACCTTGCCAAGATATTAAACCGGGAAATCATTTAATTAAATTTAGTTTAATTAATTTAGAAGATCAAGAGATTTGTAGTGTTGAAACAAATGTCATGATTTACCCACATAAATTATTAGAAAATAAGTTAATTCATACAGAGTGGTTTCATGGGGATTGTATAGCTAATTATTATGGTGAAGAAGTTTTTAGTGAACGTCATTGGCAGTTAATGGAAAATTTTATTGAAATTGCAGTTAAACGTCAATGTAATATGATTTTAACTCCTATTTTTACACCGCCATTAGATACTGTAAAAGGTGGTGAAAGAACAACGATTCAATTAATTGATATTGAAGTGACACCAGATGGTTATCGCTTTAATTTTGACAAATTTAGACGTTGGGTTGTAATGTGCCAAAAAGTAGGCATGAAATATTTTGAATTATCTCACCTTTTTACACAATGGGGAGCAATTGCTACGCCTAAAATTATGGCAATTAAAGAAGGAAGGTATCAACGTATTTTTGGTTGGGAAACACCAGCGACTTCTCGTGAATACAAAGTATTTTTAGAACAATTTTTACCTGCATTAATTAAAGAAATTAAAGCATTAAATATTCAAGAAAATACTTATTTTCATATTTCTGATGAACCCGAGTTATTACAATATGAAAGTTATAAAGCAGCCAAAGAAATCGTTGCGCCTTATTTAAAAGATTTTAAAATCATTGATGCCATGTCTTCTTATGGATTTTATGAACTAGGTGTGATTGATCATCCTATTTGTGCGACCAATCATATTCAAACGTTCATTGATCATAAGGTTAAAAACATGTGGTCTTATTATTGTACGGCTCAATATAATAAAGTTTGTAATCGTTTTATGGCGATGCCTTCTGCTAGAAATCGTGCCTATGGATTACAGTTATTTAAATATGATATCGAAGGAATACTTCATTGGGGGTATAATTTCTATAATTCACAATATTCAGTTTATCCAATTAATCCTTATTTTGATACAGATGCTTCAATGGCATTTCCTTCAGGTGATCCATTTTTAGTGTATCCAGGTGCAAATGGTAAACCAGAAGAATCAATTCGGATAATGGTTCAAAACCAAGCCATCAATGATTTACGTGCTTTAATACTTTTAGCTAAATATCTCGGTAAAAAGAAAACGATTGAGTTAATGGAAGAAGGTATTGAACCTATCACATTTGAAAACTACCCTCATAATGACTTATATTATGTGAAATTGAGAAATAAAGTCAATCAATTAATTCATGAATATGTGGTGAATGAATATGGAAGATAGATACTATTTAAATCACCAATTATGGCAAACTACTTTTTCATCTTTGGTATATGCAAAAGTAAAATTAGAAAATAATACTTTAGTTGTAGTGATGAAATGTGAAGAAAAAAATCCTAAAGCTATTTATACAAAACGTAATGAACCAGTATATGAGGATAGTTGTATGGAATTTTTTGTGAAGTTTGATAAGAATGATGAAAATTATTTTAACTTTGAAATGAATGCCAATGGTGCTTTGTTATGCCAATATGGTAAAAATCGTCATGAACGACAATTTATTGAGTGTTCATTAGTTGAAGTTCAAGTGTTACAAACCAAAAATGATTGGCAAGTGACTTTAAAAATTCCAGAAACTTTTATAAAACAATATAACCAATCTTTCTTATCATCAGTACTATGTAATTTTTATAAATGTGGGGATAAAACAAGTCAACCTCACTATCTTTCATGGGCAAAGATATTGGAAGAAAAACCTAATTTTCATTGTCCGAAGTATTTTAAAGAAATTAAATTGTATTAGGAGAAATATATATGCTAGTTAAAGGAAAAAAGGCAATGGTGGCTTCGGCACATAAATTGATTAGTCAAACTGGTATAGAAGTATTAAAAAATGGCGGAAATGCAGTCGATGCCAGTGTCGCTATGGCATTAACTGCCGGAGTGGTTTTACCGGATATGTGTAGTATTGGCGGTGACGCTTTTATGTTGTATTATTCTAAAAAAAATCATCAAGTTTATAGTATCAATGGGAGTGGAAAACTCCCTAAAAACTATAATTATGATGATCCGATGACAAAGTATGGTATGAAATCAGTGACTGTTCCTGGTTGTGTGAGTGTGTTATATAGAGCATTAGAGTTATGGGGAACACAAAAGTTTGAACAATTATCGACTGATGCGATTTATTTATCACGTGATGGTGTTGAAGCCAGTCGATTAGTACGTCGTCATATGGAAACAGATTATGATTCATTATCAAAATCCAAAACAGCAAGTAAAATTTATTTAAATAATTTAAAACCTTTACAAGTTGGTGAAAAAATATATAACGAAGACTACGCTAAAATTTTAGAATATTTAAATCAAGCAGGAGTAGAGGGGTTTTATAAAGGAGACATCGCTAAAAAGATTGTGGAACATAGTCAAAAAAATGGCGGTTATTTTGAATTAGAGGATTTTAGTGAATATGAGTGTGAGTTACTTGAACCTATTCATATCAATTATCGAGGGTATGAAGTTTACCAAAGTGCACCAGTTTCACAAGGTTATTTACATTTATTAGAATTAGCTATTTTAAATCACTTTGATTTAGAGAAGATGAGTGAAGCAAAGCGTACGCATATATTAATTGAAGCGAAAAAAATTGCTTTTAACCAACGTGAGTTTGCTTACAATCATTTAAAAGAAGCCTTGTCAAAAGAATATACTCAAAAATTAGCAACTCTTATTAATGAACAATCTAATAATACAATTGATGATCCCTATTATACTGAAAATGGGCATACAACTTCATTTGTTGTTGTTGATGAAAACGGTGATGCAGTTTCTTTTATTTTAAGTATTGCGGGAGTATGGGGGAGTTTAGAAGTTGTAGATGGAACTGGTATTTTATTAAACAATCGTGCCGGAGTGGGTTTGAATTCAAATCCACATAGTCCTAATTATATAAAAAAAAGGCAACAATCTATTCATACTCTAAATACATGGTTAGTTTTTAAACAAGATCAATTAAAATATGTGGGAAATACACCTGGTGGAGATTATCAAGTCATGTGGAATATGCAAATTATCAGTCGTTTAATTGATGAAAAAATGAATGCTTATGAGGCAGTTTCTGCAACTAAATGGCGTTCAAATTACGATGGAGTGCATCATCTTGAATTAGAAGAAAATGTGGATCAAGAGGTTGTTGAAGATTTAAAAAGCCGAGGACATGATATAAAAATAATTCCTAAGTATGGTGCTAGTGGTGCAAGTGAAGTGATTGAAATTACAATAGATGGATTAGAAGGAGGAAATGATCCAAGGAGTGATGGAAATTGCTTAGCTATCTAGATTAATGGATTAGAACTTGGTATAATCTTAATAAAGAGGAGGGATAATATGGCGATGTTTTATGTTGGAAGTTATGATAAACATAAAGGAATTTATGTTTGTGATTTGGATGAACAAACAGGTCAGTTAAGTTTAATTCGTAAAGTAGAAACAGCGGATTATGCATCTTATATAATTAAAGATGAAGATTATTTATATGTTTCTTATAAAAATTCTACTAAAAAAGAAAATGCAGGTGGAATGGGAAGTTTTAAAATTGATGGCGAGCGTTTAATTGAATTAAGCCACGCCACATCAAATGGGCGTTCTTATACACATCTATGTTTATCTCCAAATAAAGATTATTTATATGGGGCCAACTATCATGCGGGAACCACAGTGGCTTATAAAATTGAAAATCACATCGTTTCTAAAAAAACGGATGTCATTTACCATCGTGGAATGGGAGCAGATATTTTTGGACGTCAAACGATGCCTCATGTCCATTATGTTGGAATCACACCAGAAAAGAAATACTTATACAGCGTTGATTTAGGAAGTGATTCGATTATCATGTATCATTATGATCATGGACATTTGATTGAAGAACCAAGTGCTTCAATTCATGTTATTCCAGGAAGTGGACCACGCCATATGATTTTTAGTCAAAATGGAAAATATGCCTATTTATTAAACGAAATTGCTAATAATATTATGGTATTTGATGTAGGAAGTAATGGTTGTGTTTTATCACAAAAAATTTCTTGTTTACCTTATGGTTTTAAAGAAATGAGTTCTGCTGCGGCTATTCGTTTAAGTGAAGATGGTCAATATTTAATTGTTTCTAATCGTGGTCATAATTCTTTAGCATTATTTAAAGTTAGTCAGACAACTGGAAAAATTGGGCTAATTTCATTTTATGGGGTAGGGAAAAATCCAAGAGATTTTAATATCTTTCATGACTATGTAATTTGTGCAAGCCAAGATGATGATGTTTTAGAAGTATTTAAAATTGGTGAAGATGAGTTGATTCGTTTAAATATTCAATTAAAAATCCCTTCACCAGTATGCGTTTGTGGATAAAAAGCAGTTTCCTGCTTTTTTTTGTTGACAATTAAATCAATAAAAATTATACTTAAATATGTTTTCAATGAGGTGACATTAACTGAAAACAAAAAAAAGAATATAAGGAGAACATGACATGAAAATTAATGCAAAAAATATTGCTATTAATGCCATTGTAGCCTGTCTTTATGCCGTTTTTACAATAATGATCGCCCCATTAGCATACTCACAAATTCAGTTTAGATTATCTGAAATCATGGTTTTATTATCATTTTATAATCGTAAATTTATTCCTGGTTTAGTTATCGGTTGTTTTATTGCGAATATTCCTTCAACATTAGGATGGCTAGATATTGTTTTTGGAACGCTTGGAACTTTTATTGTTTGTTTTATCATGTGGTATTTAAAAAACCGCTATTTGGCTATTTTTATTGCATCACTAATGACAGGAATGATTGTGGGATTTGAATTGTACTTAGCCTTTGGTTTACCTTTTATTATTAATTTTATTTATGTATTTATTGGCGAATTGGCAGTTTTGGTTATTGGCGTTATTTTATTTAATTCGATTGAAAAAAATTCAAAAATCAAATCATTTTTATTAGAAGATTAATCAGCAAATTGCTGATTTTTTTTAAAACAAAAAAAGAGACATAAGTCTCTTATCGGCGAGATTAATTATACAGTATTTGTCGACAATAGTCAATCTTAATCTCAAAATGAAGAATAATGTAAATTAGTTTTCTTTTTTATTTTTTTCTCGATTGTGTTTATCAATATATGAGTACAAACAACCACAGTAATCTTGACGATACAAATGATAAAGACTTGAAAAATTCACCGATTTTTTATAACCATCATTTTTTTTGAAATCAGCAAATAGAAATTTAACTTGATCTTGTGGATAACTTGCACCGATTTCGTTAATCCATTGACTGTTTTTATGTGGTGAAACACTTAGTACTGTTGTCCAATAATCAAATTGATGTTTAATTGCATATTGATAAGCATCTTCCATTCTAAGTTTATAACATAAATAACAACGTTTTCCGCCTTCTTTTTCTTCTTTATAAATAGAAATATGTGTAAGGTACTCTAAAGGTTGATATGTTTTTTCAATGACTTGAATATTTTGATGATAATCGATATTAAATTGTTTAATAAAATCAACTAATTCATTAAAACGTCTGAGATATTCATCTTCAGGATAAATATTAGAATTTGAATAGTAAATTGTAATGTCAAAATACTGACACAATTCTTTAATTACATTTCCACTACAAGGCCCACAACAAACATGAAGAAGCAATTTAGGGCGATGTTGTCCTATTTTTTTGAGTTCTTCTTTTAATAATAAATCATAATTAATTTTATTCATTGGTAATAAACATACTATCTCCAAAAGAGAAGAAACGGTATTCTCTTTCGATGGCTTCATGATAGGCTTTAAAAATTAATTCTTTAGAGGCTAAAGCACTGATCAACATTAATAAAGTTGACTTAGGGAGATGGAAGTTTGTAATTAAAGCATCAATGGCTTTATATTCATAACCAGGATAAATAAATATATCAGTATTTTCACTTGTTTCTTTAAAACAATGATATTTTGTATAATTTGACTCTAGTACACGTGTAGAAGTTGTTCCTACACTAATAATACGTTGATGATTAGCTTTGGCTTGATTTAATATATCAGCACTTTCTTTAGAAATCATATAAAATTCACTGTGCATATGATGTTCTAATACATTTTCCACCTTCACCGGTCTAAATGTTCCTAAACCGACATGTAAAGTGACATCAACAATTTGTACACCTCTAGCTTTAATTTTTTCAATGATTTCATCGGTAAAGTGTAAACCGGCAGTCGGCGCTGCGGCACTTCCTTCAATTTTAGCATAGACTGTTTGATAACGATTTTTATCATTTAATTTTTCTTTAATATAAGGGGGTAAAGGCATTGTTCCTAATTGATCTAAGATTTCATAGAAAATTCCATCATAAATCATTTCAAAAACACGAATACCTTCTTCCTTAATTTCAATACATTTTGCTTTTAATAAACCCTCACCAAAGGTAATGATTGTTCCTAACTTTACAATACGAGCGTTTCCTACTAAACATTCCCAAGTATTGTGAGATACTTCTTTAAGTAATAATACTTCCACATGACCGTTTGTTTCTTCTTTTATTCCAAATAATCGTGCAGGAATGACTTTTGTATTATTACGTACTAAAATATCGCCTGGTTTTAAATAATCCACAATATCATAAAAATGACGATGATCGATTTGTCCGCTATTTTTATGAAGTACAAGTAATTTAGAAGTATCACGTTTTTCTAATGGTGTTTGAGCAATAAGATGTTCAGGTAAATCAAAATCAAATTCACTTAATTTCATTAAAATGCCCTCTCATAAACATCTCTACCATATTTTTCTAAAAATTCTTCTTTAAAGTCGTTTAAGCGGTCTTCTCTAATTGCTTGTCTAATTTGCTCGCTTAGTTTTAATAAAAAACGTACATTGTGGATTGAAAGTAAACTTTTGCCAAATATTTCATCTGTTTTATGTAGGTGTCTTAAATAAGCTTTTGTATAGTTTTTACAAGTATAACAATCACATTCTTCATCTAAAGTAGTAAAGTCGTATTTATATTTTTCGTTATTAATGTTGATACGTCCATGACTTGTCATTAATGCGCCATGACGTGCAACGCGTGTTGGTAAAACGCAATCGAACATATCAATTCCTCTAATAGCCCCTTCAATTAAATCAATTGGATTTCCCACTCCCATTAAATATCGAGGTTTATCTTCAGGTAACCATTTAATGCTATCATCAATCATTTTATACATTACATCTTTAGGTTCACCTACACTGGTTCCACCAATTGAATAACCTGGAAAATCCATTGCGACTAATTCTTTAGCACATATTTCTCTTAAATCTTCAAATTCACCACCTTGCACAATTCCAAATAAGGCTTGTTGATTTGCTTTTTGATGGGCATCTTTACCACGTTTTGCCCAACGTAAAGTTCTTTCAACGCTATTTTTCATATAATCATGAGTACAAGGATAAGGAGCACATTCATCAAATGACATAATGATGTCTGCCCCTAAACTATTTTGAATTTGAATTGCTTTTTCAGGTGATAAGAATAACTTACGACCATCAACAATACTTTTAAAAGTAACGCCTTCTTCTTCGATTTTGCGTGTTTTACCTAATGAAAATACTTGAAACCCACCACTATCGGTTAAAATAGGTCCATCATAATTCATAAATTGATGTAATCCACCAGCTTTTTCTACTACATCTTCACCAGGACGAAGCCACAAGTGATATGTATTTGAAAGGATTACACCACTATTCATTTGTTTTAATTGTTCTGGGGAAATCCCTTTAACTGTCGCTAAAGTTCCCACTGGCATAAACATAGGCGTTTCCACATCACCATGAGGTGTATGTAAAATTCCATATCTAGCCCCTGTTTGTGCACATACATGTTTTAATTCATACCAAAATTTGTCCATTTTATCACTCCAATTCGTTATATAGTTTAACATAAAAACATTATAATTGACAATTAAATCGTTCATGAGTATCATATTAAAAAAAATAAGTGTAAATAAACTTACAAAATTAAATTTTAATAAGTATTTGTGTAAAATTTATTATATAACATATTGAAAGGTGATTAATGGCTAAGTCCAAAAGTTAAAATACTTTAAAACTGAAATAAAGAAGAAAGGAGTAGGTCAAAATAATAATATTATAAAATTTGAAGTACAACTTAATTAAACACGAAAATTTTGTTTAACGTATTTCAATCTAATAAAAGACTTGAATATAATTATAAAATATATGAAAATATTGTGTCTAAGTGTATATTTTTATACTCAAATCAAGATTTAGATATTGATTATTTTGATAATAAAAAGATGAAACAATTTATTAAAGAATTTAAAACCTTTGCTATGCGTGGAAATGTTTTAGACATGGCAGTTGGGGTTGTTGTTGGTGGGGCATTTTCTAAAATTGTGACTTCATTAGTCAATGATATTATTACACCTTTAATTGGGATGTTTTTAGGTAAAGTAAATTTTTCAGAAATTGTGGTGGGTAGTCATTTAGTAAACGGTGGAATTAAAATTGGTTTGTTTATCCAAAGTGTCATTGATTTTATGATTATTGCCTTTAGTATTTTTTGTGCAATAAAAGTTATTAATCATTTGTTTAAAAAACAAGAAGTTAAGGAAGAAAAAACAATTAAAATCAGCCAAGAAGTTGAACTTCTACAAGAAATAAGAGATTTACTAAAACAAAAACAATAGTCTAAAAAGATAAAAGTTGTCAATAATATTTTTGGTGATTAAAATGGAAAAATCTTATTGGCAAAAAAATGTGAAATTGCCTAATTATGAAAAACTTAAACAAGATTTAAAAACAGATATATTAATAATCGGTGGAGGGATTACCGGAATAATGTGTGCTTATTATTTAAAAGATAGTCCTTATCAAGTAACTTTAGTTGAAAAAGACTGCATTGCTAGTCAGGCAACAGGAAAAATGACCGGTAAAATTTCTTATATACATGGCACAAAAATTTCTAAAATTAAAGAAGATTTCGATGAATTGTCTGCTTTAAAATATCTTAAAGCAAATCTTGAAGCATATACTAAAATTCAAGAAATTATTAAAATAAATCATATTGAATGTGACTATGAAGTTGCTCCTCAGTATTTTTATTCTAATCATAGTCAAAATGATTTAGAAAAAGAATATCAAATTTTAAAAGAATGTCATTTAGATGTTGAAATGAAAAATGGACAATTAATTGTTTATCCACTAGCAACATTTAATCCACTTAAATATATTCAACACATTTTAACAATCTTAAATAACACTACGATTTATGAACATACTACAATTACTTCACATACTAAAAAACAAGGAAAACATTTTTTAAAAACTGATTTTTTTTGCGAAATTGAAGCAAAATATGTCATTGTTGCTACTCGATTTCCAATCTTTAATTTTCCAAGTATGTATTTTTTAAGAATGCATCAAGTTCGTTCTACTTTATTTTTACGACCAAAGTTAAAATCAGAAGTTGTTTTATGTATTGATAAACCGATTTATAGTCGTCGTTTTATTCATGAATTTCAAATTGAAGTCAAAAATGAACGATTAGTTGGCGATCCACTGATTAATTTATCCAAAAAAGCAGTGATGAGTGCATGGCATTCACAAGATACTGTTAGTCATGATGGTTTAGCGTTTATAGGATATTATCATCGTAATGACAAAACAATGTTTGTTGCAAGTGGGTATGATAAATGGGGTGTGACTTTATCTCATGTCAGCGCTCAATTGATTAGTGATTTAATTTTAGGACAAGAAAATGAATATCAAGATTTATTCACGCCACAAAGATTTAAACCTATCACAAGTATGGCCCCTTTTTCAAAATTGATGATCCGTACGATGAAAGCAGAAGTTGTAGATCGTATTATTGTAAGTAATGAGACATTAGAACAAACTTCACAAAATAGTGGGGCGATTATAGAATGTAATGGCAGACAAGTGGCTATTTATAAAGATGAACAAGGGATATATCATGGTTTTATTCCGGTTTGTTCACATTTAGGTTGTATTTTAAAATATAATTCACAAGAACACACTTTCGAATGTCCTTGTCATGGTTCACGTTATGATTTGAATGGTAAAGTTGTTGATGGACCGGCTATTTTCGATTTAGAAAATGTCAATATTGAAAATTTAGATTAAAACTCACCAAATGAATGATTAATTCATATTGTATCTTGAGGAGGTCAATATGATTAATACATTTGAAATTGCGAAATTAATTCAAACGACATGTCCTAAAGCATATGCAAAAATAATGGGAGAAGGTATTGAGGGTGAGTTTTTTGCTTATCCTTTTTGTAAAGGATGTATTGTCGTTGTGGAAGTATGTGGTTTAACTCAAAATAGTATCCACGCATTGCATATTCATGAAGGAAAATCTTGCACAGGAAATAAAGAAGATCCGTTTAAAAATACACTCGGTCACTTTTCTTTAACTCCTACTATTCATCCAAATCATAGTGGTGATTTACCCCCATTATTTTCTAATCAGGGTTATGCTTGGTTATGTACTTATACCAGTCGCTTTAATGCAGAAGATATTATAGGAAGAACTATTGTGATTCATCAATCCTATGATGATTTTCATACTCAACCAAGTGGAAACAGTCAAGCTAAAATTGCTTGTGGTAAGATTGTGGAATTGTTTCAATAACAGTTGAATTGTATAACTAATATAAAATCAAATAAGCAACGCAATGCGTTGCTTATTTTTGAAAAATAGAGGTGAATTATAGAGAAATTCTATTGCTTAACCTTATTCAATTATAACTACTAAACAAATTCACAATCTATAATTCACATCATCATTTTTGTAAGAAATACACTATCGTTTAGATAGAAGGAAGAGTTGATTGAAAAAAGTAAGTTTACTTTTTTTCTATTTGAATAATAACAAAAAATATTGATAAAATCAAGATAATTTCATATTTTGAATATTCCCTTATATTAAAATATAAAAGTAGTATAATTAATATTATAGGGTATTGATTTAAGCATCTGAAGATTATTGATTATTAGCAATTTTAAACCCTTTCATATGATCAAATCGTTTTGTTTTGATAATGATAATAATTGCAACAAAAGTAATCACAGCACTGATTTGGTAAATAGCATAACTGCTAAAATGTTCATAAATAATCCCAAATCCATAACTATAAATAGCACGTCCAAGTGAAATGGCAGCATTCATCAAAGTGACCGCAGTTCCAAACACAAGAGGTGAAGTGGAAGATTTAATATATTGTAAATTTCCAACAGTAGCACAACTTGTAGAAACACAGTGTAAAATTGAGATGAATAAAAATGCATAAACATTTGGAACAAAAGCATAAACTAACAAACGAGCAAAAATACATAGTGCTGAGATTAAATACATCGTTTTAAAACCAAATTTTTCATAATATTTTAAAGCCACCGCTAAAAATATAACTTCAGGAAGGGCAGTAGCAACGGTATACATACTAATAATTTTATTACTTCCTCCTAAAGTAGACATAATATGATTTCCATTATAAGCGGCAGTTGTATCTATTAAAGTTGTTGTCATTAATGATAAGATTAAAATAAATAACAAGTTTTTATTTTTCAAGACATCTAAAATTCCTACTTTAGGTTGAGTGTCTTGTTTTTCTTTAGTTTCAGTTTTAGTGGTTGGAAAACCAAAAGCAATCATAAAACTAATAATTAAAAGTCCTCCATAAGTTGAAAATAAAGCACCATCTAAACCAAATGTATCAGCTAACATACCAATGACAACACTTCCAAGTACCCAACCAAGAGAACCCATTGAACGAATTGAACCATAGTTTTTATTGTTAGCGTTACAATAATTCATCGTTAATACATCAGACATTGGAATAGCTCCCGAACGAGAGACATCTAATACAATCGCACAAATAATTAATCCTAAATATAAACTTTGTTTTGCATAAAAATAAAGGGCAATTAATGAACTTCCTAATGAAGCCAATAATAATAGTTTGTAGTTTCGAGTCTTATCACCTATAATTCCCCATAAAGGTGCAATAAAGACACTAATTAATAATCCAGCAGCAGTAATTTGCCCAAATTGCGATCCATTTAATCCTTTACTTTCAAGGTATACATTGATATAAGTTGTAAAACCACTCATTGCTGCAAAGTATAAAAAATAGAAAGCATAAAATAATTTACTTTGATGTTTTTTCATAAAAAATCTCTCCTTTTGTTACTATGATACCACTTACATTTATATAAAAGATGTTTTTTTCACAAAAGAAAAATAGATTATCTATTCATCTAAGGCATACTTTGATATAGAATATAAGCATTAGACATTTATTTAAATTATTTATACAATAATAGTGTAAAAAAACTTGACTTAGAGTTAAGTCAAGGGGGTATGATAAATTTGCAAGGGAGGAATTAAAATGAAAATAATTGAAAATCAAAACTTTCAACAAGAACGAGCATTATATGCTTTAACAAACGCTAAGGTCAATAATTGTCGCTTTGAAGGTGAAGAAGATGGTGAATCACCATTAAAAGAAACGTATGATATTCAAGTAAATAATAGTTTTTTTGCCTTACGTTATCCTTTTTGGCATAATCGAAATACAACTCTTAACAATGTGGAAATGACAGAATTGTGTCGTGCGGCATTATGGTATGACCAAGATGTCAAAATTAATCACAGTGTACTTCATGGTATTAAAGCATTAAGAGAATGTCAAGACATCGTAATTAATCATTCTGATATTATTTCACCTGAATTTGGTTGGTTTTGTAATGATTTAAAAATAAACGACACTTCCTTAGTAGGGGAGTATCCATTTTTACATAGTTCTAATATGGTATTATCGAATTTTAAACTACAAGGAAAATATTCATTTCAATATGTTAAAGATTTAATCATTCGTGATTCATATTTAGATACCAAAGATGCTTTTTGGCATAGTCAAAATGTCACGGTTTATGATAGTGTAATTAAAGGCGAATATTTAGCGTGGTATAGCGAAGGGTTAAAGTTAGTACGTTGTAAAATTATTGGAACACAACCATTATGCTATGCTTCTAATTTAATTTTAGAAGATTGCGAAATGGTGGATACTGATTTAGCGTTTGAATATAGCGAAGTCAATGCGATAATTAAGGGGAATATTGACAGTATTAAAAATCCTAAAACCGGTAAAATTGTTGCCGACCACATCGGTGAAGTGATTTTAGATGAGAACATTGCACATGAAAGTGATTGTGAAATTATAACTCAATAAAAAAATGGAAGTCCTATTTCAACTTCCATTTTTTTATTCTTGATTTAATTTCTCCCATTCATTCATTAATTCTAATAATTGAAGTTCTAATGATTCAATATTAGAAGTGGCTTCATTATATTTGACATAATCATTAACATACTCTTCTTTAAGTAATAATTCATTTTGTGAATTAATTGTAGTCTCTAAAGCAGATATTTTTTCTTCAACTTTACGAATTGCATTTTGTTTTTTACGTAAAGAGGCTTGATTAGCTTTATATGAAGAATAATTTGTTTCTTTTTTTACATTTTCGACTTTTGTGTTCATGATTTCCATATAATGATCATAATTTCCGGGGAAATTTAATAGTTGATTCGGTTGCATTTCAACAATACGAGTTGCAATTTTATTAATGAAATAACGATCATGGCTAATAAATAAAACCGTTCCATCATAATTTAATAAAGCTTCTTCTAAAATCTCTTTTGAACTAATGTCTAAGTGGTTAGTCGGTTCATCTAAAATCAATAGATTGGCATTGGTTAAGATAAGTTTCGCAAGTACCACACGACCACGTTCACCCCCACTTAACATTTGAATATCCTTAAACACATCATCATTTTTAAATTGCAATGAAGCAAGTAAACTTCTGATTTGTGTATTATTCATTAGCGGATAATCATCTTGAATTTCACTAAATATTGTTTTGTAAGGGTGTAAAGAAGTATGCTCTTGATCATAATACGCTAAACTGACATGACTGCCAAATTTAATAATCCCACTTGTTGGTGTAAGTAATTGAAGAATTAATTTGAATAAAGTTGTCTTTCCAATCCCATTAGGACCGACAATGGCAATACGTTCTTGTCGCTTCACATCTAAATTAAGATGTGAAAATAAAAAATCATGATCATACTTAAAACTTAAATCTTCAATTTTTAAAACATCATAACCACTTTGAATAGTCGTATTAAATCTTAATCTAATCGATTCCGGGTCATTTTCAGGCTTATCGATTTTATCCATTTTCTCTAATTGCTTTTCTTTACTTTCAGCACGTTTAATCGATTTTTCGCGATTAAAAGATTTAAGTAATGAAATACTTTCTTCTTGTTTTTTAATAATTTTTTGTTGATCTTCATAATGCTTTAAAGCAATTTTTTTATCTTCATTACGTTTATTGACATAATAAGTATAATTGCCGCGATAAAGTTTAGATTTACCATGTTCAATTTCTAAAATACTTGTGCAAACTTGATCGATAAAATAACGATCATGGCTGATAATGATAATTGCATTAGGATAACTTTTTAAATACCCCTCAAGCCAAGTAATGGCTTTAGTGTCTAAATGGTTGGTAGGTTCATCGAGTAAAAGTAAATCCGGTTTCACTAACAACAACTTCGCTAAAGAGATCCGTGTTTTTTGTCCACCGGATAAAGTGCTGATTTTTAAATCTAAATCGCTTTTTTCAAATCCCAACCCTTTAAGTACACCGGTAATTTTACTTTCGTAACTATAACCCTCTAATTCATTAAAACGATGTGTTAAGTCATCATATTCTTTCATAATATTATCAATCTGTTGAGAATTGCCCATCATTTTTTCTAATGTACGTAAACGTTGTTCCATAGTAATGACTTCGTTAAAAACACTTAAAAGTTCCTCATGAATTGTTAAATTTAAGTCTAAATGGCTTTCTTGAGTTAAATAGCCTAATTGAGTTTGTTTTACTTTATAAATATCACCACTATCGTAACTTTCCTCGTTAGCAATAATTCGCATTAAAGTTGACTTACCTGCACCATTCACACCCACAATGGCGATTTTTTCTTTTTCTTCTATTTTAAATGTGACGTCTTTTAAAATTTGATTAGTCCCAAATGATTTACTGATTGAACTACATTGAAGTAACATCGTTGCCCACCTCTTTTCATTGCTACTATTTTAACAAAAAAAATTATAAATTTATATATTGTGTAATGCACAGTAACGTGCTATACTGTGTATGACACATATATGTGTATTGCACACCATAGGGAGGAGAATAATTATGACAAAACTTAAAGTGTTATTAAAACAAATGATGTTATTTAAAAAAGCACATCGAATAATGTATGTCTATATGGTTATTTATATTCTATGTGCAGGAATTTTCCCGGTATTATCAATGATTATTCCAAGATATATCATTCACCAATTGGAAACGCAGCAATTAGTTTTAAATGATGTATTTTTGTATTTAATCAAAATCGGGGGATTAATGATAGTGACTTCCATTGGAATGCACTTTATTTGGGGAATTTGTATTGGGATATTTTCAAAAATGAGATGGCAAGAGTTTAAAAAGTTAAACCGTTTTATGTTTGAAGTCGATTATGCCAATATTGAAAATGCAAAATGGATTGATGATTATGATAGAGCTTCACAAACCTTACATAATGATATGGAAGGATTTCAAGGGACTTATACTTTCTTACTAGAGGGATTAGGAATTTTAATGGCCTCTATGATTTATATGTACATTATTGCGAAAGTTCATATTTTATTTTTAGTGATCATGCTTGTTACTTCGATATTAGTGATTTATTTTAACTCATTAAAAAGAAAAAAAGAATTTGAATATCGTGAGCCTTTAAGTCGTTATCGTCGCGAAATGAAATATTACAGTGACACTTTACAAGATGTGAAATTTGTAAAAGACGTGCGTATTTACAATTTATTTTCACATTTATCTGCTTGTTATAAAGGGAAACTTGATCAATATATTTCTTTATTTACTATGATTTTAAGCAAACAATTTAGTTATAGTTTATTAGAAATTGCAGTGACCTTTATTCAAGATGTTATTTGCTTTAGTTTACTCATCTACTTAACGACACAAGGACAATTGTTATTAGGAGATTTCACATTATGTCTATCTTCAATGATTGCTTTAAACAGTTCGTTAATGTTATTAGGTCAAAAAGTTGGGAAAATATCACAATGGTTAAGTTTAACCCAAGAGTTTTATCAGTTTATGGAAAAATATACTCCTAAAACACAACACTATCAATTAATGGATATTGAAACACCAAATATTGAAATTGAATTTAAAAATGTAACATTTAAATATCCTAATACACAAAAAAATATTTTAACTAATTTTAATTTGAAAATAAAAGCCGGTGAAAAATTAGCCATCGTTGGCATCAATGGTGCAGGTAAATCTACTTTAATTAAATTATTAACCGGATTATTTAAACCAGATCAAGGGGAAATTTTAGTCAATGGAAAATCGATTTCAAATTATAATCCTAAGGAATATCAAAAAATATTTGGTGTAGTATTTCAAGATTTTCAAATATTAAATCTTGATGTTTACCAAAACGTTGCGATGGCTTCAACTTCTAAAGTCAATGAATCATTAGTCAAACAAGCCATCGATGAAGTAGGTTTAAAAGAAAAAATCGAAAGCTTACCACTTAATTATCATACGCCATTATTAAAAATACTTGATCACAATGGGGTAGAGTTAAGTGGGGGACAAAAGCAAAATATCGCAATTTCTCGAGCATTATATCATCAAGGTAAATGTATTATTTTAGATGAACCCACAGCAGCCTTAGATGCTTTAGCCGAGCAAAAAATATACGAACATTTCAGTCAGTTAATTCAAGATAAAACTGCAATCTTTGTTTCGCATCGTCTCGCTTCAACTAAATTTTGTGATAAAATTGCTCTTTTTGATGAAAATGGTTTAAAAGAATACGGAACACATGAATCACTTTACCAAGCCAAAGGGTTATATTATCAAATGTTTAATGTTCAAGGTCAGTATTATAGGGAGGGAAAACAATGAAAAAGGTAAAAATATTATTTAAAATCGTTTTTAAAATTTCAAAGAGTTATCCGTATATATTTTGCATATTAGCATTATTAAACATGCTCCAACTCTTATTTAATGCTTACATTCCTAAAATATTACTCGATGCCATTTCACAGTATTCTTTAATACAATGTCTATTCATTACGTTAATCTTAATCTCAGTTTCTAAAATACTAAGTATCTTGATTGCTTATACTACAAAAAAACAACTCGCTTTACAAGAAAAAATCCGTTATGGTATTTACCAATCCATTCATGAAAAATTAAATGATTTACCTTATCGTTATTTAGAAGACGCAGATTTTTTGCTACTTAAAGAAAGTGTACTTTTTCCAATGGTTAATCAAAACAGTATTACTCAAATACTTAATTTAAGTTTGGAAATGGTTAAAAATATTTTAAACATTATCGCTATGTCTATTGTATTATTTTCATTAGGTTATGAAATTATTATCGTACTTGCTTTAGGTACTTTGGGGAGTTTGATAGTCAACCGTCTTTCAAAAAAAACAATGGTGAAGTTTTACCAAAGATTAATCCCAATTAATCGTGAAATGAATTATTATCTTAATGACATGGTTTTACCTAAAATGCAAAAAGAATATCGCCTATTTCAAGCAAAAGAAATGGTAATGGAAAAATTAGACAATGTTATTAAACAAATGGATGATTTTGTTCATGAAACTTACTTTAAAAGTGGCATTTATAATACTCTACTTCAAATGATTTCATCTATTGAATCGATTATCATTTATGCTTTAATATTAATTAAAACAATAAGTTTACAATTAACTGTCGGTGAGTTTAGTTTATATACTAGCAGTGCTATTTCTATATTTAATAGTATTTCATCTATTGTGGAAAAAATGAGTCGTTTTCTACAAGTGATGAATTATCTTCAACCCATTGAAGAATTATTTAACTTAGATAATGAAAATAATGGTTTAAACAAATTCAATGAAAGTGAGATTAATGAAATACGATTTGAAGATGTTTCTTTTAAATATCCAAAAAGTGAGACTTATATTTTAAAACATCTTAATTTCACCATTCATAAAAATGAAAAAATTAGTATTGTTGGGTTAAATGGTGCCGGTAAAACAACGTTAGTGAAATTACTTTGTCGTTTTTACCAACCGACAAGTGGTAAGATTTATATCAATAATCAAGATATACAACAATATGATATTCACAGTTATCAACAAATGTTATCTTGTGTATTTCAAGATTTTCAAACTTTTGCCTATTCTTTAAAAGAAAATATTATGCCAAATTGTAAAAATTCACAAAAATCATTACTACAACAAGTTGGATTAGAGGGAATTGATGAAAATATCATGCTTAATCGTCAATTTGGTGATGATGCTATTGAACTTAGTGGCGGACAAAGTCAAAGATTAGCTATCGCTAGAGCTATTTATAAAAATGCTCCGGTGATGGTTTTAGATGAACCGACCAGTGCATTAGATCCGATTTTTGAAAATGAAATTTACGAACTCTATAATTCGATGATTAAAGATAAAATTGGAATTTATATCTCTCATCGTATGAGTAGCAGTAAATTTTGTGATAAAATATTAGTAATTGACAAAGGGCAGGTGATCGATTTTGACAGCCATGAACAATTGATGAAAAATACGAATAGTTTATATTATCAATTATACATGACACAAGCTAAAAACTATCAAATATAGGAGGTGAAAAAGTGGATACACAATTTAAAAAAGGGGTACTGGATTTATGTGTATTAGCCGCTGTTTCTAAAAAAGAGATGTATGGTTATGGATTAAAAATTGAAATGTCTAAAATTATGGAGGTGACGGAAAATACCCTTTATCCATTATTAAGACGATTAGAAAAAGACGAAATGCTGACCACTTACAATAAAACAAGTGAAGCAGGGCGTGCAAGAAAGTATTATGTGATTACACAAAAAGGATTAGATTACTTAGAAATGATGAAAAGTGAATGGTTAACATTTACAAAAAGTGTCAATTTAATATTATTTGAGGAGGAACAAAACGATGAATAAACAAGAGTTTTTAGCAGAGTTAAAACAACAATTATCTTTAAAAATGAACCATGATGAAGTCACAAGTACTGTTGAATATTATGAAGGATATATTAATGAAGCAATAGATTTTGGTTTAAGTGAAGAAGAAGCCCTTAAACAATTAGGAGATATTGAAACTATTGTAAATGAAGTGGTCAATGGATTAGAAGATGAACATATTGATATTAGTAAACATGAAATCGTCGGACAAGTAGAACAAGTCCAAAGCATTGAAGCAATGCTTAAAGAAACATCACTTACTGTTGAATATGGTGATTATTCAGAAATTGAAGTGTTTGTAAATAAAGAATTTGAAGAAGATTATTTAATTAAAACAGAAAATAATCGTTTTATCATTAAACAACTTGATCGTTTATATAAAAATTCATTTAGTTTTTTGAAATTTGAACCTATAAACCGTCGTATGGTTATTCGTATTCCAAAATCTGCTAATATTAAAATGGATATTCAAAATAATAATAGTAGTATAGAAGTTTATGGACAAAAGAATATTACTCAAGGACAATTATGTTCATTAAAAACAAAAAATTCTCATATCTATCTTGAAAATGTAGAGTTTGAAGAAATTGATGTTGAAACTAAAAACGCTAAAATAGGGTTTAATCAAGTTATTTGTCAAAGTGCATTTTTAAAAACGACTAATGCAAAAGTCGAAATAGAACAGGGTAGTTATGGTGATTTAGAGGTTGATACTACAAATGGGAAAGTTGAATTAAATCAAATTGATGTTAAAAAAACAAATGTCAAAACAAGAAATGGAATTATTTATTGTGAATTAAAGCCTAATCATTATACAAAACACCTTGAATTAAAAACAACCAATGCATTAGTTAAAGTTGATGGTGAGTGGGTTGAAAATTATTTAGATGTCAATTATTTAGGTAATGATGAGAAAATAGATTTAAAATTTGAAACAACAAATGCAATTATTAATTTAATTAACTTTAAAAATTAGTTTTATATTAAAAAAAATTAATCTTTTGTTTAATTGCTAAAAAATATTGATTAATATGAAAACTTCCTTTATAATTGTATACAATAGTAATGTGTAGGAGGTGTCATATGGGAAAAGTACAGCAAAGTCGTAACGATCGAGGGTCACTAGGCGCAAAAGCATTTTTGATCTTGCGTGATAAGATTTTAAATGAGGAATATACAAAAGGACAAAAACTTAATGAAGTTACTTTGGCTAAAGCTTTAGAAATCAGTCGAACACCAATTCGAGAAGCTTTAAAACAATTAGAGTTAGAGGGTTTAGTTCAAAGTATTCCTAATAAAGGGGTATATGTCATAGGGTTTAGTTCTAGAGATATAGATGATATGTTTGAAATTCGTTTAGCACTAGAGGGATTAGCAATTCAATTAGCAATTGAAAGGATGGACGATGAACATTTAAAAGTTATTAAAGAAGTCTATACTACAATGGAATTTTATACACAGATAGATGACGCTAAAAAAGTATCAGAATTAAATATTCAATTCCATGATTCAATTTACCAAGCCACACAGTCTAAATATTTTGCACAATTATTAAAGGATATTAATTATTATGTGAGTGTGACTTCTCGTCACTCAATTTTACGACCACAACGTTTAGATACTGCAATTGTAGAACACAAAGCCATTTTAGATGCTATTATCTCAAAAGATAAAACACTTGCCAAAAAGATGATTAAGCGTCACATTAGAGCCACTCAAATGTTAGTGAGACAATATTTTGAACAACGTGCATAGAAGAAGTCTTTGACTTCTTTTTTTATGAATAAGCAGTTTTTAAGATTGATTTTGATAAGCTTTAAAAATTTTTTAGTCACTTTATTGTGTTTATGATATAAATAAGATGATTTTATAAGTATTAAAAATTAAGAGAATGATAATTTATCCATTTAATAACAATGTGTTTTGTTTTTACAAACAATAAAATACATTGTTATTAAAATACTTTTAGTTTATAATGAATAGATAGGGAGTGTGAGAAAATGCATCCAATTTTAAAACCATATGTCAAATTAGTAGAGTTTTTAGGTGAGGCGTTAGGGGATAATGTAGAGATAGCTTTACATGACTTACAAGATGAAACTCAGCCAATTATTGCGATTGCTAATGGGAAAATTAGTTCACGTAAAATTGGTGATGGCTTAACTAATTTAGCGATCCATATGTTAGAAGAAAAACAATATCAAAATCATGATTATGTTTTTAACTATAAAACTGTCAAAGAAGATGGTAAACTTCTTAGAGGGTCTACATATTTTATTAAAGAGAAAGATCAATTAATAGGAATGATGTGTATTAATGTTGATATTTCAGATTATGAATATATCGATGCAACGCTTAAAAAGATTTTAGGAATTAAAGATGAAAAACCAACGGAATTTGGACGTGAAAATCCTATTGAAATCTTATCTTATTCACTTGATGAAACAGTGGATAAGTATATTAAAGAAGCATTAACTCAAATGGGATTCCCAAGTTACTTTATACCTGAGCGTTTAAAAGTTGATGAAAAAATTAAAGTCGTTAAATATCTTCAGGAAAAAGGAACTTTTAAAATAAAAGGTGCACTTGTTTATGTGGCAAGTCAATTAGGGGTATCAGAACCAACGATTTATCGTTATTTGAAAAAAAGAGCAATCACGTTTAAGGAGGATTAAAAATGAGTGAAAAAGTATATGTTTCTGGACATAAAAATCCAGATACAGATTCAATTTGTTCGTCAATTGCTTATGCAAATTTAATGAACCAATTACAAAAATACGATGCAACACCGGTAAGGTTAGGAAATGTAAGTTTAGAAACACAATATGTTTTAGATTACTTTAACGTTCCTTCACCAGAATTGTTAAAAACAATTAGACAAACTGTATGTGATTTAAATTTTGACAATGTGGTAAAATTTACTAAAAACTTCACATTAAAAACAGCATGGGAAATGATGAAAAGTAAATCATTAAAAACAAGTCCGGTTGTAGATGAAGAAGCCAATTTACTTGGAATTATTTCTTCAACAAGTATTATTGAAGGATACATGGGGAATTTTGATGAATCAATTTTAAAAACAAGTCAAACACCAGTTGAAAATATTGTTGAAGTTTTAAATGCTAAAGTTGTTCATCATGGAAAAACTCAAACTTGTAACGGTAATATTCAAATCGCTTCAATGAGTACAAAAGAAATGAAAGTAAGAATTAATAAAGATGACATTGTATTAGTGGGTGGCGATCGCCATGAAGCGATTGTGCAATGTATTGAAAATGAAGCAGGAATTCTTGTTTTAACCGGAGATTTAAAATTAAGTGAAGAATTATCTGAAAAAATCAGAGAAGCCAATATCACAACAATTCTAACACCGTTTAATACATACAATGCTTCACAAATTATCATTCAAGCAGTACCGGTTTCTTACGTAATGCAAACACAAAATATCGTGACTGTTGGAATTAATGATACAATTAATGATGTGAAAGCATTAGTTAGTGAAACACGTTATCATAACTATCCGATTCTAGATGATAACAATAAAGTGGTTGGAACATTATCACGTTATGAAATTGTAAATGATTCTAAAAAGAATATTATTCAAGTGGATCATAATGAAAGAGGACAAGCGGTAGATGGTATTGAAGAAGCTAATATTTTAGAAGTTATCGATCATCATCGTATTGCTGATTTCCAAACAAATACGCCATTATATTTTAGAGCTGAACCAGTTGGTTGTTCAGCAACAATTGTAAGTAAATGTTATTTAGAAAATAATATTGAAATTACAAAAGAAATGGCAGGAATTATGCTAGGAGCAATTATTTCTGATACATTATTATTCAAATCTCCGACTTGTACCCATGCTGATCGTAAAGCGGCTGAATATTTAGCTAAAATTGCTGATGTCAATATTGAAGAATTTGGTATGGAAATGTTTAAAGCCGGAACTTCTTTAAAAGGAAAAACAGTAGCAGAAATCTTTAATGCAGATTACAAACCATTTAAATTTGGTGACCATAAAGTAGGTGTAGGTCAAGTAAATAGTATGGATATTGATGGTTTCTTACCATTAAAAGAAGAAATGTTAGCTTATATGAATTTACAAGTTGAAGAAAATGGTTTAGATTTTGCTTTACTATTAGTGACTGATATTATTAATGCAAATAGTGAAATCTTTGTTGCAGGTCAAGAAGAATTAGTTGAAAAAGCATTTAATTGCAAACTTGAAAATCATCAAGGAACTTTACCAGGTGTAATTTCTCGTAAAAAACAAGTCGTTCCAGCAATTACTGCGTTATATTAAAAATAGGGGCCTTGGTTATCTTAATAACTAAGGTCTTTTTATGTGAAGATATTAGATAGCATAAATTAGGAATATTTAATTAAATTAATTAAAAATAAACTTTAATCAAAACATTATGATAACTGATATCTTTTTTATATACACACATTCGTTTATTCAGTATAATGAAAGTTGGAGGTAAAGATATGGCAAAAATTTTATTTAGTGATGTAGACGGAACTTTAATTGAACATGGTAAAGCCATTAGTGAAAAGAACTTTGAAATGATGAAAGAAATGCAAAAGCATGGGCATTATATTGCATTATGCACAGGAAGAAATCATATTGATATTCAACCGGTATTAAAAGCTATTGATATTCCTTATGATTATTTAGTATTATGTAACGGATCGTATATTGCAGATAAAAACGGAAATATTTTATATGAAAAACATATCGATCAAGAAGTTGCACGCGATATTATAAATTCAATCATTGAAATGGGAGATATAGTTGTAGCATTTTGTGGCGAGTATCAATGTCCGATTTTAATAGAAAATCAAACTTATATTTTAGGACTTAACGGACCTGAATTAATCGAAGGTGACTTTTATGAATATTTAAAAAATGAAAAACGTTTTTATATGCTTTCTTTACATCATAAAGATCTTGATGTAGAAATTATTACAAAAGTGGCGAAGATGATTAAAGAAAAATATCCTGAGGGAATAGAAACGCATTTAAATCAACAATATATTGATGTAATTCCGACAAACCACTCTAAAGGAACGGGGTTAATTAAACTTGTTGAAATGTTGAATGATATTGAAGAAAGTTATGCAATTGGTGATTCATTTAATGACTTGCCAATGATTAAGGCGGCTAATGTGGGTGCAACATTTAATTACGCTAAACAAGAAATTATTGAACAAGCCACTTTAAGTGTAGATTATGTGTATGAATTAATTGAAAAAATATTAAGTTAATGTAGAATTCATTTTCCGTCGTTATAATAATAATTGCAATGAGGAGGAAATATGGATAAAACAAATACAATTTTAGATGAATTCAGGCAAAATTCGGAACTATATAATAACTTAAAAGATGATATTGAAGATATTCTAAATCGTATTATTGCCTCAAATAAAATTAAAATTTCAAACTTAGCAATTCGTATTAAACAAGAAAAGTCATTAACTAAAAAGATAATGTATAAAAATAAGTATCAGCATATTGAGGATGTGACTGATGTAGTAGCTTGTCGTATTATTACTTTATTTGAAGATGATGTTGAAAGATTAAAAGACTTGATTATGCGAAATTTTGAAGTTGTTGAATTATCTGATCGACGTAAAAAAGAAAATAAAGTAAGAGAGGAATATGGTTATAATTCACTTCATTTGATTGTCAAATTTACTAAAGAGCGATGTGAGTTAGTAGAGTATGAACCTTATAAAAATATTGCTTTTGAAATTCAACTTCGTACTGCGTTACAACATTCTTGGTGTGAGATTGAACATGGATTAGGATATAAATCAAAATATGAAATTCCTAAACATATTCGTCGACGTTTAAATCGTTTATCAGCAACATTAGAATTATTAGATGAAGAATTTGTTTCAATTGCAAAGGATATTGAAGAATATAATCAAGGTTTAGAGCATGAAGAAAAAATATTGAAAACAGATATTAATATCTTATCACTACAAAAATATTCTTTACATAATTCATACTTTAAAACCTTAATGGAAAACTTATCAAAAGAATATCAATTAGAAATGGAATATGATATAAGTCTGATTTCTCAATTTAGGGTTGTTCAACGTTTGAATTATATGGGATTTGGATATATCCATGAGTTAGATGAATTGTTAAAAACACATCATCAACAAATTGATTTTGTCTCACGTACATGGACGGAGGTAGCTAGTCGTAATAAAAATACAATTAACTATTATGTTTGTTTAATTTGGTTAACTGTATGTGGATTAGTTGAAAATGGTGATAATACTGTTAATGAAATTGTCAATAAAGAATTGTTAGATAAAATTAAACAGTCATCGGTATTGAATTTTGCCGAAGAATTAACGCATTAAGCAGGGAAACCTGCTTTTTTATGCTATAATAGTAAATAAAAAATTTAGGAGGGAATGTCATGAAAATTGGAATTATATGTGCAAGTGATGATGAATTATCCCCTTTTTTACCACATATTGAAAATTGTCAAACAACACAAAAAGCGATGTTGACGTTTTATGAAGGTAAAATTAACCATCATGAAGTTGTAGCTTTATATTCGGGAGTATGTAAAGTTAATGCGGCAATTGCTTCTCAAATTTAAATTGATACATTTCGTATTGAAATGATGATCAATTCAGGAACGTGTGTGGCGATGGATTTAAAACTAAATATATTAGATACAGTTATTTCTACTGAAGTTTGTTATCATGATGTGGCAGAAGATACTTTAACTCAATTTCACCCATGGCTAGAGACAATATTTTTTAAAGCTGATCCTAAACTTGTGGAACTTTCAAAAATAGCATCTAAGAAAGTTGAAACAAAGGGAAAGATATTTTGGGGACGTATGGTAACCGGTGAAGCATTTATTACAAGTGATGGTCGTGAATATATTAATGATACATTTAAACCATTAACAGTCGATATGGAAACTGGAAGCATTGCTCATGTTTGTTATGTGAATAATGTAAAATTTATTGCTATTCGTTGTGTAACTGATATGCCTAATCATAGTGGGGTAGGGGTTTTTGAAGATAATTGCGTAAAAGCTTCAATGGTGGCTCAAGAAATAACACTTTCGTTAATTAAGGAAATTCCTTTAAGCCTACAATAGCTAATGTTTGAAGTGTTTTAATATCATATCTATTTTTAAACAAAAAAAGGTATCGCTACCTTTTTAATCTTCATAATAATAAATTTTAGTTTCATAGGCTCTTAAATGAGTATTTAAATCATCATCATAATTTTTAAGCAATAATTTTGCGTGAGATGGGATAAAATCACTGTTTAATTCATACTCCTCTTTCTCATAATTACAAATCACTAAAATATTTTGATGTTGTTTTTTTCTTAAATAAGCAAAAATTTGCGGATCATCTTCTAAAAGTAAAGTATAAGTTCCAGTTGTAATCAAAGAATATTGTTTTCTGATTTGAATTAATTCACAATAGAAGTTAAAGATCAAATTAGGGTGATTGATTTGTTCTTTAGCGTTAATGGTTTGATAATTAGGATTGACTTCTAACCATGGTTTAGCCGTTGAAAGACCGGCATTTTGGGTATTATCCCATTGCATAGGTGTACGTGAATTGTCGCGTGAACGTTTAGCGAAGTAGTGGATAATGGCATCATGAGGATATTGATCTTTCCATTTAAGATATTTATTTTTAGTATCCACATCATCATGTTGTTCAATGGATTTAAAATAAATATTACTCATTCCTAATTCTTGACCTTGGTAAATATAAGGTGTCCCTTGCATCATCATATACATTGCAGCTAACATTTTAGCGGATTTTTCATGGTAAAGTGGGGTAGAGTCATCACCGTATTTAGATACTGAACGGGGACGATCGTGATTTTCTAAAAACAATGAGTTCCATGCTTTATTATAAAGTTCTGTTTGCCAATGTGATAAAATTTTCTTTAATTGAATTAAATTAGGGTGAACAACTTCAAGTTTTGACATATCCCCTTTATCTAATGACATATGTTCAAATTGAAAAATCATTGATAATTCATTTTCATCAAAACCGGCATATCTTATAGCGTGTTTTGTTGTGACAGAACCGGTTTCCCCAACAGTCATGGCATTATATTTAGATAAAACTTCTTTGTTCATTTCTTTTAAAAATTCATGTACTCGAGGACCGTTTGAAATAACTTTTCCTAAATCATCTTGACCTTTACGGTATTGTTCCATTAATGGAAAGTCTTTTGAGATTTGATTGATGACGTCCATTCTAAAGCCATCAATTCCTTTTTCAAACTACCAAGTCATCATTTTATAAATCTCTTGACGTACCGTTTCATTTTCCCAATTTAAATCAGGTTGTTTATTGGTATAAAGATGTAGAAAATACATCTGAGTTTTAGAATCATATTCCCATGCTGAACCTTCAAATACTGATTCTAATTCATTAGGCGGTTGGTTGTTTTTGCCTTCTTTCCATATATAAAAATCACGATATGGATTATCTTTAGACTGACGACTTTCAATAAACCAAGGGTGATTAATTGAAGTATGATTGACAACTAAATCCATAATCACTTTAATATTACGTAAATGTGCTTCTTTTAATAATTGGTCAAAATCAGCTATTGTTCCAAATTCGTCCATAATATCATGATAATTACTAATATCATAATTAGGAGATTTATAAATTGGACATAGCCAAATAACATCTATACCTAAATGAGAAATATAATCTAATCTTGAAATAATTCCTTGTAAATCTCAAATTCCATCATCATTGCTATCTTGGAAACTACGAGGATAAATTTGATAAACTACTGCATTTTTCCACCATGTTTTGTTCATAGTTATTACCTCCGTTAGTATCGTATCAAAAATATAGTTTAAAATCTTATCTTAATTTAACTAATTATTGTCTTTTTAACTTGTTACGATATTGTAAAGGAGTGAGTTCGTAATATTGTTTAAAAGTATTGATAAAAGACTTTACATTAGGAAAGCCATTTTCAAGAGCAATGTTTGTAATTGAAAGATTAGAATTGACTAAATCATCATAGGCATGATTTAAACGTACTCTTTGAATATATTCACTGATATTTAAATGACAAGTTTGTTTAAATAATCTCGAAATATACACAGATGAAAAACCGAGATGTTTTGAAAGGATCGCTAAACTGATGTGTTCTTGATAGTGATTTTCAATATAGTCGATGATTTGTTTAGTCGTTGGAATTTCAATAGAGGTTAATAATTTACTTTTCGCATCTTTTTCTTTGTAAGTGAATTTAAACAATTGCCAGTATAATTGATGCAATAGCATGTGTAATCTTACTTCAAAAAATTTATCCTTTTGAAGATAGGTTTGGTCAATTTCTAAAATGGTTTGGATAATTTTTTCTTTATCTTGTGTATTAATAGTATGATCAAAATAGTGTTGATTGGCTTGCGTGTCGTAGGTTAAAATTTGTTGATAGTCTAATAATAATGTAATCACTTCAACGTTTTGATGATTGTTTTCAAAAGAAAGGGTGTGAATATTTTTTGTGTTGACGATGAGTAAATCATTAGTATTGATAAATTTTTTTGAACCATTGACATGACCGGTAAAATGACCTTTAATAGGAATGACTATTTCAATTTCATCATGCCAATGTTGATTCATATAAGTTGTTGGTTTAAATTCTTGATGAAGTATTTTAGCAGGTTGAAGATGACTAACCTCAACGAGTTCATGATAGTATTTCATAATGTCCTCCTTGTTTTATTATTATAACGATATTTTCAATTTTAGTAAAAGTAAAAAGTAATCATTAAGTTGTGTTAAAATAAAAAAAACAAAGAAGGAGAAGAATATGGGAAAAATAATCTTTTTTGATATGGATGGAACTATTCTTTATCATGATGAAGTAACTGGGTTTCCTGTTATATCACCAAGACTTAGAATGACTTTAAAAAAAGTACAGGAAAGAGGACATAAAATATTTATTGCAACTGGTAGACCATATGCATTTTTATCAAAAGATGTGTTAGATTTAGGATTTGATGGCTATGTTTTAACAAATGGTGCTTGTGTTTTATATCATGATCAAATGATTTACCATTCACCAATGAATATTAGTCATATTACACCTTTGGTGCAAGAATTCGAAAAAAGAAAAATCGAATATGTATTACAACATGAAAAATATACATATTTAAGAGAGTTTAGTGGTAATTTACAAAAATTTTATGATAGGTGTAGTATAAATCAGGATTTAATCATTAAAGACTTTGACGAGCGTGAAAAACTAGAAGAAACTTGTAAAATTGAGGCAATGCCAGTTGGGGAAGAAAATATTGAATTTTGTGAAAATGTTAATCCGAAGTTTTTTAATTCGATGGGTTGTCCACCTTATACATTTGAAATCTATGCGTCAAATGTTTCAAAAGCCACAGGTATTTTAAAAGTATTAGAATTATTAAATATTGATGTTAAAGAGAGTTATGCGTTTGGTGATGGTAAAAATGATATAGAAATGTTTCAAACAGTCAATGTTGCTATTGCGATGGGAAATGCAAATGATGAAGTTAAGGCATATGCCAATATGGTTTGTTTGCCGGTTGACCAAGATGGTGTGGCTAAAAAGTTAGAGGAATTATTTTTGTCTAATTAGAGTTTAAAACTATTTACTATATGTGAATAGTTTTTATTTTGTTACAAAAATTGTTGACAAAAAAGTTAGATGATGTTAACATATAAACAGTTAGACAACACTAACAATAGGAGGAAGAAAAAATGATACTATCAATGACACCTAGAGGAAGTAAGGTTAGTATATTAAAAATTAAAGGAAAAGATGATACAAAACGTTTTTTAGCGAATTTAGGTTTTGTTGAAGGCGAGAAAGTGAGTGTTGTTTCTGAAATTGATGGCAATATGATTATTAATGTTAAAGATGTACGTATTGCTTTAAGTAAATCAATGACAAACCGAATTATTGTAATGGAGGGGTAAATATGACTTTAAAAGAAGCAAAATTGGGCAGTGTTGTGACAGTCAAAAAAATAGAATGTAGTGGAGCATTAAAAAAACGTATTATGGATATGGGAATTACTAAAGGAGTGACTATTCAAATACGTAAATTTGCCCCTTTAGGGGATCCAATAGAAATTACAGTGAGAGGTTATGAATTATCAATTCGTAAATCAGAGGCTGAAAATATTATTGTAGAGTAATTTTTTTTAAATAAAAAGTTAGTTAAAACTAACATGGAGGGAAATTTATGAGAATTGCATTAGCAGGAAATCCAAATTGTGGAAAGACAACATTATTTAATTTATTAACCGGAAGCAGCCAATATGTGGGAAACTGGCCGGGGGTTACTGTTGAGAAAAAAGAAGGAAAATTAAAAGGGTATAAAGATGTTAAAGTTATTGACTTACCAGGAATTTATTCTTTATCACCTTATACATTAGAAGAAGTAGTAGCTAGAAATTTCTTAATTGAAGAAAAGCCTGATGTGATTATTAACTTAGTTGATGCAACTAATTTAGAAAGAAATCTTTATTTAACGACACAATTAATGGAAACAGGTATTCCGGTAATGGTTGGTTTAAATATGATGGATTTAGTTAAAGCAAATAAAGATGTGATAAATGTTCAAAAATTATCCAGTGGACTAGGGTGTCCTGTCGTTGAAATATCAGCGTTAAAAAATCAAGGGATTAAAGAGTTAATAGAAACAGCAATTCATTTAAAGAAAGTGCAGTATCAAGACATTTATAGTGGTGATGTAAAAGCAAGTTTAGATCGTATTAAGTCTTTAATTAGTATGAATGTTTCTAATCATCAATTAAACTGGTTTAGTATAAAATTATTAGAAAATGACGAAGAAGCGTTGAAACATATTACATTATCTCAACAAATTAATGAACAAATCGATGGCATACGTAATGAAATAGAAACGACTCACGACGATGATGCTGAAAGTATCATCACTAACTCTCGTTACAACTTTATTACAGATTTAAAGAAATCTTGTTACAAAAAAGGCAGTAATGAAGGCTTAACAACTTCAGATAAAATTGATAAATTTGTAACTAATAGATTTCTAGCTTTGCCAATTTTTATCCTTGTGATGTGGGGCGTTTATTTTATTGCAATGCAATCAATTGGAGCGATGGGGACGGACTGGGTCAATGATGTATTATTTACTGAAATGATCCCAGTTGCTGTTACTCAATTTTTAGAAAGTATAAATGTTGCCGGATGGTTAGTTTCATTAATTGTTGATGGAATTATCGGAGGTGTGGGAGCAGTTTTAGGATTTGTACCACAAATTATGGTTTTATTTTTCTTGTTATCAATTTTAGAAGATTGTGGATATATGGCTCGAGTAGCTTTTATTATGGATAGAATTTTTAGAAAATTTGGATTATCTGGAAAATCATTTATTCCTATGTTGATTTCAACAGGGTGTGGAGTTCCTGGGATTATGGCAAGTCGTACGATTGAAGATGAAAAAGATCGTAAGATGACGATTATGTTAACAACATTTATTCCATGTAGTGCAAAATTGCCTATCTTTGCATTATTTGCTGGGGCTATTTTTAATGATTCAGCATGGGTCTCAACAAGTATGTATTTTATTGGATTAGTAGCAGTGATTGTTTGTGGAATTTTACTTAAAAAGACAAAATACTTTGGAGGAGATCCAGCACCGTTTGTTATGGAATTACCCGCTTATCATTTCCCAAGTGTGAAAGGTTTATTTATTCATATGTGGGATAGAGCAAAGGCTTTTATTCAAAAAGCTGGGACTATTATTTTACTTTCATCAATTTTAGTTTGGTTTACAAGTAATTATAATTTTAGTTTACAAATGGTAGAGACAAGTGATAGTATTTTAGCAGTTATTGGAAGTAGTCTTGCTCCATTATTTAAGCCATTAGGTTGGGGACATTGGCAAGCGGTGGTTTCTGCATTAACAGGATTAATTGCTAAAGAAAATATTGTCGGAACATTTGGTGTGTTGTATGGTATTGATGTAGTTACTGAAAACGGTGTTGAAGTGTTTAATCAAATTAGCCAATTATTTACACCTGTTTCCGCTTATTCATTTATGGTATTTAACTTGCTATGTGCGCCATGCTTTGCGGCTATTGGTGCGATTAGACGTGAAATGGGAAGTGCAAAATGGACACTGATTACAGTTGGATTTCAATGTCTAGTTGCTTATGTGGTGGCTTTATTGATTAATATCATTGGAGGAGTGATATTTTAAATGTCAACTTTAATTGTTGCAGGTGTATTAGTATTAATTATAGGGTTAATTATTAGAAGTTTGATTAAAAATAAACATAGTTGTTCACATGATTGTACAAGTTGTAAAGGGTGCCACTCTTCAACAATTTACCAATCATATCATCACGATCACAAGTAAATCCACTAAAATTAGTGGGTTTACTTTTTTGGAGGAAAAAATGAAAATTATATATATATTAATAGGATTTATATGCGTTATTTTAGGCTCTATTGGGGTTGTTTTACCAATTTTACCCACAACCCCGTTTTTATTACTGGCATTAATCTGCTTTTCAAAATCATCTCAAAGAGTAGAAAATTGGTTTAAATCTACTTCGTTATACCAAAAGCATTTAGAAAGTTTTGTCACACATCGTGCCATGACTTTAAAAACAAAAGTAAGTTTGTTAGGTTTTGCAAGTACAATGTTAATCATCGCTTTTTTAATGGTGGAACAACTTCACGTTAGATTAGTGGTTATCGGATTAATCATTTTTAAATATTATTATTTTATTTTTAAAATTCAAACAATTAAGGAGGTATCAGTGAGTGATTAATAAACGATTAATACAAGAAATGGCAAAATCAAAAAAATATATTTATTATCACGTATTGTGTCAATGGACTGGTTTAATTTGTCAAATTATCATTATTATACTCATGTCAAATTTATTTGATGATTTATTTACACATCAGTTTAATCATCATACAATGGTCATGTCATTTTTAATCATCATCATCATGATGATTATACGTTACTTTACTCAAATTTCGATTGCAAAGTTTTCTCATACAGCAAGTGTTGAGGTTAAAAGTGCATTGCGTACTAAAATTTATAATAAGTTAATTCAATTAGAAACAAAAGGTCACAATCCTTTATCTACATCAGAGGTTGTTCAATTAACAGTAGAGGGAATTGATCAGTTAGAAATATATTTTGGAAGATATTTACCACAGTTTATATATAGTATGATCGCCCCTTTAACATTATTTATCTTTTTAAGTACGATTAGTTTTAAAGTGGCTTTGGTTTTATTAATTTGTGTGCCGTTAATTCCTATATCAATTGTATTAGTTCAAAAATTTGCGAAAAAGTTGTTAAGTAAATATTGGGGATTATATACAAATTTAGGAGATCGTTTTTTAGATAATATTAGAGGACTTACAACTTTAAAAATATATTCAAGTGATCGATATATGCATCAAAAGATGAATGAAGAGGCTGAAAAGTTTAGAAAAGCGACAATGAAAGTATTAATAATGCAACTAAATTCTATTAGTATCATGGACTTAGTCGCTTTTGGTGGCGCAGCGATTGGAATTATTTTAACGATTAATAGTTATCTTAATCAACAAATTACGATCGGTGAAGCATTTACTTTAATGATGTTATCGGCAGAGTTTTTTATTCCTTTACGTTTATTAGGTTCTTTTTTCCATATTGCGATGAATGGAAATGCTGCTAGTACAAAAATTTTTAAATTATTAGATATGCCTGTTGTCGAAAGGGAATATAAATCTTTACAGACGGGGGCATCAATTCAAGTTAAAAATGTTAGTTTTGGATACGATACAACTCCTGTTTTGAAATCAATTAACCTTAATATTGATAGTCATGGACTTATTGGAATAGTTGGTAAATCAGGTTGTGGTAAGAGTACCTTAGTGTCTTTATTAATGAATCGCTTTGAAAGTTATGAGGGTGAAGTTAAATTATTTGGAACAAATTTAAAAGAAATTAACCAAATAGATTTAGCTCAACGTATGGTATTAGTCAGTCATGATAGTTATTTATTTAAAGGAACCGTACGTTCTAATTTATTGATGGCAAATTCAAATGCAGATGATAAAATGCTAATCAATGTTTTAAAACAAGTGAATTTGTATGATTATTTTAATCAATTAGAGGGATTAAATACCGCTATTAGTGAAAAGGGAAGTAACTTATCAGGCGGACAGTTACAACGTTTATGTTTAGCGAGAGCTTTACTAGTAAATGGAGATATTTATATTTTTGATGAAGCGACTTCTAATATCGATATTGAAAGTGAAAACGATATTATGAAAGTAGTTTATGAACTTTCAAAATCAAAAATTGTTTTAATCATTTCACATCGTTTAGAAAATGTAGTAAAAGCAAATCAAATAGTTGTGTTAAAATATGGAAAAATCATTGAACAAGGAAGTCATGAACAGCTAATGAAACTAGACCAAGAATATGCTTCAATGTATGAAACACAGTATCAGTTAGAAAATTATTTTGGAGGTGAAGTCAATGACTAGAAGAAGTGGAATTAAAATTGTCATGGGGTTAATAGGTTTAGTTAAACCAATGCTACCAGTAATGCTTATTGCAATTTTAATGGGAGTCGTTGGATATTTAGCTTCTATTTTTTTAACTATTTTAGGGGCTTATGCCTTAATTGAAATTATTTATAAAAATACTGAGGTATTACAAACAATTTTTATTCTTTTAATTTTATGTGGTGTTTTAAGAGGCGTGTTGCGTTATATTGAACAAGCAAGTAATCATTACATTGCATTTAAATTATTAGCAGTTATTCGAGATCAAGTATTTACGAAATTAAGAACTTTAGCTCCTGCTAAGCTAGAAGGTAAAGATAAAGGAAACTTAATTTCAATGATTACAAGTGATGTCGAGTTATTAGAAGTGTTTTATGCTCATACTATTTCACCGGTGATGATTGCATTTTTTGTTTCATTAATCATGAGTATTTTAATGTTTAAATATCATGTGATTTTAGGAAGTATTGCTGTGCTAGGTTATATTTGTGTCGGAGTTTTATTACCTATTTATACTTCTAAACTAGGTAAGGCAACCGGTTTAAAACAACGTACTTTATTTGGTGAATTAAATACATATGTATTAGAATCAATTCAAGGGATTAAAGAAGTGATTCAATTTAATCATGCTTCAAAACGTATTGAAGAAATGACTAGACAAAGCGAAGTTTTAAATGATGTGCAAAAAGACCTGAAAAAGTATGAGGGTGTATCTGTTGCTCTTACCCATACAGTAATTTCTATCTTTTCAACACTTGTCTTTTTTGTAGCAATGTATTTATATTCAAAGACCCAACTTTCTTTAGAAGGTGTGTTATTATCAACAGTGATGATGATGTCTTCATTTGGACCGGTAACTGCTTTATCATCTTTAGCGAATAATTTATTGATTACTTTTGCTAGTGGTGAACGTATTTTATCGTTGTTAGAAGAAACACCGGAATTAGAAGAAAATGAAAATGGTGTGAATGAAGAATTTGATACACTTAAGTTTGAAGATGTTTCTTTTGCTTATCAAGATGAAAATATTTTAAATCATGTTAATCTTGAATTCAAACCTCATCAAATTATTGGGATTAAAGGCAAAAGTGGAACTGGCAAATCGACATTACTTAAATTAATGATGCGTTTTTATGATGTAAGCAAGGGACAAGTGGCAATTAATCAACAAGATATAAAAAAATGGCAAACGAGCGCATTAAGAAAGCAACAAAGTTATGTCACACAGGAAACTTATTTATTTAATGATACAATTTTAAATAACTTAAAGATTGCTAATTTAAATGCAACTGAAAGTGAAATTATTGAAGCATGTAAAATGGCAAATATCCATGATTTTATCATGACATTAAAAGATGGATATCATAGTCAAGTTGGTGAATTAGGTGATTTACTTTCTGGTGGGCAACGACAACGTATTGGGGTTGCACGTGGATTTCTTCATCAATCTTCAATGATTTTATTAGATGAACCGACAAGTAATTTAGATAGTTTAAATGAGGCGGTAATCTTAAAATCTTTAGTTGAACATAAAGAAAATAAAACAATTATTTTAGTGAGTCATCGTCCATCTACTTTAAAGATTGCCGATGTGATTATTGATTTAGAAAGTGAGCGTTTTTCATGAGTGATGAAATTGCTAAAAAACGAATAGAAGAAAAGAAAGTCATTGATTTAATGATTGATGTTTATACTAAAAAACATGATGATATAGATGGACAAGATTTAAAAGATTATGCAAGTTTGAAGATTTCAAAGTGTCCGAGAATGTCTGAAAAGAGTTTTTGTTCAACATGTAAAATTCATTGTTATCAAAAAGAGTATCGTGAAAATATTCGTAAGGTCATGCGTTATTCAGGACCACGTATGATTTTTTATCATCCGATTTTAGCAATTAAGCATATGTTAAATACGATTAAAAGTAAGATTTGATTTTTTCAAATCTTTTTTTAGTTTTGAAAAAATGACATGCTTTTTTTGAATTTAATTATAATAAAATCAAAAGAAAGGATGAAAACAATGAAACAGTTTCCAAAAGGTTTTTTATGGGGCGGAGCAACTGCTGCTAATCAAGTTGAAGGAGGATATAAAGAAGGAGGAAAAGGGATATCGGTTTCTGATTGTGCTAAAGCACATTTTAATACCAGTGTTTTAGATTATAAAGCACATAACGAAGTCACGTCTAAGGATATTGAAGAAGCGTTAAATACTGATGATGAAGTGAATTATCCTAAACGTCATGGGTCACAATTTTATTATCATTATAAAGAAGATATTGCTTTAATGGCTGAAATGGGATTTAAAGTTTATCGTATGTCAATTGCATGGAGTCGGATTTTTCCTAATGGTGATGATGAGTTTCCTAATGAAGAGGGGTTAAAGTTTTATGATGATGTGTTTGATGAACTTTTAAAATACAATATTGAACCATTAGTAACAATGTCACACTATGAACCACCACTTAATTTAGTATTAAAATATAATGGTTGGTATTCAAGAGAAGTCGTAGGATTTTTTGAAAAGTATGTGACAACGATTTGTACACGTTATAAAGATAAAGTTAAATATTGGTTGACTTTTAATGAAATTGATTCAATGATTCGCCACCCTTATACAACAGGGGGATTAATAAAAGATCGTTTTGAGGGAATGAATTTTGAAAATGTAATTTTCCAAGCAATGCATCATCAATTTGTTGCCAGTGCTTTAGCGACTAAAATATGCCATGAAATTATTCCAAATTCAAAAGTAGGGTGTATGTTAACAAAACTGACTTTTTATCCATATACTTGTAAACCGGAAGATGTTTTAGCAACACAACAAATTATGCGTAGTACATATTGTTATAGTGATACACAAGTGTTTGGTAAATATCCTGCTTATTTAATTTCGAGATTTAAAAATAATGGTATTCATATTGTGAAAGAAGAACATGATGATGAAATTATGGAAAAATATCCGGTAGATTTTGTTTCGTTTAGTTATTATTCATCATCATGTATGGCTAGTAATGATGAGGGATTAGAAGTTGCTGCAGGTAATACTGTCACTGCAATTAAAAATCCTTATATTCCTTCTTCAGACTGGGGTTGGCAAATTGATCCAATTGGGTTAAGAGTATCTATGGTCGATTTATACGATCGTTATCGTAAACCTTTATTTATTGTAGAAAATGGCTTAGGGGCTAAAGATGTGTTAAATGAAGATGGAACGATTGATGATCAATATCGTATCGACTATCATCAAGCGCATTTTAAAGAAATGTTGAAAGCGATTGAAGAAGATGGTGTAGAGTTATTAGGTTATACTTCTTGGGGGTGTATTGATTTAGTTTCAGAATCAACTAAACAAATGTCTAAGCGTTATGGATTTATTTATGTAGACGCAGATGATTATGGTCAGGGAAGTTATAAACGTTATCGTAAAAATTCTTTCTATTGGTATAAAAAAGTCATTGAAACAAATGGGGCGTATTTATTTGAAGGTGAGTAAGGTTAGTTAATCATAAAAGCAGAATCCAAATAGGTTCTGCTTTTGTCATATTGTGATAGGAAAAGCAAATTGAGTGTTTATATAATAGTCTTAATAAAGAGAATATGGGGGCATAAAATGAAAAAAGAAATTAATAAACTTGTACGGGATCAAATTCCTGAAATTATAGGTAAAGATAATAAAGTATATGATTTTTATACGTTAAATTATGACGATTTTTTATATCAATTAAAATGTAAATTAGTTGAAGAAGAAAATGAAGTTTTATGTGCGAAGGATCATGAAAACCTTGTTGAAGAATTAGTAGATCTTTTAGAAGTTGTTGAATGTTTATTGGAAACGACAGATATTTCTTTATCATTAGTAAAACAAAAACAAGCCTTAAAAAAAGAGGAAGTTTTTCTAAAAGGATATATCTAAAATCGATTGAGTAATTTAATAGAAATTCTAAAGTGATTTATAGAGGCAATGGTTTTCATTGTCTTTTTTGTATATAAATGAAAATAAAAAAACCTATTATCTTTGATCAGCCCCCTGTCAAGTAGACAGGCAAAATAAATAAAAATCATTAGATGCTTTACACAATGGTAAGGCATCTTTTATTATACCATTGCATAATTTG
>JAGZJH010000037.1 GCA_018365815.1 Erysipelotrichaceae bacterium
TCATCATATAGGGCGAGAGCTCGTTCTTTTTCTTGTTCCGTATATGCCATGTTTTTCTTCTCCTTGTTCCTTTTGGTCCAAGAAATTGTCCGCACCTCCTAGTGTAAAGTATTTTGTGTAAATTAATTTTTAGATGTATAGCAACAAAGGTATATCCTTAGTAACATTGGTTCAATCAAAAACAATTATGAAAGGAATATACCCATAAACTAGTTTACTTCATTTTTAAATTCAAAAAATACTTGACTATATAATTTTTCTAAATGCTTATATGAAAAAGATGTCTATATATGATTTTTAATCTTTCGAATTATTTTTTTAAATATACTCACCGTAGTATATTTTTTTATTATATCATTTAAATTATCAGCAGTAACATTATCTAAATAAGTATCTCTATTTTTAGGACGATTTACAGATTGATATAAAGAAGGATTGTTTGCAATAGCTTTTTCATACTCCACTTCTTTATAATTTATTTGATCTTTGATTTCTTCAAATAGTTGTTTTCCTAATATAGAATTAATAATTACTAAAGATGTTCCTTTGTCATCATCCATTTCAGGCAACACAGATTCTATTCCCCAAAAATCTGCCAATGTAATATCTGATAAACGATGTTTCTTTTTTGCGTTGCATTGATAACATGAATCTCGTAATGCAATATCATTTAAAAATGCTTTCATATAGACATCATCATTATGGCTTATTTCATAATGGTGATTTTTTAAATCTATACTCATTTCGTAGTTTTTCCAACTACTTGTTTTATTTCTGAAATTGATTTTAGTAATCTCATCACCATATTTATTTTGGATATTTTCTTTATATAACTTAAATAACTTAGGTGAGGGTACACCATGACAAATAATATCTTGAGTGATTAGATTTGGATAACCTTTTTGTAAGTAACTTAACAAACCTTCGATTTGACATGGTGTTCCTGTAAATAAAACTAACCGATTACAATCTAAGAATTTTTTAGCTTTTTTATAGGAATCATGAATTGTACTTTGTACATATTTAGACCCTTGAAATAGATAAATATCTTCAACTTTTTCAATATAATCATGTACAACTTCAAAATCATCATTAAATCTAGCACCAAAAATGACACCATTTTTAGATAGAATATTTTTTGCTAATAGATAAAATACACCACCAGATGAACTGTTTTTTCTTATTTCATCATTTTTATTAATACATGCATACGCCTGTATATCATTTTCTTTATTTACATCCTTTAATATTGGGCATACCTTTTTACATAAATTACAGTGGATACATAAATCTTCATTAATTTGTGGATGCTTAAAGCCATTTTCATCAGGAACCATAGTGATTGCATCTTTAGGACAAATATTAAAACATGCATGACAACCACTACATTTTGATTTACTTACAATTTCCAATGTTATGCACTCCTTTTAAGTTTATTAACTCTTTATGAATTTTTTTAATGGATTTGAAAAATAATGTTTTTCTTGATCATTCATTCCAAAGTTCCACATTGAGAAAATAAAAACTAAGATATAAACTAATCCACAAATTATATATATAATATTGTTGTCAAAATTAAGATACATAGTTACGATGATACCAAAAATTACAGGAATAATTAATGACCTAGTTATCAATAAGGTTTGTTTCCAAAATTTAAAAATATTTAATCCTACTCGTTTTTGATAGTATATATTCATAAATACACCGTTTCCTAGTATCATAGTTATTGCAGTTCCTAAAGCTGCACCTATTTCTCCATATAAATGAATCAAAGGAATACTAAGTAAAATGTTACCTAAAGCTATAAAAAGATATACAATTGATCTTACTTTATGTATATTTTTTGCTCTTTGAATTTCTAAACCTAGGTTTTGAACCAAAGGAATAGTAACAGGGATAATTAATAATAATGTAATAATATATGAATTAGAATAGCCATTCCCTGCCCATATCTCAATAAATCGTCTTCCAAAAAATATAAATCCTGTAATTACTAAAGAAAGGATAATAAATTGAATACGTCCAACCTTTATAAACAAATCCGTCAATTCGTCATCATTATTGTTTTCAGCTACTATTTTATTAACTTTAGGAATAAATACATTTGAAATTGATGTAGATAATTGCATATACATGGTATTTAGTTGTCCACTAACACCATATATAGCTACTGCAACTGTACCAGAAATTCTTCCTAATAAAAATTTATCAACACTCCAATTGATTTGATCAACAATAAGATTAATAAATATAAAAAATGTAAATACCCACATTTCTTTTAATAATAAAAAATTGAAATCTCTAAAAATAAAATGTTCTTGTAACTTCTTTATACAAAACCAAACATTGATAAATAATTTTGCAATAGTTAATACAGTTACTACCATAACCATACCAACAGATCCAAATCCCATAATTAGTAAAGGTAAAGTAAGAAAAGGATTAAGGATATTTTGCAAAATTAAAATTGTTCTTTGAAAAATAAATTGTTCATGCGCAGATATTATTGAATCAAAAACACTATTTGGAAAAGTTAATGCAAGGTTAACTACCATGATAGCAAATAATATTTTAGCAGTACCGAATTCAGCATCAGTTAATCCATTACCTAAAATAGTTTTTAACTGAGATAACATTATAATTCCACAAATAACACAAATAAGTGAAAGAAAAATAAATATACTTAAAAACATTCCATTTAGTTTTGAAATTTCTTTTTTATCATTCTTTGTTTTAATTCTAGAATAAAAACGAATGTAAGAACTTGAAAAGCCAAAACTTAAGAGCCCTAAATATGAGACAACAGAATATACTAATTGATAAAGTCCATATTCACTTTGACCTAAAAATCTCAGCATTATTGGTGTATAAATTAACCCAGATAAAATTTGAATGATTTGAGATAAGTAGGATAAAATTACACCAGCTTTTCTTTGACTAATTTGCATACAAGCAACACTCCTTTATAAATTTATTCTTGATTCAAGGGCATGATCAAGAAATTGATTTGATTTAACTTTTTCTTCATTTAATTTAGCATCAATAAATTCATAATCCATTTTCAACCACTCATTAGGAGTAGATTCAATCTCACTCCAAAATCTATTTTTTATTCCTAATTTATTAAATAAAGTTTGAAATCTACTACTCATATTTATACTGTTTCCTTGTCTATCAAATGTAATAAATGGGCGGTGTAAAATAATTGAAAATACTGTGACATGAAACGAATCGGTTAAAACCAATTTTGCATGTTCAATTAAATACAAAAGTTGACTAGGAGATTCGTTACTTATTTTAGGATTTATTATTACTAATTTCATATTTAATTGTTTTGATATTTGTTCGCACTGTTTTTGGTATTCTTCACCTAAATATAATGCGAGGATATATTTTTCATTAATTATTTTATTTGGTTGCTGAATGATATCTAACCATTCTTCTTTGCTTAATAAAAGAGTAGGATCTAAAACTACCTCTGCAGCTCTTCCTGTTAGATCTTTTATTAGTTCAGCTCCTTTTTCTTCTCTTACAGATAAATAAGAAAAACCTTTAATCCAATGTATATAACTTTCTTTTTTATTTTCAGGAATATACTCAGCAGCTAGACTTGGAGCATATGCAACTCTTTTTTCTTTATCAGCAAAAGTTAAGAAAAAATTTTCATTAACATCAGAAGAAAAAGGGCTCCATACTTGATCACTCCCAGCTATAAACATATCAAAGGATTCATTGATTAACTTAGCATCTTGATTACCATGTAGTATTATTGGAAAATATTTAATATATGTTTTATCAAAAAGTTCAAAAGACTTTGCTCGTTGATTTACTTTTTGAGCTGTTTTAAAATAGATAACTTTCTTTAAAGAAGTCTTAATTTTTCTCTTAATGCTTATTTTTGGTTTATTTTGTTTGATAGTATAAACACTATGACCTTTATTTTCTAATATTTTTTGCATAGCATAATTTTGTAAACGTTGACCATAATTGTCTCCATAAGTAAAAGTTAGAATTCCAATTTTCATTTAAAATTTATGTAAAGTGATTATAAACAAACTTTACTTTCCTCCTCTTTAATTTATTAGTTTCTTGATATGATAAATAGCATACAGTATAGAAAAACATTACTGATACTATTAATGAAGTAATGGTGAAAATTTGTGTATAAATTGACAATATTAAAATAAAAGCTATCAAAACAATTTGAACTAATTTTTTAGAAAATTGCTTTCTGATGCAAAAATATATTACTGATATATATAATATAATATACAGAAGTCCACCTAAACAAAAGAATGTCCCAAAATCACTTATACCAAAATGTACAAAACCTAATGCATTAGGTTGAGTCCAAGCATATTTGGCAATACCATATCCTAATCGCAAATGATCTGGATTATTTAACATCAATGAGATCATTCCAAAACGTTCATTACTTCCTTGAGCTAAATTTCCTTTTGTTAATCCTAAAATAATATCGCTTATCATCTTTTGAATTGAATCTCCAACACCAGTAAATTGATATATCAAAAACGCAACTACAAGGATTACCATAATATGAATATAATATTTGGAAATCAAGTTTGGTAAATTATCTTTCCTTAATGCATAAAGAATTCTGTCACTCCTACTAACAAATAAATACATGATTATAAAAAATAAAAATAAGACAAAGAAAGCTTTATTATCATTAAATAATGAAATAATGGACATAAAAATAATTAAAGAAAAATTGTAAATTACGAATAATTTATTATTTTTTACATTGTGGGTTTCGAAATAATTCCAATTATAAGTAATTAAAAAACAGAAGAATAATGTCATCATTGGTATCCCATTGTAACCAAATAAACCACATATTAAATCTTGTTTCATAGAGTTGACTGAATCTGAAAGTCCAGATAAATAATAATGACCATTCAATTGTAAAATCAATACGGGAATATTTATAACCATATATAAATTACAAGGCATTAGTAACTTACGAAAATATGTTTGAACAATATGTTTTTTATAGAATAGTGTATGTGTCATATAAAATATGATCAAAATAGGAGTAAGCATATTATATATATTTTTTATCAATATATTAAATTGCCCACCACATTGAACAAAGTTAAATAAGAAATATAAAAATAATATCAATAAAACAATAAAACTCTTTTGTTTAATAAAGTAGGGAATTTTTTTAAAGAGAGTAATAAAGATTAAAAAATCTATAATAATATTAAAAGTACCTGATAAACTTAACCATCGTATAATCATTACATGAAGAAGTAATATTGTAAGGATTGCATAATCAATTATATCTGCGTTATTATTTTTAAGGACTGATAAATTTTTTTCAGAATATCTCATTAATAACCTCCTCTTAAAGTATTATAAATTATACTAAGTAACTTATTTCTTTTTTTATAAACCTTATCAATCGCATATTTTTTTTGATTATCAAATGTTAAATCATCAATATCATCATTTTCTAAAAGTTCTAATGGAAATGATCTATTAATTTGATTTTCTAATATAGTTTTGATTTGTGTTGTATTTTTAAAAAAAATAATACTATCTTTTAAAGTTTCAAAAACTTTCCCGGAAGTATTATTCAACACCTCATAAGCTATATTTCCACTGTAATTATTAGTGATGATATAGCAACCTGAACAATATGCTTCATAATATGTGTAGCAATATGTTTCTAAAGATTTTGACCATAAAAATACAATGTCAATATTATGACGTCTAAGTTCTTCTATCATATTACTACCACTTTGAAAATCAACAAATACTTTTCGGACATTGTTCATTGTTATATCATTTTTCCCAAAATAATACAATTCATATTGATTAGTATCTAACTGTTTTACTAAATCACACCATTCCTTATATCCTTTATGTTCACTTATTGAGCCTAAATATGCAATTCTAATTTTTGAATTAGTATGTAATTTCTTATATGTGCCAAAATATTTTGTATGTGGTCTGACTTTTGATTTATTTTCATATTTCTTAAATGAATCAATCCAAACTTTTCTTGCAATTTCAGATGGTGCTACAACTTTTACAATCATATCTGATATACATTCTAAAAAATTATTATTTCTTTTATATTGCAATAAACTATTCCATCCGTATTTGCATGCTTCACATTTTGAATATTCAGGCTTTGATATACTTACTCTACATTTTTCACCATTTCCATCTGTTTTTAATGTGTTTTCACATATCATCTCGTAATCATGAATAAAAATATTAATTGGTAAATTTAATCTTGAAAGTGTCTTTTCTAAACTATCTAAGTTCCAACCATGCAAATGATTCAATAAAATTCCTTTATAATTAAATTCATATTTTTGGCTCAAAAAGTTAAGACTCTCATATAATTTTTTTTCATTAAATATTCCTTCAAAATTTCCGTTGATATTGATTCCAACATATTCTAAAGATGATTTAAATTTTTTCGAAAATTTATTTACTTCAATTACTGGGAAAATTTGTACAACTTGGTAATTATTTTTATTTAATAATGGTGTGATATCTCCTATATATTTTTCAACTCCAGCACTTTTAATTCTATAATTGCTATGTGAAATAATAATGATTGTGTCCATTTTTTTACTCCTTTCACTAACTGAAAGCGAATTTAAATCAAATTACTTAATATTTAATTTATATCCATTTATCCAACCTTTGATAAGTTGGATAATTTTCTTTCTTTTATCGGTTTCGAAAAAAATAATTTGTAATATGTTAACAAAATTACGATAATTACCTCGTACTGTATATAAAGTTAAATTATGTTTTCTAGGATAATAAATTCTATTTTGTGCTATATAAAAACATCTAAAGGGAGAATGTTCACTGATTTTCTTTTTAATAAAGAAAACGTTTTTCGTTTTTCCCTCTCCTATTGAATGGATTAGTTGAACATCACTAGTTTGAATTACTAAATATCCACTTTTTCGAACTCTATAGCAAAATTCAAAATCTACACTATCAATAAACATTTGTTCATCATATCTACCTATTTGATCCCAAACATCAACTTTAGTACATGCTCCAGAAGTAATACAAGTATTAACTGATTTATAGTTGCCAGTGGGATTATGTCCTATTATACCTAGTGATCTATCCAATATGACAGGTGCAATAATACCGATGTTTTCTAATGAAAAATATTTTGATACAGCATTATAATAATTTTCTGGACAGGCTGAATCTTGATCAAGAGAGAGCATCCAATTATAGCCGTTTACTTTTCCATACTCCATTGCTTGATTCAAAGCACATGCAATGCCTTTATTTTCATTATTTCGAATTAAAATAATATCATTTTCTGTAGCTATCTTTTCAATATCAGCTAAGTTATTTGAGAAATTATCCACAATTATAATCGTATCAATTTGATTTATAATTGATAAAATGTTCTTTTTTAGTAAAGAAACATCTGGATTATAGGTAATAATACCTGCATAAATCTCTTTTTGCATAAAATCCACCTCATTATCAAACTTTTTCTGGACTACTTTTTAATCCATCTTTAATACCATTAAATATCGAACTCAGAATTTTAACTTTATGTTTTCCTCTCACTAATGATGCTAAGTTAAAAGCAATCATGAATCCAAAATAAGATTTGCAGCGATAAGATTCGTAGCCAATACCGCCGTAGTTTTTAAATTTTTTATTTAAATACAAAACATTTCTATTAGTATAATAAACTCTTAAAGGACTAACTTTTTTCTTGTATGATAATTTTGCAATATTTATTGATAAGTTCTTATTTTTTACAAGCCCACTTAGTCTCATATAAAACTTTACTTTAAAACCACTTTTTAATTTAGTTTCACCAAAGCTTTGATCTAAAACTACGGAATTCGTTTTTAAAATTTTCCATTGTTTTAATATCAAACGTTTACAAAAATCGTTATCCACTAAATCAATAAAAAGAAACTCATCAAATTGTTCTACATCTTCCCAAGCTTCAATTCTTGTACAACTTGCTGAGGTAATACATTTTTTTACATAATAATCTTTAGATGAATCAACATTTTCTAATGTATAAAGTCTATTTTTATCGATAATATGAGGACAAATGATAGCTACATCAGATTGATTTATTTTTTTTTCATACTCTTCTACCATGTTTGGTGCACATATTGAGTCTTGGTCTAAAGTTATAACCCAATCAGCTCCTTTTGATTTTGCGAATTCCATTATTCTATTCAAAGCAAAAGAAATACCATAGTTTTCTCCATTTCCAAGCATTATTATATTATCCGAAATTTCTTGCTTTAATAAACCTAAATCATGCTCATTTATTCCATTATTGTAAAGTATAATTTTTTCTACTTGATTACTAACACTTTTAATATTTTGTACTAACCTTTTAATATTAGGATTATATAATACTATGCCTGCAATAAACATTTTCTGACCTCACTTAAGAACTTAATTTCTACATAATAATTTTCTATAAAATCTTTTAATATTTTTCTTTAACCCAACCGGAATCAGTTGCGAAATGATTAGTTTAATATGTTCCTTTTTCATATTTTTTTGAACTAGTTTCATCACCTCGGACATTCCATTTTTTGAATAATACTCTAAAATATGATTTCTATTTTGGGGCAATGAGGAAGCTTTTTTTAAATTATAGTTGAATTTTGATACATTTTCGAAAGTAGAATCGTATATATAAAAAGAGTTTCTTACCATATCAAGTAGACTATTTCCTTTAGAGTTATTTGAAATAATGAGAGAAATTCCTTTTTTTACATCCATTCCTTTTCTTTTTAATAATTTGGATTCTACAGTTTCAATTCCCCAATAATCACCAATTGTAAGATTTGCTGGTCTTTGTTTAGATGCATATTTGCAAGAATAACAAGAATCTCTAAAAACGCTTCCTTGGCTAAATAAATAATAATATTCTGAAACACCGCTATTAATTTTTATTTTCTTTTTTCCATTCTTGTTTTTTAAATATATATACCCAAATGTTCCCCATGTTTGACCTTTATCTCTAAATTTTATATCATTAATTTTTTCATTATTTTTACATACATTTTTTAAATAATCCTGGAACATTTTATTACTTGGAACACCATGACATACGATATCAATTGTATAGAGGTAATCATAATCTCTTTGAAGATAGCCATACAAACCATCAACCTGGCAAGGAGTTCCTGAAAATAATACTTTTTCCTTTTTTAAGAGTAGTTTTCTTATTTGAAAATAAGTATCATCAATACTACTTTGAACATATTTTGATCCTTGCATTTTATATACATCTTCTACCTTATTTGAAACAATATGCACTACATTAAAATTTTCATCATAGATTGAACCAGCAACATAACCACCATCTTTTATAAATTCTAGAGCTATTGTTGTAAATATACCTCCAGAAGTAGAATTCATCAGTATTTCTTGATTTTTTGTTACTGCCGCATAAGCTTTATGTTCATTGCTATAATTTGTTCTTGATTGAAAATGACATACTTTTTCACATAAGTGACATTCTATACATAAATCACGATTTATTTCAGGATAGATAAAACCGTATTCATCTTCTTTCATTGATATAGCTTTTTTAGGACAAATATTTTCACAAGCTCCACAACCACAACAGTTCTTTTTTTCATTAAATAAAGTTATCATAGAATACCTCTTAAATATTTTCCTTTAAAAAGTCATATGTCTTTTCACGTTCAATAGCTAATTTTTCTTCAACATAATCATAATCAATTGGTTCATATATGCTATCAATTGAAGATAACTCACTGACAGATCGATGAGTTAAATTAAAAGTGCTTAATAAATCTGTTAATTTTTCTTGGTTTCCATAACTATTATTTTCACTTTTCCTTACAATTGTTAAAAAATTTTTTTGATTAATAATTGAAAAAATAGTCCCATGAAACGTATCAGTAATAATACAATCTGCATTTTTAAAATATCCTAATACTTCAAAAGGATTACAGTCTTTAAAAACGCCTTTACAGTGTTGAATTCCACCTAAAAACAAAATTTCTTTATTATTTTCTTTTGCAAATTTCTCAACTTGTTTTGCTTCTTTCTTTGACAATCTTCCAGAATATCCATATAAAATAATATATGGTTTATTTAATGATAAATTATGTGGGATTTTATCACATTTATTAATGTAGTCATACATTAATACTGGATCTAAGTTTTTGCTTAAATTTTGTATTCCTAATTTTTTTACTACATTTAATGAATTCTCATCTCTAACAGAAATTGCATTAAAGTTATTGAAATAACTTTTTAATTCTTCAACTTTTCCATACTTTTCAATTTTTTCAAAAGTTGTATTTCCAAATGAGCCAGCGTAACTAATCAATTTTGTTGCGTTATTATTTGCTCCAAAAAGTTCAGGTGCAAAGCCTACATTAGTGTTGCTTTGAATACAATTGAAAACTTCATCACTACCAATAATTAAAGTATCCAATTTTGGATTATAGTTATACGTTTCTGTTACTCCTAGAATAGGCAAATATTTTTTTGTATAACTAGCTTTATATTTAATAAATGCGATTCTATTTTTTAAGTAAGTTTTAATTTCAAAAGCTTCTTTAACTTTGGAAATTATTCTTACTAATTTATTATTTGAATTTTTTTCTTTAATTAGACACTCACCTGGATGATAGTCTACAAATTCTACTTCAGCTCCAAGTTCTTCTAACATTGATTTCAGCCCATATGCTTGTAAAAAAGAACCATAATTAATAATTCGTTGCATAGACATAATTCCAATTTTTTTCATCGCTTTGCCTCCTCAAAAATATTTTCAATAGTTCTTTCAATGCTATTATTAAACATAATGTTATTACTAATAGTTTCTTGATTTAATTTATCTTTCGCGAAACTATAACTAGATAATTCTTTTTCTAATCCATCTATCTCGTAAACCCCAATAATATTCTTCAATCTTTCCTCAACAAACTTCACAAACTCAACTTGATGATCATTAATATGTTCCTCATACTTTACCTGTCTTGGAACTACTATCGGAATTTTCTTGAGTTCCAATGCTTTCATAAAACTTGCAGGTCCACCATGTGTAATGATAATATCTGCTTTTTCATACATTTCATTCATCTCACTATACGAAAGTAGTTTTTTCCATTTACAATATTGTGGTTCATAGGTTGAATAACCGATTTGAATAAATACTTCATCTTTAATTACATTTTCTTTTTTTAAGCGATCGATTTCTTGAATTAATCTATTAAACTGTTGCTCATGTGTTCCAACTGTTACAAATATCATTTATGCCCCTCCTAAAAGATACTTCCAAAGTTTTTTGCTTTTGGATAGACCTTAAGTTGTTCTTCCCACTGTACGATAAATTCATCTGCAATAGGATAAACTAATCTACCTGTTAAAGTTGGTTTATCTACTCTATCAAACACTTCAACATAGATTAATTTTTTTCGCATTAGTTTTCCTAAATAGAAGAAAGGAACTGCAACAGCAGCACCAGATGAAATAATCAAATCCGGTTTTTCTTTTCTGAGTATTTTTATTGCTAAAAAGGTATTTTTAATAAGATTTTTAAGATTTCTATTTGTTGGAAAATGACAAGGGTACATTTTTTCATCTTTTAACATACTTCGTGCATCTTCTTTATCAAAAGTAACCCAAAATCTTTCATATTTTTCCCATGTCGGTTTAAGCATATATAAATGTGTTAAATGCCCGCCACTTGATCCAACTAAACATATTTTCATCTTACCAACCCTTTCCTAAATGAATATACTTTGCGAAATCGGTATAATAAAAAAGAAAATTAAGGGGGTAAGAAGATATGAAATTTCAAGAAATAACTAGATTATGGTTAATTTATAAATCAAAAGTAATCAAAAAAACCTCATTAATGAGGTATGAAAAAATAGTTAGTCATTATATAGTGAATAAAATAGGAGATAAATTAATGAGTGAATTAACATTAGAAGATGTTTTAGAACTCATTAACTGGTTAGGTGAACTAAATTTATCTCAAAAGACAATTCAAGATATTGTTGTGATATTAAAAAGTATATTAAAATACGGGAAAATACTTGGACAAGAAGTGATACCAATAGAAGCTATTCCATGTCCTAAAATAAGACAAAAAGAGGTAGAAATATTTACGTTTAGTGATATTGCAAGTTTAAAAACTTTTCTTGAAAGACATACTTCACCTAAAAATTTAGGGATTTATATTTGTATTTATACTGGTATTAGGTTAGGGGAGTTATGTGCTCTAAGATGGGAAGATATTAATCTATCAGAAAGAAGTATTGTTATTAATAAAACACTACAAAGAATTACAGTTAATAAGAAAAGTTATATAGAGATAGGGCAACCTAAAACACCAAATTCTAATCGAAAAGTCCCCATTAGTGATGAACTATATGATTTATTAAGTGATGAAACAATTGATAAAAAAGGTTATATTTTAACGAATAAAGATAAATACTTAGATCCTAGAACAATGCAGTATTATTTTAAAAAAATACTTATACAAAATAATTTAAAGGTACATAAATTTCATGCATTAAGACATACCTTTGCCACGCAATGTGTACTGTGTAATGTTGATATAAAAAGTTTAAGTGAAATACTTGGGCATACTTCTGTGAATATTACTTTAAATAAATATGTTCATTCTTCTTTTGAAGTCAAAAAACAACAAATTAATTTATTATCATTTAATCAATGATTGATTAATTTGTAAGATAACTAATTTTATAATCAAATTTTCTTTTTATAGATGATTTTTACTTCAAGGTTTAGTACACTGATAATAAATAACATTGACTAAGATATCCAAATGGAGTAATATTATAGGGAATTAAGCTAATTTTTGCTTGATTATAGGAGGTAAAAATAATGGCAAAGAAAAAGACGAATACTTTTGTAAAAAAAGTAACAAGTCAAAAAGTAGTATTAGGATTTCAAGCGATTGTATCTGCAATATTATTATTTTGTATTGTTAATTTAAGTATGCTGCCAATGTTATATATTGGAGGAGTAGTATTACTATTACTAGTTCTTATGGGTTTATCTTTTGCTTTAACAAAGTCTAAAAAAGAAAAAAGTAAAAAAGTTGTTTTTGGGAAATTCTTGAGTGTTTTTTTAAGTTTAGTAATGTTAATAGGAAGTTTATCTATTGCTAAAGGAGATAGTGTATTAGGAAATATCACTGGTGCTAATACACAAACGCATGCAATGTCAACAATTGTATTAAAAGATGGTTCTATTCGTACTGTGAAAGATTTAAAAGATAAAACAGTTGGAATTAGCACTACTTTAGATCCTGAAAATACACCAAAAGCAGTAGAGGATTTAAATAAAGAAGCTAAAGTTAAAACAACTGAATATTCTGATTTAAATACTTTAGTACAAGCATTATATGATCAAAAAGTTGATGCAATTATTATGAATGAATCAATGAGAGGAATGCTTGAAGATGATTTTGCTGATTTTGATTCAAAAACTAAAGTCATTCATCAATTAGAAATTGAAGAAAAATTAGAAGATGTGACTAAGGCTGCAAATGTAACGAAAGAAACATTTAGTATTTATTTAAGTGGTATTGATACAACAGGTAAGGTCTCAACTGTATCAAGATCAGATGTCAATATGGTTGTAACTGTAAATCCTAAAACAAAACAAATTTTATTAACAAGTATTCCTCGTGATTACTATGTAACATTAGCTTCAAAAGGTGCTAAAGATAAATTAACTCATGCAGGGTTATATGGAGTAAATGAAAGTATTAAAACAATTGAAAACTTCATGGGAATCGAAATTAATTATTATGCAAGAGTTAACTTTACATCGTTAATTAAAATGGTAGACGCTTTAGGAGGAATTACAGTAAATTCTCCGGTAGCATTTACTACTCTCCATGGAAATTATTCAATTGTAAAAGGGGATAATCAAATGGATGGAGATAAGGCATTGTGTTATGTTAGAGAAAGATATTCTTTAGCAGGTGGAGACAACGATCGTGTAAGGAATCAACAAAGAGTTTTAGAAGCAATGCTTGATAAAATGATGTCACCGGCTATTATTACAAATTATAATAGTGTATTAAATTCTATTCAAGGAAGTTTTGAAACAAATATGAGCAGTAATGATATTACATCATTAATTAAAATGCAATTAAATGATATGAGTGGTTGGCAAATTATGAATCAACAATTATCAGGAACTGGTAACTCTTCTTCACCGGTTTATTCAATGCCAAGTGCTAAAGGGGTATATGTAATGATTCCAAATCAAGATTCAATTACACAAGCTTCTAATAAAATTAACCAAATGGTAAAAGGTGAAAAAATATCAGCTTAAAAAAATGTTTGATAAAGAATGCGATTTTAAAATAAAAAGAGGCTACAGCGAAATAACTTTTTAAAAAGTTAACTTCGTTACAGCCTCTTTTTAGTATGTTTATTTTTTGTAGTTTTAAGAACGAGGGTGAATTGAATTTGTAAATTATCTTTTAGATAGAATACAATGATAATATGTAAAATTACATTTATCATGCAATTTTACCTCTTTATATTTCTATTTTTTATTCACTCTGCATAAATTTTTAAGGGTAAAATTCATAAATCTACGCCTCTTTACATAGAGTTTTTAGCAAATGGCGTACTTTGGCAAGGATTTTCGCCTTGCCAAGACCTATTTTTACTTTAAAAACTATCCAAAACGTCTTACCTTATTTTCCTCCAACTGTCTCCAAAGTGTCATTTTGACACTTTGGAATGAAATTTTAAACCTTTAGAAACTATGTTTAATATGCAATCCTAAAATAATCCAAATATGCTTTATATTTATCCTGTGCCCTCAGACAGGTATCTGTCAGATAACCTTTATCATTATTCCATTCTTTCAATCCACGATAATAGAATATTTTCAAATTATCTTCGATGATGAACGGAACGATATTATATTTCAGGCACTCTTTAAACATAATCAATCTTCCCACACGACCATTACCATCCTGAAATGGATGGATTCGTTCAAACTTCACATGGAAGTCCAAAATATTTTCAAAGGTCTTTTCTTCCTTGGCGTTGTACTCTGTCAGTATCACTTTCATTCTTTTTGCAACTTCTTCTGGAAGTGCGGTATCCATACCACCAACTTCATTCGGTATCTTTTTATAATCGCCCACAGCTAACCAATCTTTTCTGGAATCACTGGTTCCATTTTTCAGGATCAGATGAAGTTCTTTGATAAACTTCTCTGTCAAAGTTGCTTTTGCATTATCAATAATCATATCAATACAACGGAAGTGATTTGCTGTTTCGATCACATCGTCTACATTCAGCACTTCTTTTTCTACGCCAATGGTATTGGTTTCAAAGATATATCTGGTCTGATCATGAGTCAAACGGCTGCCTTCAATATGATTGGAGTTGTATGTCAAATCAATCTGTGTCTTATGGTAAATGCCGCCGGAATACTTACTTGCTTTTTGCTCCTGTAAAATATCCAGCAATGTAATCGGCTGCTCTTTCTTCTTGTTGGAACGCTCAGGTTTTTTTGCATTTTCAGGAATATTCCAAGTCTTGCCGGTAAGAAACGCACCGTTTACTCGTCTCTGCGCACAATAATTTCTAACGCTGCGCTCTGACACACCCCATTTTTTTGCTATTTCAGTAACTGAAAGGTATCGCATCTACTCTCCTCCATTATAAATCAAATCTAAATTTACATTTTATTATAATATAGCGTATCATATTATCGGCAAAATATCAAACATTTATTTCCATCTATTCAGTTGATTTTTGCCGTTTCCAGCATAAATCACCTACATACCATTACAATTATAAAAGTCGCTTGATAGTAATCACTTTATTTATATACTCAAGTGGTTTATTTCATTTTAAATTTCAAAAATACCTTTGTAGATCAAAAATCCGTTTTACGAAATCTATTTTCTTTCTTTTTTAAGTTAACCCCGTTTTAAAATTTTATCGGTTCTTTTAAATATAGTTTTATCATTAATTCGTAAACTTTCATATTTTATTTCTCTTTGATAATTTCTATCTAAAAATAATCCTAAATCTGCTTTCAATTCATATTCCACTAATAAATCATCTTCAACAAAACGAATATAAAATTTCGTGGGCTTAGGAGTTTTGTTTATATTGTTCGGAATAAGTTCTAATTTACCTTCTGAAATATTAGGTGATCTTAATTCATCAGAATTTCTAATATTCCCTTTTAAGATAATTTCTTTAAAAACATACATGGCAGAGATAATGTTTGTTTTTCCGGAAGCATTAGGACCATATATAACCGCCGAGCATAGTCCTTTATCTGTTTTATTACCAATCTTATGTTCTAAAATGCTATATTCTAAATCTTTTTGTTTTGGAGCGGGCGTCATCGAAAACTCCATTTCATCTAAAAATGACTTAAAATTCTCTGTTTTAAACTGTAGTAACATATTCTTTCACCTCATTTTGCGATATTTATGCAAAATAGTGATTAATTTAAAAATGTTTATGGAGTTGATAAACATTAAAAAATAGTATTCAAAATTTTATTAGATAAACAAACAGATTTAAAATTACCTTATATAAAACAACTTGAAGATGTGATGAAACAAATGTGTAAAGATTATCATATCGAAGTTATTTTTGGGACAATTAGAGAAGAACAACATCTTACAGGTTATATGATTAGTGAAAATGATATGGCAATTAGTTCTAAAATGGAATTAACGATTTTAGATCGCATTGGTGGGGGAGATGGTTTTGCTGCCGGTGCGATTGATGGATATTTTTCACACATGTATCCTCATGAGTTGATTGAATATGCCACAACTTGTGGTGTATTAGCCCATACGACTTATGGTGATAGTGCGATATTATCTAAAGATGAGATTGTGGAATATATCCAAAACGGCAAGAGTGATATTAAAAGATGAAATAAAAGAGTTAAAAAACATATATGTAAGGAGGGTGTTTTTGAATATAGATTTATAAAATAAAGTTTTGTTTAATTTATTTTTTTCTAATAAACCAATTTTTAATTTTATATCTATAATCACTTCAAAAAGAATGACTAATGCAAAGATTTTCTATGTACTTATTTTTGAAAATAGCAAAGTCAAAGTAAATGATAGGATAAATGGAATAAGTAAGATTATTACTGTTTTTTTTAATTTCATGATTGTTTAATTGATTAAAGTGTTTTGTATAGAAATATAAAATAATTTTATACTCTAAATGATATATATCAGTATAAATAGTTGAAAAATCTGTTTATATCATATTTTATTTGAAAATAATGATTTTGATAAAAGTACATTTTACTAAGACAAAACAGCTTATCATTACAAATAAAAAGATGATCAAAACTATAGTAAAATGTTATAATTTCAACAAAGAAAACTTTAATTAAAGGAGATATAATAATGGATCGTATTGCAGTTATTTCTGATGTTCATGCAAATTTAGAAGCACTTAAAGCAGTGTTACAAGACATTGAAGAAAGAGGAATTAATCATATTTATTGTTTAGGAGATAATATCGCTAAAGGCGTGCATGCTAATGAATGTTTAGAATTACTTATTAAAAAATGTGAAGTCATGATTCAAGGCAATTGTGATGAATATTTTTCAAACGAATCGAGTGAAAAATTAAATTCACCACGATACCTTTGGAATCGTCAATTAATCTCAGCCTCTTGGCTTGAGTATTTAAAAAAACTTCCCACAAGTCATGAAATTTATATGAGTGGAAGATTAATTCGGTTTATCCATGCGACCCCGTATTCTAACCATGACTTTGTTGTCAGTGCTTCAAATATTCAAAAGAAATTAAAAATGTTTCAACCAGGAGAATTAGTAAATTCTTCAAAAATCGCAGATATTGTTTGTTATGGACATACCCACACCCCTTATTTTGATAAAATCTTTAATCGAAGTTTGATTAATGTTGGAAGCGTAGGGAATGGTTTAGAAATTTTTCAAGATGAAAAATGGAATGGGAATCCATTAGAAAGTGTAGATGCCACCTATTTAATATTAGAAGGAACCCTTAATACTAAACAATGGAGTTCACTTTCTTATCAATGGGTAAAAGTACCTTATTCTATTGAATTAGAATTAAATAACGAAATTGATAACCCTGAAAAAGAAACTTATACTAAAGAGTTGACAATGGGAATGTATAGAGATATGGCTAAAATTAAATTAAAATAACATCAAAAGGTCTACTTATTAGGGTAGACCTTTATTACAGTAAATCTCTATTGATTAAAAGTATTTTTTCGTACAATCATATAACAAACGACATGAGCCGTAAATGTTAATAACCAAGAAATTGGATAAGAGATGTATAACGAAAATAGTGTATGATGAGCTTTAAAGATAGTAAAAATCCAAATCACTCTAAATAAGCAAGCCCCGGTAAGAGAAACTAACATCGGCATAATTGAATAACCCATTCCTCTTAAACTTCCTACAATGACGTCCATAATTCCACATAAAAAATATGGTGCACATACTAAACTTAAACGAATTAATCCGGCTTCAATGACTTGAGGATCATTAGAATAAATTGATAATAACTGATGCCCACATAAATAAGCACTTATTCCAAATGTTAAACCGACAACAGATACAATTCCTAAACATTGAAGTAGTATTTTATCAATACGATGATATTTTTTAGCCCCCATATTTTGGCTAGTAAATGTTAAAGAGGTTTGGTAAATGGCATTCATCGAAGTATAAACAAATCCTTCAATATTACTTGACGCGGTATTTCCAGCAATAATAGTTGATCCAAAGGAATTGACAGAAGATTGAATTAAGACATTTGAAATATTAAAAATCATTCCTTGTAATCCGGCTGGTAAACCAATTTTAATCATTTCTATAAACTTATCTTTATGGAAATGAAATTTTTCTTTTGTAATTTTTAAAACTCCTTGTTCTTGAATTAAACATTTTATAATTAAAATCGCTGAAATAAATTGAGAAGAAATTGTAGCTATGGCAACTCCGGCCACTCCCATTTTTAATACAATCACTGAAAATAAATTAAATACAACATTCACAATTCCTGCGACGATTAAAAAATATAAAGGTCTTCTAGTATCTCCAACAGTACGAAGTAATGCTGCCCCAAAGTTATAAATCATAAAAGCAGGCATTCCCACAAAATAGATACGCATATATAATGTCGCTAAATTGATCACATCATGTGGTGTTCCCATTAATTCTAATAACGGTTTCGCAAAAAAGATCCCCACAAAAATCATAATAATTCCACCATATAAAGCAATACACATGGCAGTATGAGCAGTTTCACTGGCATCATCATCTTTTTTACCACCAACATAACGACCAAATAAAACATTTGCCCCAACAGACAAACCGATAAATAAATTGATTAATAAGTTAATTAATGAACTTGTTGAACCTACGGCTGCAAGTGCTTCACTTCCAGTAAAACGTCCGACAATAATAATATCTGCGGCATTAAATAATAATTGTAATATTCCTGATAGAATTAACGGTACTGAATATAGAATAATACGACTGAAAATCGGACCATTACACATATCCATTTCATAACTTTTTTTCATACAAACCCTCCCATTGCATACGTTTATCTATTATAGATAAATGTTAATTTTATGTTAATTATTTTTAGAAATTGAAAAAGTTTATCGTGTTGATTAATATGTTTTCAATTTCTCTTTATTTTTTCTTGAAAAATAGGTATGATACTCTCATAAAGTTAGTTTAAACTAACTTACTATGGGGGTTAAAAATGGAAGAAATGACAGTATTAAAAGTAAGGGGATTACTTTATTTATTACAAATGAACTCTAAGATGTGTAATGTCACGCATATGGCAAATTTAATAGGCGTTAATAAATCAACTATCACTCGTATTATTCAAAATTTTGAAAAAAATAAAATTGTAGAAAAAAAGCAACGCTCTATTGTATTAACTGAATATGGATTAAAAGTGGCTAGGTAGTATTATTTGTGTCGTGAAATTATTTTAGAATGGTTATCTAACCAAAATATTAATGATTATAATATTCAAGAAGAAGTGCTTACTTTGACGATTACTTTTTCTAAAGAGACTTTAGAGTTAATTAAAGAAGATTTAAAGAAAAATAAGATTTACCGTTTATTTAAACAACATACCACTTTAACAGGAAATTACTTACAAACTCATCTTGAAGAAGGAAATTATCAATTTCCCTTTATCCTTCAATCTAGTCAAATGCTAGTTAATTCTATTGTCAATGCTCTTGATCACACTTTAACAATATCTATCAAAAATCAAAAAGGGACAGTATGGCTCAAAGTTCCTTTAAATCATCACATTCAAAATATTCAATATCTTGATAGTGGGGAGTATAAAAATGTGGCAAAAGATGGCGAAACTTTCTTTTTCCCACTATCTACTTTACAATTTATGTTAATTGGTAAGCAGAAGTTTGTCTTAGGGACAATTAAGATTAAAACAACTTTACAACATCATTTAGATAATTTTATTGAAAAAGAATATATTTTAACGATATTTATTTAAAAACTGTTGCATTAACGCAACAGTAAAGATTATATGATAAAAGTTAGTTATTTCTAACAATGCGTAGCGTTTTGTTGCTTAGATGCAATAAATTAAGTGATGACAAATAAAAATGTACTTGTTAAAATGTGACTGTTAAAAAAAGTTAGACTAAGCTAACTATATAGGAGGGTTATATGAAAAAATCAAGAGTATTAAATATGTTGTTAGTCGGTTCACTGACTTTAGTTTCACCGATGGTAAATATTTCTACTGCATTAGCAAGTAGCAATCAAAATATCGATTTAGTGTCAAGTTCAACGTCTTTACAAAAAACACTTGTTGCAACTTATGAAGTACCGGTGGCTTCAATTAAAAGTGGGGCTCCCATTGAAGCAGTTAATGAAGGATTATCAAAAGTATTTGGTGAGAATATTCTTGTTAAAGAATATTCAGATGGAAGTTTAGAAGCCACTGTTCACTCACAAGAAATATCAATTACAATTGGACAAACTTATTTAGTGAATATTTTAAGTTTAGGTTATTATCAAAATGGGGAAGTAGTAAGTGTCCAACCAACTTCTTTACGTCAAGTAAATACAACAAGTGGGACTATTGAAGTTCCTGATGAAATGACATTTCCATTAGTAGAAGAAAGTGATGGTGTATATCGATTACAAATTGTAGAAACTTTTATGAATAGAGCGTTGGATATTTCATTAGCATTAGATTTCGAATCAAAAGTAGAAATTGTTGACCAAACTTTGCTAACTAAAAAAATTCAAGAGGCTCAAACATATTATGATAAAAACTATACAAAAGAGTCTTTAAATGTTTTAAAAGAAGTAGTAGAAAATGCCTCATCAATTTTAAATCAGACTAATGTAACACAATCAAAAATTAATGAACAAATTGTTTTCTTGTTCATATCAGGATTCTTGCATTTGCGACCTTTCTTAGATTCTACAAGACCATTATATCCTAATTCTTCGTATTTGCGAATCCAAGAGTACAATAAACCTTTATCAATTCCCGCATCAATCGCAACAGAAGTCATGGATTTACCTGTTAAATATTGATTTATTAAAACCAACTTATCATCAGGTGTCCACTTACAATTTTCGTTTGAATGTTTCAAGATATTAGGTCCGTGTTTATCATACATTCTTGTCCATTCTCTAATTTTATATCTAAAAGAATGTTGTTTGACTTTCT
>JAGZJH010000038.1 GCA_018365815.1 Erysipelotrichaceae bacterium
TGTCAAACAACTAAATCTAAATATTTCCAAAAAGTTTCTAATCGATATTATTGTCGTAGATGTATTATGTTTGGAAGAGTTTTTTTAGATGAAAAGTTAGAGACAAAGGAGATTTCATATCCTAATCGATGTATTGATTATCACCTTGATTATTCTTTGTCACAACAACAAAAAGAAGTGGCCACTTCTTTAGTGAATAATTATAAACAAGGTAAAAATGCAGTAGTTTTAGCAGTATGCGGTTCTGGAAAAACAGAAATTATATACGATAGTATTAAAACAGTGTTAAATGAGGGAAAACGTGTGTGTTTGGCTATTCCAAGAAAGTCACTTGTCATTGAACTTGCTACGCGTATTCAAAAACAATTCATTAATATTACACCAGAGTTGTTTTATGGCGGTCATGCCGGTAATATTGATGGGCAACTGATTATATGCACTACTCATCAGTTATATCGATTTCATCGACAATTTTCTTTGTTGATTTTAGATGAAACAGATGCGTTTCCTTATTATAAAGATGAGTTACTTGAAGATATGCTATTTCAATCAATCAAAGGGCAATTTATTTTTATGTCGGCAACTTTAACTCGTGATGATTTTAATGATGTCAGTTTTTATGTGTTAAATAGAAGATACCATCATGTAGATTTACCCGTTCCTAAAATCAAATATCTTCCCCAAATATGTTGGATAGGCTACATTAAAAAATATCTTCGCCACTGTTTAAAACCAGTATTAATTTTTGTCCCTAGAATCAAAGATTTTAAGATATTTCAATCTAATTTTACTTCTAGCAAGTTTGAATGCATTAGTTCAAAGACATTAAATAGTGAAAAGATCATAGAAAAGTTAAAACGAAAAGAATTGGATTTTATTGTGACGACTACAATTTTAGAAAGAGGAATTACTATAGAAGATGTCCAAGTCATTGTTTATGATGCCAGTCATGGGGTTTTTAATACTGAAACTTTAATTCAAATAGCAGGAAGAGTAGGGCGTAGTCCTAAATTTCCTACCGGTGAGGTGATTTATTTATCAAATCAAAAAAGCAAGGCAATGAAAAAAAGCATTGCTCGTATTGTTCATTTAAACAAAATGAGTGTTTAGTTTGTTTTAAACGGATTGATAGGCTACCTTTCTTATTTTCATATATCGCTAATCCTAATCTATGTTTATCATGTTTAAAACAATTAAATGTGCTTTTTTTAAAAGATGAGTTAATGGGGTATCCTATTTTGTATTTATATGAATATAATGAGTTTTTCAAAACGTTATTATATCGTTATAAAGGTCAATATGATTACTCTTTAAAAGATGTGTTTTTAAGTTGTTATTTAGGGAAATTAAAACGTATGTATAAAGATTATGTTATAGCTGTAACACCTTCTTCAATGTTACAAAATAATAAACGTAGTTTTAAGCCGATGGAAGAAATTGCCAAGACTTTAGATCTTCCCCTTTTTACTGGTTTGTATAAAACAACTGACTATAAGCAATCTGACCAGCCCTATTCTAAACGTAAAAACATTCATCAAATTATTGCGATTAAAGATTTTGAAAAGTTAAATCATCAAAAAGTGTTAATTATTGATGACGTGATGACTTCGGGTCAAACGTTAATGGCGTGTGCAAATTGTGTCAAACAAGCCAATGTAAAGTCGATAAGTTTTCTGGTTTTGTCTAAACGTGTCTAATGCAAACTTTGTCGAGCGAAAAAACTTTCTAATCAAAAATGGATTGTTTATACTTAATACGTAGAGAAGAAAGGACGGTTTTTTTATGCAAGGTAAAGTAAAGTGGTTTAATAGCGAAAAAGGGTTTGGATTTATCGCTCGTGAGGAAGGAAAGGATATATTTGTGCATTATAGTCAAATAGTTCAAGACGGATATAAAACACTTAATGAGGGTGAACTTGTTGAGTTTGAAATCTTCCAAAGTGATCGAGGATTACAAGCAAAAAACGTTGTTAGAGTTTAAAAAAAGTAGAGGGATTTTGTCCCTCTATTTTACTCGTTTAATGTCGCAAAAAATGGGTAAAATTAAAAAAAAGGTTGATTTTTAGAATATTTTTGATATAATTAGACGGGTATTTATAAGAAATGGAGGTAAAAAGGATGAACTTTGAGAAGTATTCAGCAATCAAAGAAGCCGTTTTACGACGCTATCAGGTGTTTTTACCAATGGCGTGTGTGATGTCCTTTTTCTTAGTAGGGTATGCAGCATTAGACCGTGAAGCCCCTGTAATTAAAAGCGATGTTGTCACGTTAAATTATGGTGAAAGATTTGATGTAAATATGATCAATATTGAAGATAACCGAGCAACTTATGATGAATTAACTGTTAATGTAGATACATCAACATTAAGAGATGAAGAAGTAGGTAGTTCTAGTGTAATTGTAGAAGCAACAGATATGTTTAACAATACGACAACTAAAATTGTTGAAGTAAAAGTTGAAGATCACGTTGCACCAAATTTTGAATTAGTAGAAAACGAAGAAGTACTTTTTGAAGAAGGAAAAGTGGTTGTGAATTTAAACGGAAGTAATGATGTAAAATCTTACATTAATGCAATTGATAACGCTGATGGAGATATTACAGAATTTATGGACGTAGAAGGAAGTTTAGATACTTCTAGTACAGAACCGCAATCTTTAACTTTATCAATTAAAGATTCTTCAGGAAATGTTAATACAAAAACGTTTGACTTTATAGTGAGAGATTTAACTGCACCGGTAATTGCGTTAAATACAACAAATGAAGTGGCAGTGGATTATGGTTCTGCTTTCTATCCAACTGATTATTTATCAGTCAGTGATAATAGTGGATCATATGAATTATCTTTAACAAATGAAATAGATACAACAAAAGAAGAACCACAAACAACAACTGTGGTAGCTAAAGATGGCACAGGTCATGTGTCAACTCAAGAGTTAATTGTGACTGTTGGTGACGTCTCTGCACCAGTGATTAATATTAGCGATGCTGAAATTACTGAAGGAGCCTCTTATGATGTTAGAAGTCATTTATCAGTTGTCGATAACAAAGATGGTGATGTGACTGCAAATGCAACGATTGATGGAAGTGTAGATGGTTCTAAACCAGGTAAGTATACTATCACAATTACAGCAACTGACTCTGCTAACAATACATCTTCTAAAACTGTGACTATTACAGTAAGAAGTTCGAATGAAGGTATTATTAATACAGCACTTTCTAAAAACGGAAATCGTTATGTATGGGGAGCAGCTGGACCAAATGCATTTGATTGTTCAGGGTTTGCTCAATGGGTATATGGTCAAAATGGTAAGTATATTGGACGTACAACAGGTGCTCAATATGCGAGGGGAACAAAAGTATCTAGTTATCAACCTGGAGACTTATTATTCTTCAATACTGAAGGACCAATTAGCCATGTGGGAATTTACATTGGTAATGGTCAAATGATTCATGCAGCCAATTCAAGATCAGGTGTTAAGATTACAAATATTAATGAATCTTATTGGGCAAGTCGTTATGCAGGAGCGGTAAGATATTAATTGGTGAACAAATGTTCACCTTTTTCATTTGAATTAAGATTATAAAATGCTATAATAAAATGTATAAATTGAAAGGAGCGTTCATATGGTATTAAAAGTTGGAAAAGATGATCAGAATATGAACAATGAAAAAGAATACAAAATTGTTGATTTGGGTGATCAAAGGGAAGAGGATATCCATATTGAAACATTTGAAGATGTGGAAACACATGATTCACCTGTGATGGTAAATAATTATAAAACTCAAACTCAAAAAGTAAGTTTTTTAAATAAAATTAAAAAAGCATTTTCACAAGAAAATAAAATTTTAAAAAAATTAGAATCTCAAGCTAATCAAATTATTGCACTTGAAGATCAAATGAAAAAATTAAGTGATGATGATTTAAAAGCTAAAACAAGTGAATTTCAAGCTAAAATTGCAAATGGTGTTAGTTTAGATGACATTATGATTGAAGCCTATGCTGTAGCTAGAGAAGCCGCTAGAAGAATTACAGGACTTCATGCTTTTAAAGTTCAGTTAATGGGAGCCATTGCTTTACATAATGGTGATATTGCGGAAATGAAAACAGGTGAAGGGAAAACTTTAACTGCTATTTTCCCAGTGTATTTAAATGCTTTATCAAAACAAGGTGTGCACGTTGTTACAGTTAATGAATACTTAGCAGGTGTAGGAGCTCAAGGAAACGGAAAAGTATTTGAATTTTTAGGATTAACTGTGGGATTAAATCGTCATGGATTATCTCATCAAGAAAAATATGAAGTTCATCATTGTGATGTTACTTATACAACAAATTCAGAATTAGGATTTGATTATTTAAGAGATAATATGGTTAAATCAATGGATCAAAAAGTATTACGTCCATTAAATTATGCTTTAGTCGATGAAGTAGACTCTATTTTAATCGATGAAGCAAGAACACCTTTAATTATTTCTGGCGGACAATTAAATACAGCTAAATTTTATGTTCAAGCCGATGCTTTTGTAAAATCATTAAACGATGAAGAAGATTATTTAGTTGATACGACTACACGTGCTGTCACTTTAACTGAGCATGGTGTTATTCGTGCAGAAAAATATTTTAAAGTTAATAATTTGTATGATGCTGAAAATACATCTATTGTTCATGGGATTAATCAGGCATTAAAAGCCAATTACGCAATGACTCGTGATGTGGAATATATGGTTGCTACAGAAGATGGTAGTCACGATATTAATAATGCAAGTATTTTAATTATCGACCAATTTACAGGACGTGTAATGCCAGGACGTGCTTATTCTGATGGGTTACATCAAGCCATCGAAGCTAAAGAAGGTGTACCAATCAAAGAAGAAACAGTCACTTTAGCCAATATTACTTATCAAAATTTCTTTAGATTGTTTAATAAATTAGCCGGAATGACCGGAACTGCTAAAACTGAAGAAGAAGAATTTAGATTAATTTACAACATGAGGGTTGTTGAAATTCCAACAAACTTGCCGGTTATTCGTTATGATGCTACTGATTTAGTATTTGCCAACAGTAAAGCGAAGTTTAATGCATTATGTGATGAAGTTGAACAACGTCATAAAGCTGGACAACCAATTTTAATTGGGACAGTTGCAGTAGAAACCAGTGAAAAAATTAGTAATATGTTAAAAAGCCGTGGAATACGTCACAATGTTTTAAATGCTAAAAACCACTCTAAAGAAGCAGAAATTATTATGCGTGCAGGAGTTAAAGGTGCTGTAACTATTGCAACAAACATGGCTGGACGTGGAACAGATATTAAACTTGGCCCTGGGGTTAAAGAACTAGGTGGATTAGCAGTTATTGGTTCAGAACGTCATGAATCAAGACGTATCGATAATCAGTTAAGAGGGCGTTCAGGACGTCAAGGAGACCCAGGATATTCACGTTTCTATGTATCATTTGAAGACGATTTACTTTCACGCTTTGCCAGTGAAAAGGTAAAATCAATGGTTCAAATGATGGGCGATGAAGCCATCGAAGCAAAAATGGTCTCTAAATCAATTGAAAACGCACAAAGACGTGTAGAAGGAAATAACTTCGATATGCGTAAACAAGTATTACAATATGATGATGTCATGAGACAACAACGTGAAATTATGTATGCTGAAAGAGATCATATTATGTCAGTTAATGATTTAAGTGATACCGTTAAAGATATGTTTAAACAAGCTATTGAAGAGGAAGTGCGTTTAAACATAGATCCTTCAACAAATAAAATTGATGTGGATAATGTATTAAAAGCAGTGGGTTCTAAATATATGTTATTTACAGTTTTAAATACAAGTAATAAAGAAAGTGTAGAAAACAATAAAGATAAATTAATTAACACTTTAACAGAAATTGTATACCAAGGGTATTTAAAGCGTTTTAGAGAAGGTTTAACATTAGAACAACGTTGTGAATATGAACGCAATGTATTGTTAAGTGTTATTGATTATACATGGATTAATCATATCGATGCGATGGCTAAATTAAGAAATGGAATTTATTTACGTGCCTATGCACAAAAAGATCCATTACGTGAATATACGGAAGAAGCATTTTATATGTTTGAGGAAATGTCTGCTTCAATTGCGACAAGTATTGCAACAAACATTCGTCGAATGGGATTAAAAGAATTAAATCAAGAAGTAGAAGAACGTTTAGGTCGTTTCAATATTACAGTGGATTTCAAATAATGGAATTATATGAAATTAAACATGGGCTTGAAAAAGCCCATTTACTTCTTGAAGAAATGGGAAAATCCATCGATGTTGCAACAAAACAAATGGAAATTGAATCACTTACCGCTCAAACAATGGAAAGTGATTTTTGGGAGGATGTTGATCATGCACGCAAAATTCATGATCAACTCAGTCAAATTAAAAAAATTGTCGATACGTATTTACATTTAAAAAATAGCCTTGATGATATGAATGAAGTCTACGATTTGATTAAAATGGGTGAAGAAGAATTTATAGAAGTGTTAAACGAAGATTATGAGACATTTGAAAAAGAATTAGATGAATTTGATAAAACAATGCTTTTATCTCATGATTATGATCACTACAATGCCATTGTTGAAATCCACCCAGGTGCAGGGGGAACGGAAAGTCAAGATTGGGCTGAAATGTTGTATCGTATGTATACAAGATATGCTAGTAAAAATGACTTTAAAGTTGAAGTGCTAGATTATCTTGATGGGGAAGAAGCAGGAATTAAATCAGTTTCTTTTCTAGTTAAGGGATATAATGCTTATGGATTATTAAAATCCGAAAAAGGAGTTCATCGGCTAGTCAGAATTTCACCATTTGATTCAAATTCTCGTCGTCATACTTCTTTTGCTTCTGTTGATGTCATGCCTGAATTTAACGATGATATTGAAATCGAAATAAGACAAGAAGATTTAAAAATTGATACCTATCGTTCTTCAGGTGCAGGAGGTCAACATGTCAATACCACAGATTCAGCGATTCGTATTACTCATTTACCAACCAATATTGTTGTTACTTGTCAAAATCAACGTTCTCAAATTAAAAATCGTGAACAAGCCTTAGTAATGCTTAAATCCAAACTTTATCAATTGGAAATTGAACGTCAAAAACAAAAGTTAAGTGATATAAAAGGAGAACAAATGGAAAATGGGTGGGGTTCACAAATCCGCTCTTATGTTTTTCATCCTTATAGTTTAGTTAAAGATGCAAGAACAGGTTATGAAACTAGTCAAACAGAACAAGTTATGAACGGAAATTTAGAAGATTTTATCTATGCATATTTAAGATGGGAACTATCTCAAGAAAATTGAGATAGTTTTTTTGCTATGTGTATTATCATTATAAAATAATTATCAAGGCTTATTGCTTAAATTAATTTATGATTTTAATAACGATAATCCCCATTTACTTATGAAAAAACATAATTACTGTTTTTTCTACATTATGTTATTAAAAAAGATAAAAAACGAAGTCAATTATGTTATAATGTTTAAGGATGGAAAATTTAGTTTCTATTAGATAATTTATATAAGAAAGGGGGAAGTCGAAATTTAATCGACAAAATTATGATTAAACTCCAAGGAGTCACAAAAAAATATAAAACAGGAGTTCATGCTTTAAACAAAATGGATTTATCGATTGCACCGGGTGAATTTGTCTATGTTATCGGTGCAACTGGTGCAGGTAAATCAACATTCATTAAGTTATTATATCGTGAAGAAAAAGCGACATCAGGGAAAGTATTAGTGGATAAACAAGATGTTTCGGCGATTAAAAATAAAAATGTTCCATATTTTAGACGTAAGATTGGGGTTGTTTTTCAAAACTATCGTTTGCTTCCTAAACGAACAGTATTTGAAAACGTTGCCTTTGCTTTAGAAGTAATTGACACCCCACGGTCACAGATTCGTTCAAGAGTTCGTGATACACTAGCTTTGGTTGGATTAGAAGAAAAAGCCAATGCTTATCCTCATCAACTTTCAGGTGGTCAACAGCAACGGGTAGCCATCGCAAGAGCGATTGTTAATAATCCTAAAGTATTGATTGCAGATGAACCGACTGGAAATCTTGATCCGGTGACTTCGCGAGAAATTATTGAAATTTTATTAAAAATCAATCGAGAACAAAAAACAACAATTTTAGTAGTTACACATGATATTACTATTGTTGAAGAATATAAACAACGAACTATCACAATTGCAAATGGTTGTGTAGCTTCAGATACATTATCAGGAGGCTATGAATATGATATTTAAAGAACTGATAAGTTGTATAAAAAATTTACCAAATCATACAAAAACCGCAATTCAAAACATTTGGCGTAATGGTGTAATGAGTGTGTCTTCAATATTTGCAGTTACAGTAACTTTACTTTTAATTGGAGTGATTGGTGTTTTAGCGATTAACATACAAGATATGACGCGTAATGTTGAAGAAAGTTTAACGATTTTTGTAAAGCTTGAACGTTATATTAGCGAAGAAGACGTTAAAACGATCGGCGAACAAATTGGTCAAATTGGTGGAATCAAGAATTATACTTTTTCAAGCAAAGATGAACAATTAAATGATATGATTGAACAATATGGTGAAGATGGAAAAAGTTTATTCGAAAGTTATCGAGAAGATAATCCTTTAGGTGATGCTTATATTGTGGAAGTAGAAGATCCTAAAACTATGCCACAGATTACTGCGACAATTAACGATTTAGCCAATGTCAATAAAGCAACATATGGTGGAGAATCTACTTCTTCATTAGTTGCAGGGTTAGAAAATGTCAGAAATGGTGGGGCAATTTTTATTGTTGCATTAACTGCAATTGCTTTAATGTTAATAGCCAATACAATTAAAATTACTATCAATTCAAGACAAACAGAAATTTCAATTATGCGTATGGTAGGAGCTTCAAACTGGTATATTCGTATTCCGTTTATGATTGAAGGGATTTTAATAGGAATACTAGGCGCAATTATCCCAATCATTGCTTTATATGTTGGATATAATACAATATTTGAACAACTTGGTGGTGTATTTTTCTCATCAATGTTATCTTTAAGAGCCCCTTCTCCATTTATCTATGAATTTGGAGCGATTTTAATGTTACTTGGGTCAAGTGTTGGATTAATCGGAAGTTATGTATCTATTCGTCGTTTCTTAAAAAGTTAAGGGGGTAGGTTATGAAAAAACTAATAAAAACGATATTAGCATTAAGTTTTGTCATTACTTGTTTTTACAATTACACTAAAGACGCTTATGCTACAGATTTTTCTGGACGTGAAAGTGAAATGCTTAAAATGTGTAAACGTACTGATCTTTCTAAAAGCGAACGTGCGACTTGTACAGAATTTAAGGCGTATATCAATGAAAAAAATGATTCATTAACAGATGATATGTCTGTTGCTAAGGCGAATGTTAATGAAACTAAAGAACAAGTAGCAGTAGTTGCAAATCAAATTAAAGAAACAGAAAATGAAATTGCTTTAAAAAATGAAGAAATTGAGTTTTTGAATGTAGATATTAAAAATACTGAACAAGAAATTGAGACCAAAGAAAATATTTTAAAAGATCGTATGTATGAAATGCAAACTTATACAAATTCTAATCAATTTATTGACTTTATTTTAGGTGCGAGTGATTTTTCTGATTTATTTGCACGAATTGAAGGGGTAAGTGAAATTACTTCAGCTGATAAACAACTGATTAGTGAATTAAATGATAGTAAAGCACAATTAGAAGCAGATAAAGTCAGTTTAGAAGAATCTAAAACAATATTAGAAGAAGCTAAAAATTCTTTAGCAACTAAAAAAGCTGAATTAGATCAATTGGTTGTGAAGTATCAATCAGATTGGGAAACTATGAAAGCATTACAAGAAGCCAATGAAGATTCAATGGCAGAAATGGATGCAGCATTACAAGCTAGTCAAGTGCGTGAAGATGAGTTGAATGGTGTCAAAGATGATTTGAATAATGGTTCAACAAGTGGGGGACAAACAATTCCCGGTAATGCTGCCGGAGCAGTTCAAGCAGCTTTAAGTAAGTTAGGGGCTCCTTATGTTTGGGGAGCAACCGGCCCAAATTCATTTGACTGTTCAGGACTGACACAATGGGCTTATCGTCAAGCTGGAATTACAATTGGTCGTACAACATGGGATCAAATTAATAATGGTCGTTCTGTATCGACAAGTGAATTAATTCCTGGAGATTTAATTTTCTTCCATACAATGAGTGGAACACCACCAACTCACGTGGGAATGTATATTGGTGATGGAAAATTTGTTCATGCACCTAATGCACGTTCAGTAGTGCGTGTGGATTATTTTAGTGGTTATTGGGCGCAAAAATATTATGCGGCGCGTCGAATTGTTTCTTAATTAAATTTTGATCCTTAAACATCTTAAGTTTAAGGATTTTTTATATTGAAAATATACAGGATATAAAAATATACTTTTTTAATGCTTATATAAAAATATTTGTGTATAATGTAGATATTGAGGTGATGACATGGAATTTAAACAAGAAACAAGACGAAAAGGAAGGGTCAAAATTACGTTAAGTGCTTTTATTTTAGGACTGATTCTTTGTCTAGTAGGGGGATTTTATTTAGGTAAAAATTTCAAAACAACGAAAATTAATAATATTTCAGGGAATAATAAAATCCAAGAAGTATATTCACTTATTCATAATCAATGGTTAAACACTGGTGAAGATTTTGATATAGATGAGGCTTTAATTAATGGTATGTTGGCTTCTTTAAATGATCCTTATAGTAGTTATTTTACTCAATCTTCATTAAAAGATTTTACGAATTCAATTAACCAAAACCATGTGGGAATTGGAGTTTCCTTCAATACACTTTCAGGAGTTCCAATTATTTCTAAAGTGTATTTAGATGGCGGAGCATCTCAAGCAGGTTTAAAAGAAGGTGATGTTATTTTAGAAGCAGGTGGCGTGACATTAAGTGGATTAAATAATGATGAGGTCGTGGAAAAAATCCAAGGAGAAGCTAATACAACTGTTCATTTAAAAATAAAACGTGATCAAGAAGAATTTGAATGTGATGTGGTGCGTAGTGCATTTGATGCATCAATGACTTATGAAATTAAAAATGTGAATAATAAAGATTATGGGTTGATTACAATTACCTCTTTTGGTAATCACACGACTGCACAAGTTGAAAAAGCAATGGGAGATATGAAAGCAAAGAAAATTGATACAATAGTCTTGGATTTGCGTGATAATCCGGGAGGATACCTAAAAACAGCAAAAGATATTTTAGAATTATTTTTAGAAAAGGATCAAGTGATGTTTTATACCCAAGATCGAACAGGTAAACTAACTGAATTTAAATCTAAAAATGAAAATCCATATCGATTTGTAAATGGGTATATTTTAATGAATAAAAATTCAGCGAGTTCTTCAGAAGTTCTTGCCGGTACGTTACAAGAAGTTTTAGATTATCAAGTGGTGGGTGAAAAAAGTTATGGCAAAGGTGTCGCTCAAGATCAAATTACATTAAGTGATTTAAGTGTCGTAAAATTAACAACTTCAAAATGGTTATTACCAAGCCAAAATAACATTAATGGGGTAGGAATTAGTCCTGATGTTGAAGTGGATAATTCACAAAATGTCACATTGTACCAATTTGATTTAGATAAAACTTTAAGTTACGATTGTGTGGATACACGAGTGGGTGAACTTCAAAAAATGTTGAAATTATTAGGATACAATGTCGATAGAGAAGATGGTTATTTTTCATTAGCGACTAAAGAGGCAATGATCAATTTTGAAACTGCAATGAATTTAGAAGTCAATGGCTCATTTGATCCTAGTGATAAAGAAGTATTAATCAATGCAGCTTTAAAACATATGTATACGAATCAAGAAGATCACATCTTAAAAGCAGTGGAATCTTTAATCAAATAAAATGTAAGGGAGTGAGAATATGCCTAAATTTGAATTAGTATCAAATTATCAACCTACCGGAGATCAACCCCAAGCCATTGAACAATTAGTTCAAGGAATTAAAGAGGGGAAAAAGGAACAAGTATTACTAGGAGGAACCGGAACCGGAAAAACATTTACTGTTTCAAATGTCATTGCAAGAGTGAATAAACCGACTTTAGTTTTAGCTCATAATAAAACTTTAGCAGGACAATTATATTCTGAACTGAAAGAATTTTTCCCTCATAATCGTGTTGAATATTTTGTTTCTAACTTTGATTTTTACCAACCGGAAGCTTATATTCCTAAAAGTGATACATATATTGACAAAACAGCTAAAACGAATTATGAAATAGAAATGTTACGTTCATCTTCTATGAACTCATTATTAGAACGAGAAGATACTATTGTTGTAGCCTCTGTGGCTTCAATTTATGGATTAGGAAATCCAGATCAATATCGAGAAATGATATTTAGTATTCGTTTAGGACAAATTATTGATCGTAAAGAGTTATTAACTTTTTTAGTCGATCGTCAATATCAAAGAAATGATGTCGAAATGACTAGAGGAACATTTAGAGTACGTGGTGACGTGATTGAAATTATGCCTGGACATACTGAAAATTGGTTAATTCGAGTAGAACTATTTGGTGATGAGGTTGAACGTATTAGTGAAGTTGAACCATTAACTGGTAAAGTCTTAAATTCCTTTAACAATTACACAATTTATCCGGCTTATGACTATGTAACAACTAAAGAACAAATGAATAGAGCTGTTGAAAGTATTTCTAAAGAACTAGATGAACGTTTAGAGCAGTTAAAACAACAAACAAAGCTACTCGAACACCAACGTCTTGAACAACGTACACGCCATGATATTGAAATGTTGCGTGAAGTGGGAATGTGCTCAGGAATTGAAAACTATTCACGTCATATTGATGGACGTGTGCCAGGGCAAAGGCCTTATACATTAATTGACTATTTTCCAAAAGACTTTTTACTCATTGTCGATGAATCACATGTGATGTTACCTCAAGTTAGAGGAATGTATAATGGCGATCGTTCACGAAAAGAAACTTTAGTAGAATATGGATTTAGATTGCCAAGTGCATTAGATAATCGACCATTACGTTTTGAAGAATTTGAAAGTGTGATTAATCAAGCTATTTACGTTTCTGCAACACCTGGTGATTATGAATTAGAAAAAGTTAATCATCATTTTGTAGAACAAATTATACGTCCAACCGGTTTATTAGATCCAATTATTGAAGTTAGACCTATTGAAGGTCAAATTGATGATATTATTAGCGAAATTAATGAACGTATTCAATTAAATGAACGTGTATTAATTACTACTTTAACTAAACGTATGGCAGAAGATTTAAGCGATTATTTAAAGGAAGTTGGCTTAAAAGTGGCTTATTTACACTCTGATACTAAAACACTAGAACGTACTGAAATATTAAGAGACTTACGTTTAGGTAAATATGATGTTTTAATTGGAATTAACTTGTTAAGAGAAGGTTTGGATTTACCAGAAGTATCTTTAGTATGTATTTTAGATGCTGATAAAGAAGGATTTTTACGTAGTCGTCGTTCTTTAATCCAAACCATTGGACGTGCAGCACGTAATGCTTCGGGAAAAGTTATTATGTATGCCGATAATGTGACTGATTCAATGAAAGAAGCGATTGATGAAACTAATCGTCGTCGTGAAATTCAAAATCGTTATAACCAAGAACATGGAATTACCCCTAAAACAATTATCAAAGAAATTCGTGATGCGATTCATGGAATGGAAAATACTGACACAGCAGTGGATTTAATTAAAAAAGGTAAAAAATCAAGCAAAAAAGCAACCGCTACACTTATTAAAGAACTAGAAGCCGAAATGAAAGCTGCTGCAAAAGTTTTAGACTTTGAAAAAGCAATGGAATTAAGAGATATTATTATGGAATTAAAAGGTGAGAAATAATGGATTTTTTTAGCCATTTTCCTAGTCTTGTTAAAGAGGTATTTGAAGCTATTAATAAACACGGAAAAGCATATATTGTCGGTGGATTTGTACGTGATTTTTACTTAGGAATGCCTCATTATCATGATATTGATGTCGAAATTTATGGGATAGAAGCTGAAGAACTTGAAAATATATTATCAAAATTTTCTAATGTTAATCTTGAGGGAAAATCTTTTGGAGTATATAAAATAGAAGCTCTTTCACAATTCGATTTTGCTTTAGCGAGAACTGAAAAAAAGAATGGTCATACACATCAACAATTTGAAATTACCTTAGATAAACATTTAACTTTTAAACAAGCGAGTTTAAGAAGGGATTTAACGATTAATGCGATGTTGTTTGATCCTTTTTTAAATGAGTGTATTGATCCTTATGGTGGATTAGAAGATTTAAAAAGCAAACAACTAAAAGCTGTTAATTTAGATACTTTTAAAGAAGATCCTTTAAGAGTATTAAGAGTTGCTCGTTTTTTAGCGAAACTTCCAGATTTTAAAGTTGATGAAGATTTAAAATTAATATGTCAAACAATGAGCAAAGATTTAAATTATTTAAGTCAAGAAAGAATTTATGAGGAGTATTGTCAAATTTTAATGTCAACCATGCCTTCACGTGCTTTTGAATTTTTAAAAGAGATTAATGCTTTACCGGATTTTTTAAAACAAATGACAAATACTATGCAGCGCTTAGATTTTCACCCGGAAGGAAGTGTATTTAATCATACGATGCTAGTGATTGATTTAGCGGCAATATGTAAAAAACAAGTCGATCGTCCCCTTTATTTTATGTGGGCAGCATTACTTCATGATATTGGAAAAATAAAAGTTTCTACGCCAGAAGGCAAAGCACCTAACCATGATTTAGTCGGTGAAAAAATGGCTCAGACATTAATGTTTGAAATTTCAAGAGATAAAAAATTAACAGGTTATGTTTCTATTTTAGTAAGAACACATATGGCTTTAATGGTAGCGATGAAAAAAGATGATGATCTACCTTATTTAAGGGTATTAAAACGAATCGATGGCATCTGTCAGTTAAATGATTTACTTCTTTTATCAAAATGTGATAAACTGGGGCGTAAGCGACAAGATTATACAACAATTGAAAAATTTGATGCTTATATTAAAAAAATGAAAGAAACTTATGGAAGTGAGGCTATTAAGCCGATCATTAATGGTCATGATTTAATTGAAAATAATTTTAATATGAAACAAAAGTATAAACAAATACTTGATGAGGCTTATACCTTACAATTAAAGGGGTATCTTAAAGATGAGATAATTCAAAAATTAAAACAAAAATATAAGGGGTGAAATAATGGAACAAGATAAAATTATTGTTAAAGGGGCAAGAGAAAATAATTTAAAAAACATTGATGTAGAAATTCCTCGTAATCAGTTAGTCATTATGACCGGATTATCGGGTTCTGGAAAAACTTCTTTAGCATTTGATACAATTTATGCTGAAGGACAACGACGCTATGTTGAATCATTAAGTGCCTATGCACGTCAATTTTTAGGAAATGCCGATAAACCAGATGTAGATAGTATTGAAGGACTTTCTCCTGCGATAGCCATTGATCAAAAAACAACAAGTCACAACCCTCGTTCCACTGTTGGAACAGTGACTGAGATTTATGATTATTTAAGATTACTTTATGCACGTGTGGGAATTCCATATTGTCCAAATCATGGGACACCGATTCAATCACAAACAACAAAACAAATGATGGATATTATCGACCAATATGAAGATAGTTCACGATTACAAGTGTTAGCCCCGGTGATTAAAAATAAAAAGGGGACACATAAAGATTTATTTGATCAATTACGTAAAGATGGTTATGTGCGTGTACGTGTCGATGGTCAGGTTCAATTGTTAGAAGATGAAATAGAATTAGATAAAAACAAACGTCATAACATTGAAGTTATTGTCGATCGTATTATCAAACGTGAAGACTATCATTCAAGAATGGCAGATTCATTAGAAACAGCTTTAAAACTTGCTGGAGGCGAAGCGATTGTTCAAAACTTAACGTTAGAAACAGAGGCTTTATTTTCAGAAAACCATGCTTGTCCAATTTGTGGATTTGCAGTTCCTAAATTAGAACCACGTTTATTTTCATTTAACTCACCATTAGGCGCATGTCCTGATTGTCGAGGAATTGGGGTAAAAAATGAAGTGGATATAGATTTAATTATCCCTGATAAAAACTTGTCAATTAATCAAGGTGGAATTCGTTATTTTAAAACAGCCGTTGGAACTGATCGTATCGAGTGGCAACGTTTTTTAAAGTTATGTGAAACTTACAATATTGATTTAGACAAACCTTTAAAAGACTTTACTAAAAAAGAAATGGACATTATTATGATTGGTTCAACAAAGCCAATTAATTTAACGATTGTTTCAAGTTCAGGAAATATTAGTCAATCAACAAAATATATTGAAGGGGTTAAAACATTAATCCAACGTCGTTATGAAGAAACATCTTCTTCATGGTCAAAAGAGTGGTATGAAAGTTTTACTTCTGAACATGTTTGTCCAACTTGTCATGGTAAACGTCTAACACCAGAAGTTTTAAGTGTGAAAGTTGGGGGATTGAACATTGCCGAATTAACAGATTTATCAATTCGTGATGCATTGAAGTTTTTTAATGAATTAGAATTAACTCCTACGCAAGCGACCATTGCTGAACTTATTTTAAAAGAGATTAAAGATCGTTTAGGATTTTTAAATGACGTAGGTTTAGGATACTTAACTTTATCTAGAACTGCTGCTGGGCTATCAGGTGGAGAAGCACAACGTATTCGTTTAGCGACACAAATCGGTTCTCGTTTAACTGGGGTATTATATGTTCTAGATGAACCTTCAATAGGATTACATCAACGTGATAATGATAAACTTATTCATACATTACATCAAATTCGAGATTTAGGTAATAGCGTATTAGTAGTTGAACATGATGAAGATACAATGCGTGAATCTGATTATATTATTGATATTGGACCGGGAGCCGGTGTGCATGGTGGTGAGGTCATTGCACAAGGTACACCTAGTGAAATTATGGAAAATGAAAATTCGATTACCGGAAAATATCTATCTGGTAAAATGAAGATTGAAGTTCCTAAAACAAGACGCAAAGGTAATGGTAATTTTATTACGATTAAAGGAGCAAAAGAAAATAATCTTAAAAATCTGACTGTGAAATTTCCATTAGGGACACTGACAGTAGTTACCGGAGTTTCAGGTTCAGGAAAATCATCATTAGTCAATGAGATTTTATGTAAAGGAATTCAAGCAAGTGTGAATCGTACTAAAATTAAACCTGGCTTGCATAAAGAGATTTTAGGATTGGAAAATGTTGATAAAGTCATTGATGTTTCACAAGATCCAATCGGACGTACACCACGTTCAAATCCTGTCACTTATACTGGAGTATTTGATGATATTCGTGATTTATTTGCTAAAACTGTTGAAGCTAAAATGAGAGGTTACGATAAAGGACGTTTTTCATTCAACGTTAAGGGTGGACGATGTGAAGCCTGTCAAGGAGATGGGGTAAAACGTATCTCAATGCATTTCTTACCTGATGTATATGTTCCTTGTGAAGAATGTGAAGGGCGTCGATATAATCGAGAAACATTAGAAGTTAAATATCGTGAAAAAAGTATTTACGATGTTTTAGACATGACGGTTGAAGATGCTTGTGAGTTTTTCAGTAATCTACCTAAAATATCTCAAAAAATGGAAACTTTAAAAGATGTTGGTCTAGGATATGTGAAACTTGGACAAAGTGCAACAACGTTATCAGGTGGAGAAGCACAACGTGTTAAACTTGCCAGTGAACTTCAAAAACGTGCCACAGGTAAAACAGTTTATATTTTAGACGAACCATCAACCGGACTACATTCTCATGATGTCGCTAAATTAATTGAAGTGTTACAACGTATTGTAGATAATGGGGATACGGTAATAGTCATTGAACATAATTTAGACATTATTAAAGTAGCGGATCATATTATTGATTTAGGACCTGAAGGTGGCGATGAGGGTGGAACTATTGTTGTAACAGGAACACCTGAAAAAGTCGCTAAATGTGAAAAAAGTTATACCGGACATTTTTTAAAAAATATATTAAATCGTGTTTAAAATTGATTTAGATAGTTTAAATCCAAGAAAAATGTTGAAGCGTATGGCTTCTCTTTTTCTTGGATTACTCATTTTAGAAACTTTATTTTCACATTATTTAACTTTAACGATGGTACAAATGGCGATATTTACATTGATTTATATGTTGATTTATACGTTTGTAGAGTTATTTTATCTTGTAGCAGTTTTAAAATATAAACAATATTATACAAAAATGCATTTAATTATTTTGATAAAAGTGATACATTATTTTATGGAATGGTTTATTTTATGTCTTGTTTCATATATACTAAAAGATAAGATTAGAATGACGATGATTGGAATATTTTTAATCTTAATTGCAGTGAATATAATTTATATGATAATTAATCAACAAAAGGAGGCAAAATAATGTCAAAAAAGTCAGTTTTAATTAAAACATTACTTGAACATTTTCCGTTAGTTCAAGCAACAGGTAATGAACAATCATTGGAAAGACCTATTTTAGTACCGGATATTAACAGACCGGGATTTGAGTTAGCAGGTTTTTTTCAACATAGTGATTTTAGACGTGTGATTATTTTTGGTGAAAAAGAAATGGCGTTTATTGATCAAATGGATCAAAACGATCAAAAAGAACGTTTTAGTATGTTAACTAATGAATTAACACCTGCAATAGTCATTGCTAAAGGATACGATTGTCCACCTGTTTTAGAAGAAATAGCAAATGAAAAGAATTTTCCAATCTTTTTAACTGCTCAAGCAACGGGTCGTTTTTCTGTGGAATTATCTGCTTTATTAGATGAAAAATTAGCTCCTGAAACATTAATGCATGGCGTGTTTTTAAATATTTATGGTAAAGGTGTTATTATTAAAGGAGATAGTGGAATTGGTAAAAGCGAAATTGCGTTAGAGTTAATTAAACGTGGTCATTTATTGGTGGCTGATGATGCAGTTGAGTTATATCAAATCGGTCAACATATTGTGGGAAAATCACCAATAGTATTACAAAATTTATTAGAAATACGTGGAATTGGAGTGATTGATGTCGCTAAAATGTTTGGGGTTGGCTCAATTATTGAAAAAGATCAAGTGGATTTGATTATTCAACTAGAACGTTGGGTACCAAGCAAAGAATATACACGTATTGGTTTAGAAGATAAGCAAGTCGTTGAAGAGGTACTGGGAGTTGAAATTGATAAACTTGTTGTTCCGGTTACGGGTGGACGTAATATGTCTGTTGTTATTGAAGCCGCAGTAATGAATAAAAGATTAAAAGAATCTGGTTATGACAGTAGCAAAGAATTTGTAAATCGTATTTTAGAAAATATTAATAATCAAAGTTCAGGGAAATAAAAGTGCAATTTTTTCCTGATCGTGCTACTTTTGTATCCTTTGGTTCATTAAGTATCCAATGGTATGCTTTATTTATTATTAGTGGAGCATTACTTGCTTATTATATTTCTTCTTTACGCTTAGCTAAACGTGGGTATAAGGATTTACCCTTGTCTGATTTTTTTATCAATCTTTTGTTAATAGGATTTGTAGGTGCACGTATTTGGTATGTAATTTTTATGTTTGATGAAATTTATGCGAGTGATCCTATTGCAATTTTTAAAATTTATGAAGGTGGACTAGCTATTCAAGGTGGTTTAATCACTGCTATTCCATACGCCATTTACTTTTGTAGAAAACATCAAATGGATATTTTAAAAGCAGGTGATTCAATTATGCCAACTGTTTTAATCGCTCAAGCGATAGGACGTTGGGGGAATTTCATGAATCAAGAGGCTTATGGTCAAATCATGAGTTCGGAAAGGATGAGTGCATTACCTTTACCGGAGTTTATTAAAGATGGAATGTTTATTGATGGGGCTTATCGTCAACCGACTTTCTTATATGAATCGCTACTTAATATCATCGGTTTTTTCATTATTGTACTTTTGGTTAATAAATTTTTAAAAAAAGACGGAAGTCAATTTGCTTTTTATTTTATTTGGTATGGTATCGTTAGATTTATTGTAGAAGCGTACCGAAGCGATTCACTGATGTTAGGGAGTATCAAAATGGCACAACTTACCTCAATTGTCTTTATCATTGCGGGGGTTATAGGCTTAATCAGTATTTATTGTTTTAAGAAAAAGTCTTAATTTTTTGAAGATTTCTATTATTTATGCAAGGTATCTTTGATAAATATTAGAAGTCTTTTTAATTTAAAAGCAAACTCATTGACAAAAAAGTATAAATATATTTAACTTAAACTATACTAGATAAAAAAGGAGAATGATATATAATGTATGATTTAATAATAATAGGAGCCGGTCCAGCCGGTTTAACAGCATCACTTTATGCTTCAAGAGCAGGATTAAAAACATTAATACTTGATGGTGGTGCACCTGGGGGAAAATTAAATTTAACTGCCGAGATTGAAAATTATCCAAGTTATAAAAATGTCTCAGGTCCGGAACTAGCTTATAGTATGTTTGAGCATGCAACAACATTTGGTGCTGTTTATGAATATGGATTAGTTCAAGAGATTAAAGATCTTGGAGATACAAAAGAAGTGGTATGTGAAGAAGAAACTTATGTTTCTAAGGCTGTTTTAATTGCAACAGGAACAAAAGAAAGACGTATGAATATTAAAAACGAAGAAGAAATGATTGGTAGAGGTGTTTCTTATTGTGCAGTATGCGATGGGGCATTTTTTAAAGATGAAGAAATAGCAGTCATCGGAGGTGGAAATTCAGCACTAGAAGAAGCCATCTATTTAACAAAATTTGCTTCAAAAATTCATTTAATCGTTAGACGAGATGTTTTTAGAGCAGATAAAATTATTCAAGATGAATTGGTTAAAAACGAAAAGATTGAAGTACACTTTTTGAAAAAACCGGTAGAAGTGTTGGTTGAAAATAATAAAGTATGTGGATTATTATTGGAAGATTCAAAAACTGCTGAACAAACTACTTTAAAGGTAAGTGGAATTTTTCCATTTGTTGGATCTGATCCAGTCACTGATTTTGCGACTTCATTAGGTATTTTAGATAACGCAGGTTACGTATTAACTGATGAAAATATGAAAACAGCAGTGAAAGGAATATACGGTGCTGGTGATGTACGCCAAAAATTTTTAAGACAAGTTGTAACTGCAACAAATGATGGAGCAATTGCAGCTCAAAATATTGCACATGATTTAGAAAATTAAATAGCAAGTGAAACGATGAAAGATAATAGTGTAGAGTATTTTTAATACTATTAAAATTCATCGTTTTTAAGTAAGAGTATAAGTAAGAAATGACAATAATATAATAGATAGCATAAAGCATAAAATAATTTTAACATTGTATAAGTATTCTGTCATTTTTTGTTTATATATTTATAGGATCCATGTTGATGAAAGGATCTTATTGATATGAAAATGCTATCTTAAAAACTTGGAATGATTTAACTATTGCTGATGATTATATGTTTTGTTTGTTGATG
>JAGZJH010000039.1 GCA_018365815.1 Erysipelotrichaceae bacterium
GTAATTATCAGGCACCAAATAAATACGAAGAAAACTACTACAAAAACAATTACAGCTAAAATTTCTTACATTTTAGTTGTCCGAAATATTGACATAGTAACAAGAGGAAGAAAGATTAGGCGGAAAACTGACATTAAGCATTTTAGGAGCAAGAGAAGCACTTGCTAAAAGAAGAAATGACAAAATGTAAAGTTGAAATTCTTCCATATGCTTGGGAAGATTAGATTTCAATAGAAGATTTTAACTACTTGTAATTTGGAGTTAGAAGTGTAAGTAATTTTTGAATAAAATGTAAAGATTGTCTTTAATGATTGAAATTATTAAAAGCGCTATCAAAAAATGAAAATAACTATAATCATTGTATTAAACATCATATAATCATATCATAAGATATGGAGGGAAAAAGATGATTAAAAAAATGATTATGAATGCCGATGATTTTGGTATGACAGAAGGAAATACAATTGCAACATTGCTTGCACACGCAGATGGAATTGTATCTTCAACAACTTGTATGATGAATATGCCTTTTGCAGAATTTGCATTAGAAGAAGCCAAAAAATATCCGGATTTAGGCGTAGGAATTCATTTAGTATTAACAGTGGGGCGCCCATTAGTAGATGGTGCAAAGAGTTATACAGATGAAAACGGGAATTTCATTCGTCCTAAAAATTATCCAGATGGCCACCCTAGTGCTAATCCTGATGAATTATATGTTGAATGGAAAGCACAAATTGAAAAATTTATTAAAGTAGCAGGTAAAAAACCAACTCATATTGACTCACATCATCATGTACATTTATTACCAGAACATATTGAAGTGGCCAAAAGATTGGCTCGAGAATACGATCTACCAATTCGCCAAAGAGAAGATCAATTATTAGAAACTTATGACCATGTTAGATGTAACACACGTTTTTATGATACAAATGCAAATGTTGAATTTATTGAATCAGCTTGTAAAGAAACTGATGAAGAAGTTTTAGAATTTATGTGCCATCCAGCACTTTTAGATCAACGTTTATATGGAATGACAAGTTATGGATTACCTCGTATGAAAGAATTAGAAGTATTACGTAGTAAAGAAATAAAGCAATTTCTTAAAGATAACAATATTGAATTAGTTAACTTTACATTTATTAAAAAAACTAAATAAGTATTAAAGATATTCAAGGCTAGGACAAAGTTTCTAGCCTTTTTCTTTCCTTATTTAACTTTTTGATTGACGATTAAATAGAGAAATAAATATATAAAATATCCTCAAGTTATCTATCTTAATTCTATAAAGTCAAAATAATAAAACGAACTTTTCATTAATCAAAATCATCAATTAAAACTTGTAGTATGTTATTATGTTTAACTTTAAACACGATAAAACCAGTGACTTAATAAGATAATAATACTTTATGTTTTCATTATGGTAATATAATGTTATAATATCCTATTATAGATAAGTTGTTTAAAAAATAAAATATCTAAAAAATATTGATAAAAACACTATCTTTTGTAGTGTTTTTTTATGAAAGGTGCAAGAAAATGAATCGAAAGAAAACGCGTAAGATTGTAGATGGTGCCATGATTACTTCTTTGTTTGGTGCTTTATTTTTAATGGATTTATATTTAGGAGGAATAATTGGGTATTTTATATACTTTGTTTTACCGGTATTTGTGGTTTGGTATTGTTATCACTATAGTTTAAAAGATACGTTTGCATTAAGTATTGCTATTGTGATTGTTACATTTGTTGTATCTTCACCAATTAATATTGTTTATGCCATTACGGCTTTATTAGTGGGAATGTCGGTAGGGTATAGTCTTAAAAAAGAAAATAAAGGCTCAACTATTTTTATGACAACAGTGGCATTTACTTTGATTTCTAATATTTTAATGTACACTGTTTTTTCTAAGCTATTAGAAATGGATTTAATTGCAGAAATGACAGAAACGTTTAACACCATCCAAGCAATGGTTCCTAGTTTTACGACGATTACATTAGAAACATTTTTAAAATTTATTCCATTAGTTGTCTTTTCTATGGCGATTATTGAAAGTTATGCGATGTTAATTTTAATGATGCTAATTTTGCCAAGATTAAAAGTGCCTTTTAAATATCAATTTAATTTTTTAATGATGATACTTCCAAAATGGTTTGGATATATTAGTATTATCACAATAATTTTAACGCCTTTTTTTAAAGAGCATTTATTTTTAACCTATTGTTCAACGATAGTTTTTGCGATTATGGTACTTCAAGGCGTTTCGGTGGTGGCTTTGTATTTTACAGTTAATAAAAAAACATTGCTTTATATTTTAAGTATTCTTTTGGTTTTTGTTCCTTATGTCGCTTATGTCTATTTAATCATTGGGTTTATTGATATATTTATTGGTTTAAAAAGAATTATCATGTATAATAGATTTAAGTAATTAGGTGGTGATGATATGTCTAAAAAAGTGCTGAATTTAAAGAGTGTTATTTATATTGAATTAATTATTGAGTATATTATTTGTTTAGCACTCACTTTTTTTGTGAAAAACATGGTGTTTATTATTTTTTGTACTTATGTTTTTATAAAGACCATTCTAATGATTGTATTGCTTTATAAACAATTTGATCAAGATCAAGTAGATATTGGCGAAGTATTAGGAAATGATGTGGCTAATGCGACGATTTTTGGTGGAATTGGTTTAATCATGTATGATGAAAATCGTAATATCATTTGGGTCAGTGAATTGTTTAAAGAATTAGGCATGGATATTGTGGGAATGAAGTTATTAGAATGGCAGCCTGATTTAGAAGTTTTATTTGAACAAGAAGATGTGAAGGTTATTGATACAAAATCACGTAAATTCGAGGTGTTTAATAACACTAATTCAAGGGTATTGTATTTAAAAGACGTGACAGAGTATCAAAAATTAGCTAAAAACTATCATGATGAAAAAGCGATTATTGGGTATTTGAATATTGATAATTATGATGATACGATTGATCGTGTAGATGAACAGCGTGTGGCCTTAATTCAATCAACGGTGCGTAATAATATTACTAAATGGGCAAGTGATTATGGTATTGTATTACGGCGTTTTAAATCTGATGGATATGTGTTAATCTTTGATGAAGCGACTTATCATGCGCTAGTGAATGATAAGTTTAATATCCTAAATGTGATTAAAGAAGAAGCAGATAAATTAGGGGTAGTGTTAACGTTAAGTATCGGAATTGCGCGTAATTATAAATCACTTAAAGAAATGGACGAAATGGCAAACTCTGCAATTATGCTTTCTTATTCTCGAGGTGGCGATCAAGTAGTGATTAAATCTAATAATGAAAAAATTCGTTTTTTTGGGGGCAATAGTGAAGCATCAACAAAAAATAATAAAGTCAGAGCAAGAGTTATCGCTAAATCATTGACGAATTTAATTAAATCTAGTAAAAATGTGATTATAATGGGACATAGTCAATCGGATTTAGATTCATTTGGGGCTTCTTTGGGAGTATATCAAATTGTAAAAAGTTATGAAATACCGGCTAAGATTGTTGTAGATTTTGAATCTATTGAAGACAAGACTAAAAAAGTAGTAGCAAGTTTAAAAGAAAACGAAGAATATCAAAATGTGATTATTGGTATTAATAAAGTATTGGAAATAGTTGAACCCTCAACGTTATTGATTGTTGTGGATAATCATAAATCTTCTTTAGCTCTTCAACCAAAGTTAATTGAAATGGTAAAAAATATTGTGGTGATAGATCATCATCGTCGAGGAGAAGAATTTATTCAAGCACCAGTTTTAACTTATCTTGAACCAACTTCTTCTTCGACTGTGGAACTTATTACAGAGTTATTTGAATATCAACAAAATACAATTAAATTAACAGAAGAAGTGGCAACCATTATGTATGCTGGAATGCTTGTGGATACTAATTATTTTAAGGCAAGAGTGGGAGTAAGAACTTTTCAATCGGTGACTAAATTAAAAGAATTAGGAGCAAATATTTCATTAGCATATGAATATTTAGAAGATCCTTTTGATAAGGTGATGGAAAGAGTTTCAATGATGCAAAATGCGTATCGATATAAATCTAATATATTGATTGCTTATCAAGAAGGAGAACATTATGTATCGCGAGCATTATTAGCAAAAGTCGGTAATGAACTTTTAGGAACAAGTGAGATTGAAGCTGTTTTTACCATTGGCAAAGTAGACAATGAAGTCGTGGCTATATCGGCGAGATCATCAAGAAATATCAATGTTCAATTAATTATGGAAGCTTTAGGTGGCGGGGGGCATTTTAGTATGGCGGCTTGCCAGTTTAAAGGAAAAACATTACAAAATGTTATTACGCTATTAGAAGAACAAATTGAAACGTATTTAAAAGAAAGAGAGGAATAGATATGCAAGTTATTTTATTACAAGATGTTAAAAAAGTAGGAAAAAAAGGAGAAATCGTAAAAGTTGCTGATGGATATGGACAAAACTTTTTAATTAAAAATGGTTATGCTGTATTAGCAACTGAAAGAGGAAGACAAGAAGTCGCTGCACAAAAAGAAGAAGAAAAATTACAAGATGCTTTAAATAAAAAAGAAGCAGAAAGTTTAAAAGAACAAATTGAAAAATTGACTTTAGAATTTAAAGTTAAAGCAGGTGAAGGAGGGCGCGTATTCGGTGGTGTTTCTACTAAACACATTGTTGAAAAGTTAAGAGAAGAGTATTCAATTAAAATTGATAAAAGAAAATTAATTGACGCTAAACCTGCTCAAAGTTTAGGAACAACGAAATATCAAGTTGAGTTATATAAAGGAGTTATTGCGACAATTAGAGTACACTTATCAGAACAATAATAGGAGGTAAACTATGCCAAATACCTATCCACATGATATAGAAGCAGAATGTTCTATTCTAGGAGCAATGTTGCTTTCAAAAGAGGTGTGTTATGAAGTCATTGGAACTATTTTTAGTGATGATTTCTATTTAGATCGTCATCGAGTTATTTTTGAGGGAATGAGTGAACTTCAAAAAAAGAATATGCCAATTGATATCACGACTTTAACTGCACATTTAAGGGACGTGGGAATGTTAGATAAAGCAGGTGGAGTAGAGTATTTACTTGAGTTAAGTGAATCTGTACCTACGACCGCACATAGTCCCTATTATGTTAAAATCATTGAAAATAAATCAATGTTAAGAAGACTTATTCGTCAAGCAACAGAAATTATTGAAGAAGCCAGCAGTGAGATTACTGATGTTGGCGACTTTATCAGTGAAGCAGAAAAGAAACTGCTAAATGTTACAAGAAATCGTAATTCCGGTGAGTTTAAAGATATTCGTACAGTGGTTCAAAATGTTACTGACCATTTACTGCTTTTAAATAGTCAAGGAGGAAAAATTTCTGGGGTTCCTTGTAAATTTAGAGATATAGATCGTTTAACTTCAGGTTTTCAAAAAGGTGATTTAATTATTTTAGCGGCACGTCCATCAGTAGGGAAAACTGCTTTTGCATTAAATATTGCAACCAATGTTGCTTTTCAAAATAAAGAAGCTGTTGCTGTATTTTCACTAGAAATGTCTGCTGAACAATTGATTACTCGTAGTATTGCGGCAATGGGTGGAATTAACAGTGACCAATTACGTTCAGGGGAAATTATTAAAACCAATATTAATAAATACCATGCAGCAGCTGAACGTGTATCACAGTGTAATTTATATATTGATGATACACCGGGGATTAAGATTAATGAAATAATCGCTAAATGTCGTCGCTTAAAACAAGAACATGGTTTATGTTTAATTGTTATTGACTACTTGCAATTAATTGTAGGGACAGGTAAATCAGATAGTCGACAACAAGAAGTTTCAGATATTTCAAGACAATTAAAATCTTTAGCCAGAGAGTTAGAAGTGCCTTTAATTGCTTTATCACAGTTATCTCGTTCTGTTGAAAAACGCGAAGATAAACGACCATTAATGTCCGATTTACGTGAATCTGGAGCCATTGAACAAGATGCTGATATTATTGCTTTTTTATATCGTGAAGATTATCAAAATATGAAAGATGACAAATCAAGCGATACAGGAATTATTGAAGTCAATATTGCTAAACACAGAAATGGTGCAACTGCTAAGGTGGAATTAGCATTTGAAAAAAACTTTAGCCGTTTTAGTAATCTCGATCGAAGTCAAGAACCTAATATGGCATCAAAAGATATTAGAACATAGAAAAGGAAGAATTGTATGTATCATCAATATAAAGAAGGTTGGTTAGAAGTCATCTGTGGCTGTATGTTTGCTGGTAAAACAGAAGAGCTAATCAGAAGAATTAATGTTTTAAGTTATGCAAAAAAGAAAATAGTTATTTTTAAGCCAAGAATCGATAATCGCTATTCAGATACTAAAATTGTTTCTCATTCAGGAGCAAGTGTAGATTGTATCGTTGTAGATAATTCACATGATATTTTAGCGTATGTCAACTCTCATAATGATGTTGAAGTGGTTGCTATTGACGAAGTGCAATTTTTTGATGAAAAGATTGTCGATGTTTGTGACTATCTTGCTGATTTAGGAAAACGTGTCATGGTTGCAGGGTTAGATAAAGATTTCAGGGGAGAGCCTTTTGGAGTAATGCCTGAATTATTAACTCGTGCTGAATTTGTGACGAAATTAACAGCGGTTTGTGCAAAATGTGGTGCACCGGCAACACGTACACAACGTTTAATCGATGGTAAACCTGCCTCATTTAACGATCCGATAGTTTTAGTAGGAGCAACTGAGCATTATGAACCAAGATGTCGTCATTGTCATAGTGTAGAAGATCGACCAAAAATACAAGAGTAGGAAATTAATCCTACTTTTTTTATATGACTAGAAATAAAAGTGATGATTAAAAACAAAGTACTTTTAAGTTTAAAATAAAATAAAATTTTTTGAAAAGTTTTTAAAGTTCACATTCAATTCATATAACTCATGTAATATATATAGTGTCGAAGGACAATAATAATAATGTAGGTGACCCTCTCCCAAAAATAATCACCTACACTAATCCCCAAGGTACTACAAAGTAGTACCTTTCCCCTTGAAATTGAGGACTACATATTAAAATATGTAGTTTTTTTATTGTGATTATATTATAATTATAACGATTATGGAGGTAATAATATGAATAATATGATAGATCGTTTAGAGACGATACAAAAAAGATATGATGAAATCAATGAAATCTTGATGGATCCAAGTATTGCAAACGATGTTAAAAAGATGACTGAAGTAACTAAAGAACAAGCCTCTTTAGAAAATGTTTACAATTTATATCAAGACTATAAACGTACTAGAGATGGGATTGAAGAAGCTAAAGAGTTATTAAAAGAAAACGATGAAGATATTGTGGAAATGGCAAAAATGGAATTAGAGGAATTAGAACCAAAATTTGAAGCGTTGGAAAAACAAATTCAAATTGAATTAATTCCAAAAGATCCTAATGATCATAAAAATGTTATTGTGGAAATTAGAGGTGCAGCCGGAGGCGATGAGGGAAATATCTTTGCTGGTGATTTATATCGTATGTATATCAAATATGCTGAATCACAAGGTTGGAAAACAGAAGTTTTAGAAGCAATGGAAGCAGAAGCAGGAGGTTTTTCAAACATTTCTTTTATGGTTAAAGGAGAAGGCGTTTATTCTAAATTAAAATTTGAATCTGGATCACATCGTGTTCAACGTGTTCCTAAAACAGAAACACAAGGACGTATCCACACTTCAACTGCAACTGTATTAGTGATGCCTGAAGTAGAAGATTTTGATATTGAAATTAATCCCAATGATTTAAGAATTGATACTTATCGTTCTTCTGGAGCAGGAGGGCAACACGTTAATACAACTGACTCAGCTGTTCGTATTACGCATATTCCAACTGGTGTGGTTTCTGCTAGTCAAGATGGACGTAGTCAACATGATAACAAAGATAAAGCGATGAAAGCATTACGCGCAAAAATTTTTGAAAAACTACAACAAGAAAAAGAAGCAGAATTAGGGGCAGAACGTCGTAGTAAAATCGGTAGTGGAGATCGTAGTGAAAAAATCAGAACTTATAACTATCCGCAAAATCGTGTGACAGATCACCGTATCGGTTATACAGTACAACAATTAGATCGTATTATGGAAGGTAAATTAGATGATGTCATCACTGCCTTAATTAATGAAGATCAACGTTTAAAATTATTAGGAGATGAAAATGCCAACGGTTAAAAATCTACTCCAAGAGGCAAAACAACAACTTAAACAACTTCATAAAGATGAAAATGTGGCGAGAGTTTTATTAAGTCATCTTCTTCAAAAAGAATATCACGAAATATATTTAATGATGGAAGATGAAGTATCCGATAAAATAGTCAAGAAATTTAAAAACGGAATGGAAGAATATTTTCAAGGCAAACCCATACAATATATTAAAGGGGTGGAAACATTTTTTGGTCGAGATTTTGAAGTCAATGAAAATGTACTCATTCCTCGTTATGAAACTGAGGAATTAGTTGAAAATGTATTAACATTAATTCAATGCTATTTTAAAGATCAATCTCATCTTAATGTTTGTGATGTAGGAACCGGAAGTGGGGCAATAGCGATTACATTAAAAAGTGAATTGCCTTCATTAAATGTTATTGCCACAGATATTTCTGATAAAGCATTAGATGTCGCTAAAAATAATTCCTTAAAACATCATACAGAGATTACATTTTACCAAGGAGACATGATTGAGCCTTTAATTCACCATAAAGTTAAAGCCGATGTATTTATCTCTAATCCGCCTTATATTAAAGAAAGTGAATTACTTGATGAGGCGGTTAAAAACTATGAACCGCATTTGGCTTTATTTGGTGGAAAAGACGGATTGTATTTTTATCATAAAATCTTTCAATCAGTTTCATCAATTTTAAATGACCGAGCGATTTTAGCTTTTGAGATTGGATACGATCAAAAAGAAAGTTTATCCAAAGCAGTGGAGTATTATTTTAAAGATGCTGAATATGAAATCGTTAAAGATATTAACGGTAAAGATAGAATGTTATTTATTTATAAAAATATAGAAAAGAAATAAGGTGTTGCAGTTGTTTAAACCGATTCACACTCAAAGACTTATTATTCGTCAGTTAAATTCACAAGATGCTTATCCTATCTATGCTTATCGTCGTTTAGAGAAAGTAAAGAAATATCAATCTTGGGATTATTACACTTTAGAACAAGCACAAAATTTAATTTCTAAAGTTCAAAAGCAAAATTTTAATTTTACTTTTGGTTCAACAAATTTAGCCGTTGAATACAATCAAATTTTAATCGGTGATGTTTATTTAATGGTTGATTACATGAATCCTAGTTGTATGATTATCGGTTATACATTCAATCCTAAGTTTTGGCATCTTGGTTTTGCTAGCGAAGCGGTTGAGGCAGTAATTCAAGAATTGTTTACACGTTATCAAAAAACGCAGGTTACGGCTTATGTTAAAGAGGGGAACGTGGCTTCAATGCGATTGCTCAATCGTTTAAATTTTAGATTAGATTCTTATAATGAAAATTATGGAGATTACCGATTTGTCCGTCATAATTCATGATGAATTAAAAATATAATGGGATAATGATGTTTAGAAGCCAATGGCTTCTTTTTTTTTGTGGTAAAAAAAGATAAAATTTTAGCACTCAAACATTGACAGTGCTAAAATAAAGGATTATAATATATTTGTAATCAAGGAAGATTACATAAACATATGATAAGCATATGCTTAAAAGGAGGAATGATTTATGTTATTACCTAGATTATTTGATGATGATTTGTTTGATGATTTCTTTGAAATGGACCGTCGTCCAGTGTTTGGAAAACATGAAAAAATGTGGATGAAAACAGATGTAAAAGAAAAAGATGGATCTTATGAATTAGATATGGATTTACCCGGATTTAAAAAAGAAGAAGTACAAATTGAGTTAAATCAAGGATATTTAACTATCACAGCTTCTAAAAATCATGATGTTAATGAGGAAAAAGAAGAAGGTAACTATATTCGTAAAGAAAGATATTATGGAAGTTGTTCTAGAAGTTTTTATGTAGGCGAAAATATACATCACGAAGATATTAAGGCTAGTTTTAGTGATGGAATTTTACATTTAAATATTCCTAAATTAAATGAAAATAATATAGAAAATAAAAAATATATTTTGATTGAATAGGCATTGCCTATTCTTTTATTTTATATTTTAAAGAATATGAAAAAAGATTTTACTCTATATCTCATTATTAAATAATGACATTTATAATAAGTAAAATCTATTTTTATAACCTTTTTTCATAATTTCCTAATACTTCTGGTCCTTCACTCATTATTACAAAAGCATTAGGATCAAATTGTTCTAAAATTGTTTTTAATTGTTGTATCTCATATTTTGAGATAACTGTAATAATGACATAAGTGTCTGTTTTAGTATAACCACCGACACCTTTCCAATAAGTTGCACCACGGTGAAGTGAGTGGATAATTTCTTTGTATAAATTTTCATTTTTAGTAAAGATCTGTACATTCATATTAATGTTTTGTAAATGAACACGATCAACAACAAGTGAATATACAGCAGAATAAATAATTGAATAAATAGCAATGGGAAGTTCAAATAAAATTGCACAAATAAAATATATAATTCCATTAATAATTAGTGTCATTTTACCCACACTAAATCCTTTAATTTTTTGAGTTATATACAATCCTATAACATCATTTCCACCACCAGTTCCGCCAGCTTTTAAAGTAATTCCAACTCCACTTCCCGCAAGCAATCCACCGATGATACAAGCGGCTAATTTTTCATCGATAATTGCGGTAGTAGGAATAGGGAGTATTGAAAAGAAAATTGTTTGTGTAACAACACTAAAAAGTGTTTTTAAAAATAGCGAACGACCAAATTTTTGATAGGCTAATAAAAGTAAAGGGAGATTAATTAAAAAATTAATAATCCCTGCAATATCAAAATTCGCAGGTAAAACAACTACATTATTGAGTAAAGTTCTAATAATTTGAGAAATTCCGACAGTTCCACCATTGTATAAACCTACTGGGACGATAAATAAATTTAATCCGCTACAAAATAATAGTGAACCTAATGCAATTAAGCTATACTGATGTAAATTACTTTTAGTATTTGTCATATATATTCGATCTCCTTTTGTTCTATTAAGCAGTATAACATTGTTAGAGTTCTGGTAAAAGCAATTTTTTTAAATTATCGAATATATTTAAATGAAAATAGACACATGATATAATGAGAGTAGCTAAATTAGGAGGTATTATCATGAGAATAATATATTATAATGGTGAAATTATTACTATGAATTCAACCAATGAAATTGTTTCTGCACTATGTATTGAAAATGGAAAGATTATTTCAGTTGGAAAAGATGAGGAAGTATTAAAATTAAAAAATAAAGATTGTGAAGTAATCGATTTGAATCATCAAACTATGTTACCGGGGTTTATTGATGGACATTCTCATTTTGTCGCATTAGCAAACTCTTTATCACAATGTAATTTAACGTCTGCAAAATCTTTTCAAGATATTATTTCATTAATGAAAAAATTCATAGATGAGCATCATATCGAAAAAGGGAAATGGGTAACCGGGGTTTCATATGATCACAATTTTTTAAGTGAACATAAACACCCTACACGTGAAATCTTAGATCAAATTAGTATGGATTATCCAATAATGATTATTCATGCTTCTTCTCACATGGGAGTCGTTAATACTTTAGCTTTAAAACTATTAGGATTAGAAGAGGGTATAAAAGACCCTGAAGGAGGGCGTTTTGGTCGAGATAATAATAAGTTAAATGGTTATATGGAAGAAAATGCCTTTATTCAAACACAAACAAAAATTCCAATGTTATCTTCTGAAGAATTACTTAAATTATTAGTACAAGCACAAGATATCTATGCAAGTTATGGAATTACAACAGTACAAGATGGTTTTGTGACTAGAGATTTATATCAATTACTTAAATATGCTTCAACATTAAATTTATTGAAATTAGATGTAGTAGGGTATATTGATTTAAATGGGGCTAGAGATTTGTATCAACAACTTGAAGATCCTCATCAATATATGAATCATTTAAAAATTGGTGGCTATAAAATCTTTTTAGATGGTTCACCACAAGGAAAGACAGCATGGTTGTTAGAACCATATGAAAATGAAAAAGATTATCGTGGGTATCCGGTTTTAACAGATGAAAAATTGTATGAACTCATTAAAATGGCATTAGAAGATCATGCTCAGTTACTTGCTCATTGTAATGGTGATGGGGCTAGTGAACAATATGTTAGCCAGTTTGAAAAAGTAGTCAAAGATTTAAAGATTGACAATACTTATCGCCCAGTGATGATTCATGCTCAATTAGTTCAAGATGACCAATTAGTACGAATGAAAGATTTAAAGATGATCCCTTCTTTTTTTGTAGCACATACTTATTTTTGGGGTGACATTCATTTACAAAATTTAGGGAAAATTAGAGGAAGTCGTATTTCACCGGTTAAAACAGCAGTGAATTTAAATATTCCATATACTTTTCATCAAGATACACCGGTTTTACCACCTGATATGATGAAAACAATTTGGTGTGCAACTAATCGAAAAACACGTAATGGTCAATCAATAGGCTCAACACAATGTATAGAGGTCATAGATGCGTTAAAAGCCATTACAATTAATGGGGCGTATCAATATTTTGAAGAAGAAACAAAAGGAAGTATTGAGATAGGTAAAATCGCCGATTTAGTAATTTTAGATAAAAATCCATTAACTGTTTCAAAAGAAGAAATTGATAAAATCAAAGTAGTCGAAACAATTAAAGAAGGAAAAATTATTTATAAAGCATAAATAAAAAAGTTATTCACATATAAGTTTGTGAATAACTTTTTTTAGTCTTAATTTAAGCTTCTTGTAATTCGCCATTTTCTTCTTCTAATTTTTGTTTTTCAACTAGTTTGAAGAATGGATAGTATAAAATCATATCAAGAATAATTAATAAAACTACTAGAATTCCTGCTTTAATATCCATACAACTAAGTGCAGCTCCTAAAGGTGCAGGTGTTGTCCATGGTGTTTCGATAACCCCTTTACCTATAATGTGGAAATTCATACAGAAATATGTAATGATAGAATTGACAACAGGAACAAAGATAAACGGAACCATCATTAATGGATTTAATACCATTGGAAGACCGAAAATAATAGGTTCGTTAATGTTGAAACAAGCAGGTCCAATCGCTAATTTCCCCAAAGTTTTTAACTCTTGTGATTTAGAACGTACTAGTAAGATGCACAATCCTAATGTTGAACCTCCACCACCAAGGGCAATGATATAAGACCAAAATGGTTGTGTAAAGAAATGTGGAATAGGATTTCCGGCACTAAAAGCAGAAATATTTTCAACTAAATACATTTGCATAAATGGTAAACGAATAGGTTGAGTAATACTTGCTCCATGTAAACCAAAGAACCAGAAAGTTTGTGCAATAATAGTAATTAAACAAATTCCGACTAATGAATCTAACCCAGAAATAGCAGGGGCTAAAATAGTCATTAACATACTTGGTAAAATTTCACCACTTACAGCTTGAATGACTAATGATAATGCATAAAAAGCAATTACACATATAAATAATGGCATAATTGCATCAAATGAAGAAGCAATTGCCGGCGGAACCCCTTGAGGCATTTTAAAACGAATATCTTTTTTTAACATAAAGTGTATAATTTCTACACACCCAATTGATACAATAATTCCTGTAAATATCCCTTTAGCGTCAAGATATGTCATCGGAATAAAACTTGATGCTCCACTTAGCATTTCTTTAACAGTAGTTCCTTCATTAATCAAGTTAGTAGGGACTGCTTGAACAAGTGGAGAAGATACAATTAAAAATACGGCAGTTGAAACCACAGCAGCATTTAATGAAGCCATATTGTACTTTTCTGCTAAATGATAAGCAATTGCAAATGTTACAAACAACCCCATCAATGCCATTGTCATATTATAAGGTAGTTGCAACGCGACTTTATTAGCTTGAGCCCAATTATACCAGTTCATTAATAAATCACTAAAAAATCCCCAATTTGGTAATGTTTCAGGTTTGAATGGTGGTGTAGATACAATTAAACACACACCTCCTAGAATTGATAATGGAATTGCGACAACCATACCATCACGAATTGCAGCAAGGTGTCTTTGACTACCTAGTTTAGTTGCAATAGGAACTAAAGTACGTTCCGCAAGTTCATTAAACTTTTCCATGAAATTCATGAATATTCCTCCCATCTTTAAATTACATTTTAATTATATCGGTTTGTTAAATTGGTTTACAAGCGTTTTCCAAAAAATAGAAATAATTTTCAAGTTATCGAAATTGGTAGAATAATAAATCTTTCGATGATTATAATAAAGCCAAGATTTCAAGTCGTAAACACATTAGGAGGATTATTATGAAATTGATTATTGAAGAAAATGAACAAAAAATGAGCGAAAGTGCAATGCACATTTTATTAGGAGCAATGATGCAAGATAAACGTGTGAATATCTCACTTACTGCCGGTCGTTCTCCGATTCATTTATATAAAATGATGATTCCGCAAGTTAAAGACCAAGAAAAATATAAAGATGTGCAATATTATTTATTTGATGAAGCGCCTTATCAAGATAAACCCTATGGACCTAATTGGGACGAGATGCAAGATTTATTTTTTAGAGATGCCAACATTCCTGAAGAACGTATTCACACGACAACTTTAGAGAACTGGGAAACTTATGATAAAGAAATTCGTGATGCTGGTGAAATCGATGTAATGTTAATTGGATTAGGATATGACGGACATTTTTGTAGCAACTGCCCAAGATGCACTCCAATGGATAGTTATACATATCCTTGCGATCGAGAAACTAAAAATAAAGCCAATCCATCTTATCCACCTAGACCAGAATTACCTATCACTTTAACAATGGGACCAAAAAGTTTAATGCGTGTTAAACATTTAGTGATGATTGTGACAGGAAAAGAAAAAGCAGAAATTTTAAAACAAGTGTTAGATTCACCAATTACAGATGAATTACCTGCAACAATTTTAAAATTACATCCTAACTTTACTGTAATCTGCGATAAAGATGCTGCTTCTTTATTGAATATGGAAGATTATAAAAGATTGTAGTGTATAAAAGAATTTCCTTATTTTGGAAATTCTTTTTACATCCTATAAAGATATGTTAAATTTGATAAAGGAGTGATACTATGGTAAAAAGAAATAAAACAAAAGAAAAGAAAATAAAAAAGATATCTTTTGCAAAATATGAAATCACAAAAATCAGAATGAGAAGATTTTGGGCTTTAATCATTGACTGGTATTTAACAGGTATGATTGTTTCTTTACCGGTTACATTTTATTTAAGAGGGGATAGTTATTTAAAATCAGAAATGTTTAACTTAACAAGTTATCCATTATCAGTCGGGTTAATGCTTGGATTTTATGGTGTTTTGATAGGATTTGTTTATTATGTCATAATTCCGACTTATCTATGGCAAGGGCAAACACTTGGTAAAAAAATCTGTAAAATAAAAATCGCCAATGAATATGGCCAAAATGTTAATTTTAAAACCCTGTTTATTAGAGAAATGATTGGGTCAACTGTCATTGAAGGTGGAATTATTATAAGTGCAACTTATTTAAGAAAGATGTTACCACTTATTGGATTACAAGCAATGGTAAATCCTTTAATGTACGTTTCATACGCTATTACCATTGTTTCTATTCTCTATGCCTATTTTAATCCTTTATCACAGTCTTTTCATGATTTATTAGCAAAGACAATTGTTGTCAATAAATAGTTTACACTTTCCTTATAAATGTTATATAATTCATATAACGAAAGGAAGTGTTTTTTTGTGTTTAATCTAATTATTATTTTAATTTCTACGCTTAATAGTGAGCCAAAAGATTCTAATAACTATAAAATCGCTAAATATATTATCGATAATATTACAAAACTTGAAAATTGTACGCTAACAGAGTTGGCTAAAAAATGCTACGTTTCAAATTCAAGTATTTCCCGTTTTTGCACAGACATTGGTTTAGAAGATTTTAATGCGTTAAAAAATCAAATAACACAATTTCCTTACGCTCAAAAAATAGCAAGGGAAAAATTCAATTTTAAAGAATATGATTCACATTCTTTATCAAAGTCGTATATTGAAAGTGTTGCTCAAAATTTAAATACTATGAATACGGATTCTTTAGATAGGGATATTAAAAAAATTGTGAAAGATATACAACAATATGATAACATTGCTGTTTTTGGATATTTACAATCTACTAATATTGCTTTAGATTTACAATATGATTTACAAACGAATAGGAAAATAGTTTTTACACGTATCAAATTTAAAGAACAAGTGGAATACATTCGTCAAGCAGATGAACATACATTACTCATTATTTTTTCTGATTCTGGAACATATTTTGATCGTGTTTTTCAAAGAATGCAACCATTTAAAGATTTAAAACATAAGCCTAAAATATGTATGATTACTTCAAGTTCAACTCAAAGTGTTCCCTATATCGACCATTACATTCGTTATAATGGTAGAAATGACTATGCAACCCATCCGTTTCCAATGATGGTTATTGCGAAATTAATTTGTTTACAATATGCAAAAAGTATAGAATAAAAGTATAACGTTAAAGGAGGAAATTAAAAGTGAACGAAGAATTATCTCGATTAGTCTCTTTATCCAATCGCTATGATTTAAATGAATATGAAGCGTTAGGGATATTAAATCAAGGTGTTTTAGTAATAGCAAGACAAATTTTGGATATAAGTAGGGCTACAGGAAATAGTGTTGTAGTAAAGTATTTAAAATTATCATATCATTATTTAAAACTATTACAAGATGATTTAATCCTCGTTCAAAATAGCCTAATTCAAAATGAAGAAGTATCATTAACTACAAAGGTTATAGAAGTCCCTCAATGGGAAGAAGTCTATGAACAAAATTCTGCACAAATCATTGCTTTAATTGATAAGTTAAATGAAGTGTTTAATATTATGTATGATATTATTGAAACATATTTAACGATGAAGTCTTATGCTTTTGTCATTAAAGAAAATTTACAACAAATTATGAATGTCCTTAGTGTCATTGCGATTGGTTTGTAAAGGTGTGTCAGTTGAATAAAATTAGATAATTTAAAAAAGACAATGTCATCGTTTAATCAATACATTGTCTTTTTATATTGTTATGACGATATACAATTAATAAAGCTATACTATTAGATTTAAAATTGCTAATAATCATACAGAGCATATTATTTCCTTTACACTCAATACCAAATTTTGTATATTAAACTTAATGAAATCATTTAACTTGATATAAACAATAAAATGATTAAACGAGGTGAAAAAATGTCTAAAAAATTATCAGAAATGAGTTTAGAAGAACTATGGCAATTATTTCCTATTTTCTTAACGCCACATCGAGATGAATGGGAAAAATGGTATCAAGAGGAAGAAACATTTTTAAAAAGTATTCTTGATTGTACGTTGGACATCTATCATATCGGTAGTACTTCAATTAAGAACATTTGGGCAAAACCGATTATTGATATTTTAGTAGATGTCCCAATAACAGCAGATTTAATTTTAATAAAAGAAATACTTATCCAAAATGGATATACTTGTATGAATGAAGGTCAAAATCGCTTTTTTTTTAATAAAGGCTATACAGAACAAGGATTTGCTCAAAAAGTATTTCATTTACATTTAAGATATAATCAAGATCATGATGAATTATATTTTCGAGATTATTTAAATGAACATGAAAACATAGCACATGAATATGAAAAATTAAAATTAATGTTATGGAAAAAATACGAGCATAATCGAGATGGTTATACAAATGCAAAGACTGAATTTATCCAAAAATATACACATCTAGCTAAAATAAAGTATAAAGGAAGATATGAGTAAAATAAAAACCGGGATAGCCGGTTAAATTTGTGAGAGATGTAATTTTCTTTTTTGCTTTTTAAATTGATAAGTATAGTAAAGTGTAAATATAATGCAATAAATAATTAAAGCAATCATAATTCCAAACAAAGCCCCACTTGTATCAATCATGACATCAAACATTTGAGGACTACGACCACTTACAAAGATTTGATGAAATTCGTCAGTACAAGCATAGATAAAACAAAAGATTAAACTTATTAACACACGCATTACCATTTTTATTTTAAAGGTAAATAACACCAACATCACATTAATACTTAATGCAAAATAAATCATCATATGTGCTAATTTTCTAAAAAAATATTCAATTAAAGCATAGTGTTCAGGGGTAATAGACATTTTAAGATCTTTATGCGTAAATATATAAACGATTTTATTAAATAAATTGACACACATGGTACTTAGTTCTTTAGACTCACTCCCTGAGTCTGCTGAAAATAGAAAAATTGCAATCATACAAATTAAAGTTGTTAAAATGGTAATTATCCGTAATTTTTTAATCATTAACATCACTTCCTTTTATGAAGTATTATAACAGTTTTTTATATTAATTATAGTAAAAAGGCGCTATAAAAGAAAGGAGTAAATTATGACGATATTACAATTACGTTATTTTGTAAGTGTAGCAACACATGGAAAAATTAGCGAAGCCGCTAAAGAATTGTTTATTTCACAACCCACTTTAACAAATGCTATTCAAGATTTAGAAGAAGAATTAGGGTTTTTAGTTTTTAATCGTACCAATCGTGGAATTGCAATTACAAAAGAAGGGACACGATTTTTAGGATACGCCAGACAAGTTTTAGAACAAATGTCTATTTTAGAAAGTACTTTTTTAGAAAAAAAGCAGGAACGTTTTGTTTTTCAAGTCTCAACCCAACATTATTCTTTTGTGGTAAATGCGTTTGTAGATTTAATTTCAGAGTTAAGTTCAGATGATTATGAACTGACTTTAAGAGAATGTCGAACTTATGAAATTATTGATGATGTGAAAAATAATCGCAGTCAGTTAGGAGTGATTTATTTAAACCAGTTTAATGAATTGGTCATGAAAAAATATTTAAAAGAAAATCATTTAGTATTTAAGCAACTATTTGTAGCACAACCGCATGTGTTTATTAGTCAAAAACACCCTTTAGCGAGTAAAGAAACGGTGAGTTTAGAAGATTTAGAACAATATCCATTTTTATCTTTTGAACAAGGGGAACATAATTCATTTTATTTTTCAGAAGAAATTTTAAGTACAGTTCCTAGAAATAAAGTGATTAAAGTCAGTGATCGTGCGACTTTGTTTAATCTTTTAATTGGTGTGAATGGTTATACTATTTGTACAGGGATTATTAGTAAAGATTTAAATGGTGAAGATATTATTTCAAAACGTTTGTTAGTTGATGATGAAATTCGTTTAGGGATTATTTATCGTAAAGATGAAACTTTAACAAGTTTAGGTCAACATTTCGAAGATTTAATTATAAAACACACTGCTCATATTCAAAACAATATTTGATATAGAAAAAAACTATATCGAAGTATTGTTTTTTTGTATTATACAAGTAGAAAAAAGTCAGTTAAAATATACCTACAATAAGAAAAGGAGGGGGTTTAATGAAGCCAAGTGGCCCTTTTAGATATGATATTGTCGGTAGTTTTTTACGTCCTGATTATCTAAAACAAGCAAGAGCAGATTATGAGGCGAATAAGATTACCAAAGATCAACTTCAAGAGGTTGAAGATGAGGCAATTAAAGAATTAGTAAAACAACAACAAGAAATTGGATTAAAAGCTGTTACTGATGGTGAATTTAGACGTAAGTATTGGCATTTTGATTTTATTAGCGAATTAAATGGGATTACAACTTATCAATATGATACAGGTGGTTCATTTAATGGTGCAATGGGGAAGATGGACACATATTATGTAAGTGGGGAGTTATCTTTTAATCCACACCATTCATTTTTAAATCATTTTAAATTCATGAAATCTATTGCAGGGGATAATGTGGTAAAACAAACCATTCCAGGACCAAATATGATTTTAAATAGTGGGGTGATTAGTTCTTCTTATTATCGTGAAAGTCCGTATTATAAAAATTTAGATGAGGTTATTGAAGCGATTGCGAAAACTTATCAAGAGGCTATTTTAGCGTTTTATCAAGCAGGATGTCGTTATTTACAATTAGATGATACAGCATGGGGAACATTATTTAATCCTAAATCTATTGAAGCATTTGAAGCATTAGGATATACAATTCCTGAGTTATGTGAAAAATTTACAAAAGTTACTCAAAAGAGTTTAGAAAATCGTCCGCAAGATATGACGATTACAATTCATGTTTGTCGTGGAAACTTTAAATCCAATTGGTTATATGAAGGGACTTACGACAACATTGCTTCGGCTTTATTTGAAAAAGTTGATGTAGATGGATTCTTTTTAGAATTTGATGATGAGCGTTCTGGAAGTTTTGAACCTTTACAAAAAGTAAGTGGGGATAAAATTGTTGTTTTAGGTTTAATTACTTCAAAAACTCCAACATTAGAAGATGAAGAATTTATTATTAATAGAATTAAAGAAGCAAGTCAGTACATTCCACTTGAAAGACTATGTTTAAGTCCACAATGTGGTTTTGCTTCAACGCAAGAAGGGAACACTTTAACAAGTATAGAACAATGGGAGAAAGTTAAACTTGTTAAAAGGGTTTCTGAAAAAGTATGGGGATAGTGTAGTTACAATAATAGAATTATTATTGAGAGGGTTTATATATAGACAGCCAATAGGCTGTTTTTTTATTGACTACTAGTTAATAAGATAGATTGTAGACATCACATAAAATCATTTCATGTATTAGTTAAATAGAAAATATTAGTGATGATACAAAAGATTATCAAATAGTATTTGAGTATATCGAAGAATTTTACAATACTGAAATTACCTTCTTTTAAATATTTACTTTTTCTACCTAATATAACAAAAAGAACTAGGAATATTATATGATCAGCCCCCTGTCAAGTAGACAGGCAAAATAAATAAAAATCATTAGATGCTTTACACAATGGTAAGGCATCTTTTATTATACCATTGCATAATT
>JAGZJH010000040.1 GCA_018365815.1 Erysipelotrichaceae bacterium
AAATTGAATACAGTTTATCGCTTCATATATAGACATTCATAACTTTTCTAAATAATCAGATAAAGTTATTGAAATAAAATTATGGTGCCGGCAACTGGAATCTGTGTTTTATTTAAAATCTTCTAAAATCACACTCAATAATTTAAATTACTAATTATTATTGCTATTTATAGTACCAATATACAAATGTATAAATACTTCTACTACACCGGATATTATAGCATACACTTTTGTGTTTTGCAATATCCGCTTAAAATCATATATTTTTTTATTTTTCTCTTATAATTATATCTTTTTCTTCAAAATTTTTCAATTGATTTATTTTCTCTAAAAAATACACTATAACATTTTCCGATGTTACGGAATATGAGTTATAGATACTAGCTTGATTGTCAATTATTACTACAATTCTCTCTTTTGCCAGGAAATAGTCATTAACAATTTCACTAAAATTCATATTATTAATCATTTCCTCCATTCCCCACATTTCATTGGGCGGCACAAATATTTCTTGAAAGACAATTTACTTTATTATCTTATACTATTATAGTACTTAGAAAATTCTATTCCTTGGCAATACATGTTGGAAAAGATATAATTGATACAATAAGACTTAGAGATTTTTATATAAGAAAAGTAGAATCACAAAAAAACTTAGCCCAGATTCTAGCAGTCAGAGATAGTGCAATTATACATTTCACAAAGGAACTTCATGAATTTTCTAATGTGAAATATTCCCCTCTAACCCTTTCCATGATTCAATATATAAATCTAAAAGTATACGATTCTTTCAAGACCACTGAACTTACTAAACATTTTTTATGTCTGAAAGTGTCCTCGATTAATAGAAAAATTATATTATTTTCATATTGTTTAATTTTTTCTTCTGAAATACCTAGCTTATCACTTGACTTCTTTATACTAATATTTCCAAAAATTTACGTACAAATTCTATAACTTAACTAAATGTTATTTTCTCCTTTAGAATGAATTGCATTTAAAAATATCCTAGTCAATTTGACCAGGATATTTAGTAATGGTTTATTTTTCTATACTTAATTCTTCACCATTTGAAGCAATCACTTTCTTATACCAATCATAACTTCTCTTTTTGTAACGTTTTCCTGTTCCATGTCCATTATCGTCTAAATCTACATAAATGATTCCATAACGTTTAGACATTTGTCCAGTCCCATTTGACACAATGTCAATTGGTCCCCACATTGTATATCCAAATAAATTTACACCATTTTCAATAGCACGTTTCATAGCTTCGATATGGCCCTTCATGTATTGAATACGATATATATCATTAATTGTATGATTTTCTCCAACAGTATCAATTGCACCCAATCCATTTTCTGAAATGAACAGTGGTTTTTCATATCGACCTGCTAATTCCTGAAGTGCTAACATCAAACCATCTGGATCAATTGTCCAGCCCCAATCCGTTTTTGGAAGATAAGGATTCTCAATACCTTCTAATGTATTGGTATCAATAATCTTTTCTGCAGCTTCTGTTTCTTCCGCCGATACAACTCTGCTTCTATAATAACTAAATGTAATGAAATCTACTGGATATGATGCTATGATTTCTTCATCACCTTCTTCAAATTGTATTGTAATATTATTTTCTTCAAAATATTTCCATATGTAATCTGGATAATGACCTCTCACCTGAACATCTGAGAAGAAAAATTCTTTTCTTTTTTCCTTTTCTGCCGCAATAACATCTTCAGGCTTGCAAGTATATGGATAAACGGTTTTATATGCAATCATAGCTCCTACTTGCGCTTTTGATGCATGCTCATGAATATATTTAACAGCCAAAGCACTAGCAACAAATTGATGATGTGCCGCTTGATACATTCTTTGAAGTAAATTTTGGCTATCAGGATGAATACAAGCAGCATCCCAGCAAATTGGCTTAACTGCAGCATTTCCTATTTCATTAAAAGTTAACCAATAATCAACAACATCACCTAAATAATTTACAATTGTTCTTACAAACTTCATATAAAAATCGATAAATATACGATTGTCCCACCCCCCATAATTATCAACTAGGTATAATGGTGTTTCATAATGAGAGATTGTTACCATGACTTTCATTCCTAATTGATGACAATATTCAAACATATCTTTATAAAATTCAATCCCTTTCATATTTGGTTCATTTTCAACACCAGTTGGATAAATACGAGTCCAGTTGATCGACGTTCTAAAAATGTTGAAATTGGCATCAGACATTAATTTTAAATCCTCTCTGTATGTGTGATAAAAATCAATTGCATTATGTGTTGGATAATAATCAGCATCACGTCTTATTCCACCAAAAAAACCTCTTGCTTTTATATCTGCAGTTGACATTTGTTTCCCGTCAGTTAAATATGCACCTTCGCATTGGTTAGCAGCCACTGCTCCTCCCCATAAGAAATGATTTGGAAAGCCAGTTGGAACTTTTTTATTTAATCTTTTACTCATCTTTTTTACCCTCTTTTCTCTTTTACTTCATACATTGCTACTATTGTCTTTGCTTTTTTTACTTTACCTTTACAAACAAACTTTAAAGGAAACTTATTGTTTGGAAATAACATCATTGTAGTTAAATCTATACCATTATTTTTTAACTGATAATTATTAACAGATATGACTTTATCCCCTAATGAGACTCTTTGTCCCTCTTTAACATATTTTTTAAATCCTTGTCCTTTTAAGTTAACGGTATCTATTCCAATATGAACAAGTATTTCCAATCCATCATTATTTTCAATTCCAAATGCATGCAAAGTAGGATAAATCATTTTTATTACACCATCACATGGAGCAACAATATAATCACCATCTGGAATAATTGCTATACCATCTCCCATCATTCTTTGTGAAAAAACCTGATCTTTAACCTCACTTAAAGGAATGAGTTGCCCAGTAGTCACAGCAGCAATGCTATGATTAGGAAAATATTCTTTTTTTCTTTGAAAACAGAACATCATTTACTCACCTTTCTCTTTACCGTTATATAAGACAAGTGTGATAAAGAATGAAACAAGAAATGCTGCTGCAATTCCAGCAATAATAGCAAAAATTGTTTGTTCAAAAATAACAACTCCCAATACGCTTGAATATCCCATAGAGAATGCTTTTGCACCCATAATACCTGCGACACTACCACCTACAAATCCACCTAAAACTAACCCAATCATTGGTTTCTTTAATCGTAAATTAATACCGTATAATGCCGGCTCACTTACCCCTGACAAAAATGCTCCTACACCTGCAGAAATTGCAGTTGTACGCAAGTCACTATTTTTTGTTCTTAAAGCAACTGCCATACATGCTCCACCTTCAGCAACGTTATGAATGATCCAACCTGGTCTAAATACACTGTCAAAACCAACACGTGCCAATAACTCTGTCATTGGTCCTACCATTAACATATTAACTCCCATCATAACCAGGAATGGGTGAGTTGCAGCAATAATACCAGGAGCCATACCACCGGCATGTGCTTGTAACCATACAATTCCAGTAACAATCCAAGATCCAACCACTGAACCAGCTGGTCCTAACACAAGAACTGTAATTGGAAAACCAACCAAAAATATACACAATGGTGCAAATACAGATTTTAGCATACCGGGAATAATACGATAAAACCACTTTTCAAGATATGCACACAAAATTGCTGCAAAAATACCTGGCAATAAAGTATTTCTATATGTTCCTAAATGAACAGGTATACTAAACATTGAAATCGGCTCACCTGCTGCCATCAAAGAATTAAAATCTGGATACAATAATGCAGCTGCCATAGCAATAGCAAATGCTGGGTTTGATTTTAAGACTTTTGAAGTTCCATATGCAACTAATATAGGCATAAAATAAAATGGAGTTAATGCCATATAATTAAATAATTGATATGTTGAACTTTTGTCCACTTCAGGAGCAAAAAACGATATTAAAGATAATACAACTCTTAACATCCCAGCACCATAAACCACTGTGATAAATGGTGTCAATGCTTGTGACATAAAAGTAATCACTTTTTCAAAGTAATATTTTAAATTTCTTTTTTCATTTATAAGATCACCATCAAGATTCTCATTAATTGGCTCTTCAGTTTCTATAGCATATTTTGTTATAATTGCATCAAAAACCGGAAATAAATGTTCTCCTAAAATCACTTGATATTGCCCATTTCCAAACACAACTCCTAAAACACCTGGTAATTGTTTAATTTCTTCATCTTTTGCAGTATCTATATTTTTCAAATAAAAACGTAATCTTGTTACACAATGTGTCACCATTTTTACATTTTCTTCACCGCCAATATTTTTTATAATATTTGATGCTAATTCATCGTAATTAATTCTACTCATTTGCTAATCCTCCTTATAGCCTTTTCTTTCATATAGTCTTACGATATGAATCATTAAATAAATGCAATCTTCATCTCTACAATGATAATGAAAATGCTCTAAAACATATTTTGTGATTTCTTGAATGCATATTCTAACTTCTTTATACTTTGTATTTAACCGAACAAAAATAGAATTAAGTTCAAGATTTATATTTTCAATTTGGTTACTGAGAATACTTCCTAAAAAGAATTTTAAATGAATGACAAACCTTGAATAAATAAATGTATCTTCATTCAATTGACTTCCTAAATGCTTTTCAACTATTTTAATAATATCTGATACACCTTGCATAATTACTAATGCTTGATGGTTCGATTTATTCTCAGTAGCAGTTATTAAATGAAAAGCAATAGATGTTGCTTCATCTTTTGGTAACTGAATATCAAATTTTTCATTAATTAAATTAACTGCATATATTCCTATAAGATATTCTTCCTTATAAAATCTTTTGACTTCCTCATTCACAAGTTTAGAGGTCTGTAATCCTTGTTTGTATTGCATTATACTAAAGTTAATATGATCTGCTAAACCACTTAATAAATTCACATTAAATGTGATTCCAAGCTGATTTGAGGCATAATCAATTATTTTTTGGGCTATTTCTATAACATCGAATGGTACTTCTTCAAACAAAGTAAACATCCCATTGACTGTCTTACCAACTAAAACATATGTTTTCATGACTTCATGAGGATAAACAAACTCATTTTTATGTTTTTTAAATCCCAATCCCTTGCCTATTGCTATGACTTCTCGGCCGTTGAAGTCCCTAACAATTACAATATTATTATTAATAATACTTTTAACAACTAAAATTTGTTTATCTTCATATTTCATAGCTAACACCCCTTTCACCTTATAAAACAGAAAAAAGCAAATTCAAATACAGGTTAATTTTTCATATAACCCATACTAGAATTTGCCTTAATAACATAGATTAAGTAACAAGTCTATATAATTCTTCTGTTTACAACTTAATATTATCGTAAGCGGTTTCTTTTGTCAAGAAAATATTTTTTCAATTCACAAGTGAAAGGCTGTAAATCTCCTTTCCTTATAATTCATTCTACTGTTCTAAACTGTTTTTCAAAAAGTCCTCAAGAATAGATTTCAGATATTTATCATCCGCCTTTTCTTTATTTTCCGAGCTTCCAGAAACCTTTATACTCTTTGAAATAACAATACTATCTTGTAACAATTTATCTTTGTATTATTTAACAAAATGGGATTATACATGGACTCCGGAAGGCAAAAAAAACCATATGTGGAGAAATCACCCAAAAGAATATGAAGTTCTTTTAAAAAAAGGATGGAATATACTACAATTAACAGCATATAGATGTGCGGATTGTAGAGTTATAATTATAAATGAAGATGATTGTTAGTATAAATTCCATTATGCTAAAATCGAATCGTTGATGTTCTACCTTATCGTTTCATTGCAGAATAAAAAAATTACTATTAATAAAGGAGGAATGAATATGGAATTTTCTATGTCGATTACAAAAGGCTTAGGTAATCAAAAACACAACAATCGAACACAAAAGGAAACGACAAAAAACGTCAACCATGATCTGACGTTTTTAAATGTTACGCTGCTTGATGAAGATATTCGAAGTATCTATCACATGCTTTTTGATTCATCACTCAAAAAATACAACGCCAAGCAGAAACGTAACGATCGAAAAATAAAAGACTACTACTCAAAGATAGCAAACTCAAAACAGGAAAAGCTATTTCATGAACTCGTAGTATCGATTGGAAATATCAGCAATGCTATCAGAGGTGATATTTCCAATGAAATCTATACTGAATTTTTAAAAAAATTTATCGACAGTAATCCTCAAATGAAAGTATTCGGGGCGTATATTCATCATGATGAAATAGGCACTGTTCATATGCACCTTGATTATGTCCCGTTTTCCATAGTCAACAAACGAGGATTAGAAATTCGTGTATCCAACGATAAAGCAATCGAGCAAACGGGATACAGAAACTGGGCAGACATAAATTCAGACTAAAAAAATATGTATAATCGACAGTTAAATAAATCAATTACAATACGCCAGGACGATTTATATATAGTTAGCTTTCTTCATCTTTATAGGAAGGAAAAAATACGATGAAAAAAGCATAAGTTCTTATTATTGTGTTTTCTATTTATATAACGCTTCAAAAACTTTAAGAAGTTTTTCATCTCTTTGTTGTACAACTTCTAAATCGTTTCCATCTTGATAATCATAAAAACCTTTTTTAGCTTTTACACCGTATTCTTCTTTATCAAAATGTTCTTTTAAGCTTCTTGGTATTTCATGACTATCACATAAATCTTGCATCAAATAATCACTAATATGATAAAAAGTATCTAATCCTCCAAGATCTGCAACTTCCAAAGGACCTAAACAAGCATATCTGAAGCCAAGACCATATTTCATCACATCATCTATACCTTCTTTAGATATAACACCTTGTTCTACTAGGAATAATGCTTCTCTTAAAACAGCAAACTGTATACGATTAGCAGCAAAACCTAAAACATCTTTTTGAACAATAACTGGTTTTTTATGAATATCTAAACTTAATTGATAGATTGTTTGTGCGATATCGTCTCTCGTATTATCTCCCTTTATGATTTCAATTAATAAAATCAAATGACAAGGATTAAACCAATGCATCCCAATAAATCTTTCTGGTTTATTCACTGAACTAGCAAGTTCATTAATAGAAATACCTGATGTATTTGTAGCAAGTATACAATTCTCAGAGACAATTTGAGATATGTCTTTATAAAATGATTTTTTTATATCTACATTTTCTATAATGTTTTCAACAACCAAATCACAATCTTTAAAACAATCTTTACTTGTGGTATATGATAAATAACTCATTATCTCTTGACCTTGTTGACTTGTGATTTCTTTTTCATCTATTAATATATCTATATTTTCACTGATACGTTTTTTAGCATTTTCTATAGCTTTATCACTAAAATCATAAATCATGACTTGATAATGAAATTGAGCAAAGATTTGTGCCATAGAATATCCCATAGTTCCTGCACCAGCAATAACTATCTTATTTATATTCATACTTAAATCTCCATTTCTAATAATGCACTGCCTAAAGTTTTTCCATGCATATCAATAGCAAGAGATCTTGTGACTCCGCCACCCAATGCATCTTCCATAACAAAATTCAAAGCTGCAATACTGTCAATTTCATATCTAGTGATTGTTCCATGAACAATGTCTTTAAAGTATTCTTTTAATTTTGTTGATGTGACATTTTTTTTAATATATTCATAATCTTTTTCATCATAAGCAATAACAGATATAACAGATATATTCCCTTTATCTCCTGTTCTTGAATGAGCAATTTCTTTTAGTTTCATGTTTACACCTCCAAATATCCTACTGTAATATGAAAATCTTCTACTGGCACTAAAATAGAAGCAATGCTGATAATATCTTTAATATTCTTAACTGCTCCTCCTCCACCAGATGGTCCATTAGTATATAATGCTTCGACTTCATTTCCTACCAATTCTGCTTGTTTGATATCTTTGACTCTTGCAGCAACTCTTAATCTGACTTCTGTTGGTGTATACTCATTAATACAGCTAGAAATACTATCTTTATATAGAGAATTCATTCCTATAAAATCAAATCTCACTTCTTCATATTTTAATCCAATCATTTCAAAACGATGTTCTAAAACTTCTTTAGCTAATTTTGCTTTAGCAAGTGCATTTAATCCACCATAACTGATTTGGCCTTCTCCAATATAGCAATCATGATATCCGACACTTGTTTTATAATATCCATTTGCTTTATGTCCAGTTGCATGACTAATTTGAACAACATCTTTTTCTAATTGATGTACCTGTACTTTAGAAAAATCCGCAATAACATCTGGAGTAAAATATTCCTTAGGATTTTGAATTTCATATAAAGTTTGTTCTTTTACAGTTTCAGTAGTAACGATTCCCCCTGTATTTGGTAATTTTGTTACAATAGCATCGCCACTTTCTTCAACTTCAATAATTGGGAAACCAAGATTCCAAAGTTCTGGAACATCTTTATATCCAGGATCAGCAAAATATCCACCTGTTACTTGTCCTGCGCACTCTAATAAATGTCCAATCCAAGTTCCTTTGCCAAGTTTTTCATAATCATCCATTGCCCAATTAAATTCATAGACAAGTGGTCCTAATGCAAGTGAAGGATCAGCCACTCGACCTGTAATGATGATATCTGCACCATTATTCAATGCTTCAACAATTCCTTGAATACCAATATAACCATTAGCTGACAATATCTCTCCATCAATATCATTTAAAGTTTTTCCTGTTTCGATAACTTGATAATCAAAATATTTATTGAGTTTATCACCAATATCATCACCTTCAACATAAGCAATTTTAAGATGGCTCAAACCTTTTTCTTGAGCCATGGTTTGACATTTATATGCAGCTGCTTTTGGATTAGCTGCTCCCATATTTGTCACAACCTTAACTGAATGTTGTTTTAAAGCATCTAAGATTTTACCAAAACGATACTCAAATAAATCATTATATCCTAACTGAGAATCTTTTTGTTTTGCTTTTTGTGCTAAAGAAATTGTTCTTTCAGCTAAACATTCAAAAATAATATAATCAAGATTTCCTCTTTCTATTAAATCAATAGCTGGTTCAATTCTATCTCCAGCATATCCTGCTCCTGATCCAATTCTTATTTTTTTCATTTTTACACCTCAATTTTGTATATAGTTTGTTATTGTTATATCTTTATCTTTTATATATTTTTTTATTCCTGGACTACATAATATAGATAATTCTTTAACTCTATCTAATGAATATGAACTTTTTTGATAAAGCTCTAAATCACAATTTCCTGGATGAGTCATGATTTCAATATCTTGATTTTGATATTTTTCAAGTATTTGAATCAAACCTTCAATTGAAACATTATCATTTATAAATTCATTTATAAAAAGATAATCACTATATCTTCTTACTGGTAGTTGATATTCTTTAGCGAGTCTATTTGTCGCAATATAGTTTTCTTTAAAATCATGCATACCATGATGACTATCTAAATGACTAGGTAGATGTCCAAAAATCTCTATATATCTTTCTATTTGAGCTTTAAACTCTTGATACACTTCTTCAATATCAAAAACATGATGAATTAATTGTGCAGGTTTATAAAAATTACCATCTTCATCTGTTAATGTTTTATTTTGTGTTAATGATTTACCTAAAGTTAATGTAAGATGTACCCCTACAGCAAGATCCGGTAAGTCTTTGATTAAATCTTTTCCGTATTCAACATATTCCATATTACATAAAGCTGTAGTTGATCTGACAATTCCTTTTTTATATCCTTCAACGATTCCTTCAGTTACTGCCTTTGTATAACCAAAATCATCAGCATTAATAATAACTTTCATGATAAACAAAGAGAGTGCAGATTATTCTGCACTCATTTCTCCAGCACTTTCTGATGCTAATAATTGTTTATCATATGCTTTAATAAATGGTAGTGCAATAACAATATCTAATGCTAATAAAGCTAACCAAACAAGAATTGATTTTGCATCCATTGATGCCAACCATGCTTGTAATGGTCCTGGCACTGTAAAAGGCAATTGAACAAAGAATCTTCCTAAGAACCCACTATCCATTAATAAATAAACAATCGTAAAGTTAAGATTATTACAAATTAAGAAAGTTATTAATGTAAATGGATTTAAAACTGTTGGTAAACCGAATATTAATGGTTCATTAATATTAAAGAATGCTGGTACAGACGCAATTTTTGCAATTGATTTAGCCTGTGAAGACTTACAGAATAATAAGATAACAATAACAACTGCAAAATATGAAATCCATCCACCATAAACACTATTAACTGCTCCCGCAAAAATACTTGGTAATTCTTCACCTGCTGCATATGCTTCAGCATTTAAAGTTAATCCTAAAGTTGTTAGTGGTGTAACAACTACACCAACCATATTAGCCCCATGGATTCCAAAGAACCAGAAAATTGTCATTAATACATTGATTAATAAAATTGAAGGTAAAGATCCTGTTGCTGAAATCAATGGTTGGAACATTGTATATACTAGCCCTGGAATATTTGTGTCTAAACTTGAAACACATATATTATCTAAAAACATAAATAATAATAAATTCACAATACCTGGAATTAATACGTTAAATGGTGCTGCAACATTTGGTGGTACAGAATCAGGTAACTTAATAACCCATTTTTTAGCAATAAATAAATGTGTAATTTCAATAACTGCTAATGCAATAATAATAGCTGTAAACATTCCTGCAGCTCCTAAGTTTGTTAATGGGATAGCTGTTACTGAAGCTTCACCACTTACATATGCTTGTGGAACACCTGAAATACATAAGAATACAAGTAATGTTGAAATCAAGTTTGAAATTGGATCCATTTTATATGTTTTACATAGTTGATATGCGACACCCAATACAACATAAACTGATATACAACCAATTGTTAAGTTATAAGGTGTCATAAGTAAAGCTGAATTAGCTGCTGCCCAATCACGCCATGCACATAAAAATTGAAATAAGAAATTTGTTGGTTCCATGCTTGCACTTACTGGTGGTGCTGCTAATAATACTGCAAATCCTCCAATAATTGTTACTGGAACTAAGACTGTTAAACCATCACGTACTGCTGCAAGATGTCTTTGTTGTGAAATCTTTGTTGCAACAGGAACGACATACTTTTCTAATACTGCTTGAAATTTAGCCATAAATCCTTTTGAATTCGTATCCATAATTTTTCTCCTCTCGCTTCGAATGTCTTTTTTTGTTAACCGGTTTCATTTAGCAAATATAGCGTATCACAAAATGAATGGTTATGCAAGATAAAAAAGTATTTTTTGAATAATCGTTCATTTTTTTGAGAATATGTGTTATATTATGTGTGGAGGTCGATGACAATGAAAATAGGATACAATAAAAAAGATATTACACCTACTCATAGTGTAACAATAGCTGGATATAGTCGCAAAAAAAAATCAGAAGGAGTCTTAGATCCCATTGAAATAAATACAACGGTTTTATCTTTTGATAATCAAATCATGATTATGTCAATATTAGATTCTTTAATTATTGAAAATAGTGTGATTATCCCAGTAAAAAATGCTATTTCAAAGAAATATAATATACCCTTAAATAATATAATAATTGGCTGTATACATACACATTCAGCACCTGCTTATTTTCAATCTTTTTTTGAAAAAACAAATGTTGAAAAAGAGTTACATGATCAACTTATCCCACAATTCATTTCTAGTATTGAAGAAGCTTTACATACTCTAACAGATGCAACTTTAAAGATTAAAAAAACATATATTCAAGGTCTTTATGGTAATCGAAATACAATGAATGGCTATTCAGATAAGAGTATCTATGTTATGGATTTTATTAATTCTAAAACTAATATAAATATTTTTTCATTAATTTCTCTAGCTTGTCATCCTACAATATTAAATGGCAGTGATTTCTTATTATCAGCAGATTTACTAGGACAAATTAGAAAAAAATATCAAGAACTTTATGAATATCCTTGTATGATTATTAATGGATGCTGTGGTGATGTTTCAACACGTTTTTATAGAGAATTAAGTAGTATTGATGAACTTTATAGAGTATCAAATGATATTATAAAACAAATGATGCATAATGAAATACTTGAGGTTGAAATCAATCATTTTGATTCTTCGATTTTTCAAGCAGATTATACATATCATGGAGATGATGATTTTTTAAGAAATATTATTCCATCTTTAAAACAAACAATTCATGAAAATAAAGATGCTCAATCTGTAAAAATAGCCAGTTCTTTACTACACAATCTAGAATATAAAATTCAAAAAAGTCCTATGACATTAACTTTAACAAGTCATATTATTCATCTTGGTTCACTTATTTTTATATCTTTACCTGGCGATATAACAGCAATCTTAGGTAAGAGAATACGTGAAGCTTTTCCAAATCATCTTGTTATTATTTTGGGTTATTGTGAAAATTATTCTAATTATTTTGTATGTAAAGAAGATTATGGTCAATATTTCGAAACATATATTTCTCGTTTAGAAAAAGGAAATGCTGATCTTTTTATTCAAGGGGTTATTAATGAAACAAAGAAATTAATTTAAAAAACTCTATTTCTCTTTCATGAAAGAGTTTTTTTCTTTATAATAATGATTAATGGAGTGTGATAAAAATGAATCCTTTCGATAAAATGAAGTTAAAAAAAGAAACATTTACAAAAAAAGAATTGGTTATATACAATTTACTTTATAATAATCCTGATCTTATTTTAAGAAGGTCAGCCACTGATTTATCTACTAATCATCATGTATCTCAATCTACAATTACACGTTTTTGTCAAAAACTAGGTTATGATGGTTTTAATGAATTTAAGTTTGATGTTTTTAGAAATGAAAAACAAGTTATTGATAAACAAGAAAACAATGTTTCTTCTATTGATATGTATATTAAAATTTTTCAAATCATCAAACACTCTCTTGATTATTCTCAACTTGCTAAATTAGCTCATGATATCATTAATGCTCAATCTATTATTATTATTGGGTATCATAAAAGTGCTTTACCTTCAAAGATGCTACAATTTAACTTATTTAAAATTCATAAAAAAGCAATGTATATAAGTCAAGATGAAATTCATGAACTTCCTAATATTATCCAAGAAAATGATATTCTTATCGCATTTTCAAATGATGGTAATGGTTTAGAAGCAATCAAAAATGAAATTAAATCTGAAAAACAAGAGAAACAATTCAATTTATCAATTATTACAATGAATGATAAATTATCTTTAAAGAAATTATCTGATAATTACGTATGGCTTCCTTCATCAACTAACCAAGGTTTTGAAGTTTATTTAGAAAATCAAATTATTTTCTTCTTATATGTTGATTTATTAACATCTGAGATAACTGAACATATTTAAAAAGATGACAATGCGTCATCTTTTATTATTCTAATGCAACAACACTAAAACGTTGTTGTTATTCTATTAGTGATACTGTCGTTGTTAATGTTTCACTTTTAATAATTGAGTTATATTCTCCAAAATTGATTTCAATTGTTAAATCATAATAATTATAATCATCTAATCCTTTCAAAGCTTTAGATGATTGTTCATATGAAATAATATTATAACTCTTAACTTCTTGAGTATTTTCTTTATTATTTATATATGTATTAACTTCTTTGTAATAATCATTTTTTGCATATGTTTCAAAATCATCTTTTTTATCACTATAGAAATAATTAACACCACCAATTTGATCTAGTGACTTATTTGTTAAAGTATAATAATCACAAACAAAATAAGTTCCAACTAATTCTCCTATATTTTCTCTGTAATTTGAGTTAATAGCAGTTGTTAATTGATTGTAAATATTACTCATTAGTTTTGTTTCATTTTCACTTGCTTCATAAACAATCTTTGGTGGAGTTTGTTTAATATTTGAAGTACGATTATTATCAATAATAAAGATTAATGAAAAAACAATCGCAAATATTAAAACAATAATAGCTAAGTATTGTTTTTTTACTTTTTTAATCACTCTACGATATGGTTTACTATCTTTAATAGATGGCAAATATTCACTTTTAATAAAAATATTTGCGATTGTTAATAAAGGTTTATATTTACGACCTATCATACTTGTTGCTTCAACAAATATTTCAAATAATACCATCAAAGTTATAAATAGAATAGATGCTGCTATACGATCATATAAGTATAAATAAGAACAAAGTGAAAATAAGAAAGTCACGAAGTATAAGATGAGAACACTTTTTGTTTGTCCTAATTCTAATGAAAACATTAATTTATGATGTAAATGTCCTCGATCTGCTTCACTAAAACTCTTATGATGAACTTTACGACGTACAATTGCAATAATTGTATCCATAATAGGAACCATTAACACAATAATTGGTGCTCCTAGTGTAAAAAATGAAGAACTCTTATAACCAAATCCAAGTAAAGAAATAACAGCTATCATATATCCAATAAACAAAGCTCCACAATCACCTAAAAATACCGATGCAGGATGGAAATTATAAACTAAGAAACCACCAATAGCTCCTGCTAATAATAATGATAACGATGAAATATCTGTTCTTCCATATGTTAAAGATGTTAATGAGATTGTTACTAACACAATGATAGAAATACCACCACATAATCCATCTAATCCATCAATTAAATTAACTGCATTGGTAATACCAACAATCCAAGCAATTGTTATGATAATTGCAATAATATAAGATACTGTATCAGGTAAAAATGGTAACGTAAATCCTTTTAAAGAAATCCCACCATAAAAAATAACTACTAAAGCTGCAATAATTTGTCCAAGCATTTTTAGTTTTGGTGATATATCATGAATATCATCATAGAATCCTGTTAAAAAGATAATAAATCCACCTATTAATATAGAATTAATTTTAATATCTGTTTTTAAGAAAATCATTGCACCTATAAGAAAACTGACATAAATTGCATAACCACCAGTTCTTGCAATAACTCCTTTATGAATTGTTTGTTTATTTGTATGAGCTATAATTCCAAGATTTTTAGTAACTTTACTGACTATTGGAACAAGAATAAGACTTAATATAAATGTGACAATAAACGACAAACATATAACTAAACTTATATCAATGCTCCTTCCTTTAGTGTATTATATTACAAATACAAAGAAATTTATAGAAAATCTTTTTTTACTTAATTATTTCTAGTATTACTGTTATAATATGAATGTGAATAGGGAGGAAAACGAATATGCACAAATTTGGAATTTCAGTATACCCTGATAAATCACCAATGGAAGAGGTATACACATACATGGAAAAAGCTGCTAAGTTAGGATACAGCAGAATTTTCACATGTTTCTTATCTATTCCTGAAGATAAGAGAGAAGAATACTTAGTTGAATTTAAAGGTTTTATGACTAAAGCTCATGAATTAGGTTTTGAAGTTGCCGCTGATACTAATCCTGAAGTATTCAAGATTATTGGTGCTACACCTGATAACTTAAAACCTTTTGCTGATTTGGGACTGGATATTATTAGAATGGATGGTAACTTTGGTACTCAAGGTGATATCCAATTAACTCGTAACCCATATGGTATTAAAATTGAATTTAATGCAAGTATGGATATGGGTGTTGAATTATTAATTAATAGAGGTGGAAACAAGGATCAAATGGTTATGTGCCATAATTTCTTCCCAGAACGTTATACTGGTTTAGATTTTGATTTATTTATGGAGTATAACCGTTATTGGAAAGAATTAAACTTACATACTGCTGCCTTTGTTTCTAGTAATAATGAAAATACTATTGGGCCATGGCAAGTATTCTGTGGTTTACCAACTGTAGAAATCATGAGAGGTTTACCAATTGATTTACAAGCTCGTTATTTATTAGCAACTGGTGATGTTGATGACATCTTAATTGGTAACTACCCTGCTAGTGATGAAGAACTTGAAGCTTTAGCAAATGTTAACTTACAAGCTATTGAACTTAAAGTTGATGAAGCTGAAGGAATCAGTGATAATGAAAAAATGATTATGTATGATTATGCACCTCATTGGGATCGTTATGATCATTCTACATTTATGTTACGTTCTTCTATGCCACGTGTTTGGTTCAAAGCTCAAAAGAGTGTACAAGATGCTTCTATTGCTCCTGGTATGAAAAAAGATATTACATCTCAATCTATTCCTTATAGAGATCCAGGTAAAAAATTCTTTACTCGTGGAGATGTATTAGTTGTTAATGATAATTTAGCTCACTATCGTGGAGAATTAGAAATTGTTTTAACTGAAATTCCTAATGATGGTGAACGTAACTTAGTTGCAACTATCAAACCAGAAGAATTAATGTTATTAGATTTTGTAGCTCCAGGACACCATTTTAAATTATTAAAATAATTGACATAAGGTATAATCTTTTTTCTAAGGATTATACCTTTTTCTATATATTTTATCTTAAATCATGTACAATAAAATAAAGAGGAGGTGTTTTCCCATTATGAAAAAATCTAAGATTTATATTATTGCATGTTTAATCATTTTATCTGGTATTATTATTTACTTTATATCATATCAAAGCAAAACTTCCGATCAAGAATGTGGTACACCTATTCCATCATGTTATGTACTAAAACATGTTATATAATTTTCTTTATTTGCCCTATCATAATTATATCTTTTTCTTCAAGATTTTTCAATTGATTTACTTTCTCTAAAAAATCTACTATAATATTTGCCAATGTTACGGAATATGAGTTATATATACTAGCTTGATTATCAATTTTATCCACGATTTCTCCTTCTTTACTAGAAAACATATGCGAATATCTGTTAAGTGTCTGATTTCTATCTTTATGTCCCAGACGAGAACAGATAACACATATATCTGCCCCCAACGAAACAAGCAATGAAACGTTGCTATGTCTGAAATCATGTATCCTTATTTTCTTAACACCAGATTTATCACAGTACTTATTCTTCCTGTTTTCTATTGTAGAGTCCGCCAATGGTTTTTTTATTCCGAACAAATACTCTTTTTCATCAAAATCAAAATGTCTTTTCCGTTCTGAATAATACGTTAATAGCACATCTCTTAATTCAGAGTTTAACATTATAGTCCTGCTATGACCATTTTTAGGCCTATTAATTATATAATTTCCATTTTTATCTTTTCTTCGTTCTAAACTTCTGGAAATAGTAATCAAATTATTTTTAAAATCTATTTGTTTCCATGTCATTGCCCTTGCCTCACCTTTCCGAGCACCTGTATAGTACAAAAACATAAAAAACCTATAATAAAGTGGATCATCAATTGATTTAGCAAATTTTTTAAATTCTTCAAACTCCCAAAAATCCATCTCTTCATACGGTGAATTATCCCTCAACCTAGGAACATGAGTAACAGGATTATTATCGCAGCCATGATAATCACATAAATAAGAAAATATATTATGCAGCACTGGTCGAATTTTATTTATGTATTTAATAGACACACCTTTTTCAAACAAATCTTTTTGCCAATTTATGATATCTTCTTTGGTTATTGAAAATATGTCACAATCAGCAAAATAAGGCAATATGTAATTATTTATCCTTTCCTCATAGCTAATCATAGTATTATGTCTAACATACATCCTTTTAAAAGATAAATACTCATTAATAATTTCGTTAAATTTTATTTTATTCATTACTTTACCTCCTGCAAAAAAAGTACTCATTTCCAGAGTACATTCAATTAATTTTTTCATCATTATTTTCATATACAACTTCCATGAAATCCTCAATCCTACACCCTAACGCTTTACAGATAAGATCTATATGTTCCAAATTTACTCTCTCTGCAAACTCCCAATACATTTCATTTATTGTAGCCGGTCGTATTCCTGTTCTACGAGCAAGTTCTGCCTGACTCATTTTTCTCTCACCCAGCAGTTTTGATAAATAGATTTTAATCACCCATATGCACCCTGGAATAATTCTATCATTATTTTATACCAGGATAGAAAAACGAAAAAAAATTACGTATTACGTAATTTTTATTGACATTTATAATTTCTTATGATTAATTCTTTATATTTACCATTTTTGTTAGAAAGATTATTATTTCTTTCTATTTCTTCGATATATAAACCTTTATATAATTTCTTAATGTATGAATCATTATTATACGATAAAATAAACCTCCCTCTAATTTCCTTTAATATTTTTGCAAGCTTTTCATGATCTTCTACAGTAAATTGTAAATCATAATGCCGTTCTGCTTTGTAATATGGCGGATCAAGATAAAATAGTGTATCAGCACTGTCATAGCTTTTTATAATTTTTTCATAGCTCTTATTTTCTATAATAACTGCAGACAATCTTTTTTGTATTTCTAATAGAATCTCTTTAGTATTATTTATTCCTGTTTTTGCGCCATATCTTCTACGACCCGCACCATATGATACTTTCACCAGATATAAATACATTGCAGCTTTTTGAATATCTGTACCGATATTGTTATCTATCATCGTTTTATAATCTGTGAATATCTCCCTGGATGATAAGATCCAGTCAAGTTCTTTTTGTACCGCATCAGCATGAAACTTAATACACCTGTATAAATTTATTAAATTACTGTCTATATCATTGAACACTTCAAGTTGTTTTTTACTTTGGTCTTTATCAAAAAGCACCCATCCTGCTCCGCCAAATACCTCAACATATTTTGCAAAACCATCATTTGGAAAACGTTTTATAATTTCTTTACGTAACAATTTTTTTCCACCTATCCATGGAATAAACGAATTCAAACAAACCACCTCCACCGAACACATAAATTATACATTTAAAATATAATTTAATGTAAAATTGTTTTTTTATAACCATATACGTAACAAAAATCAAATATATTATGGCATCAACTTAATTCCATACAACGTTCTCACCCCTTAACATTTATTATTTTCAGTTAAAATAAAAAGAGACATTCTCATTCCCTGTCTCTTTACATAATTTTAACTATACTAATTTTAACATATCCTTCATTTCAAAAAGGCACAATTTTTTTTCGAAAAAGTGAGTATTTTTTGAATATTATTCACCCCATACTACTGCAGCAGCGGAAATATATTAATATGTTTAAAATAAACCTTGGTGCGCTATTTTTAATCATTAATAATACTATCATAAATTATTAGTAGCAAATCATCCTACTATTTCAAAAGTATTTATAGAAATATCAAACTTTTTTCATGATCATGCGATAAATTATTCTCTTTATAATCAGACTAATAAATGTCTTTTTTGACTGCTCTCCAATTTGCTTTATACATATTGAGTTGAACTATATAAAAAGCATAGCATGTCTGTTTTTATAATTAAAAGGTGCAATTTTTTTACTATATTTATCACAAAAAGAGGCAAACTGCCTCTTTTTTATCATTTTATTTTTTTCACTTTCATTTTCTAATATTTTGATATAAACATTACTTTTACTAACCAAAATATTGTTGAATTTCACCTATTTCCCTAGCTTTTTTATTACAACATTATATTCAGAAATTACTGTCTTTTAAAAATAATACTATTATAAATTATCAAAATGGCAAATCATCCTCTGAAATTTCAAAAGTATTTAAAGAATTATCAAATTCTTTTTCAAGGTCACGCAATAAACTATTTTCATTATAATCAGTTTGGTAAATATCTTTTTTTGACTGTTCTTCATTTACCACTCTAGTTTCCATAAATTGAACTACGTCGCAAATAACTTCTACAGTGTATTTCTTTTGACCTTGAGAATTTTCGTAACTGCGTGTCTGTATTCTTCCTTCAACACCAACTAAACTTCCCTTAGAACAATATCTTTCAACATTTTCAGCAGACTTACGCCATACAACACAATTAATAAAATCTGCCTGTTGTTGACCATCTCTGCTTGTAAAATTACGATTTACCGCTAAAGTAAAAGAAGTAACCGCATCACCTTGAAGTGTTCTTCTAAGTTCAGGATCCCTCGTCATTCGTCCTACCAGGACTGCTCTATTAACCATCTTATCCCTTTCTTATTCTGCACTATTCCATCATTTACATACATGACTTATTGCATCATATAAAGCATCTATTTCTTTAGGAGTTAAAACAAATATTCCTTTATTTTTCCAGAGGTTAAATGAATAA
>JAGZJH010000041.1 GCA_018365815.1 Erysipelotrichaceae bacterium
AAAGTGATTTGTGGTTTTTATATTAGTGATTTAGCAGTAATTGAAGAAGGTGCAAAGTATTTAATTATTACAAGTATTAGTTATATATTTGTAATGGTTTCTTTTAGTTTTAATTATACTTATCGATGTATGCGTAAAACAAAAGTGACAATGGTGATTAGTTCTATTTCAGTATTAACTAATTGTATTTTTAACTATTTTTTAATATTTGGAAAATGTGGATTTCCAGAATTAGGGATTGCGGGAGCAGCATTAGCTACTTTATGTGCAAGGGGATTTGGAACATTATGTTACATTGTTTATTCAATTAAAACAAAGCAAGTGTTTATTGGGAGTTTTAAAGAAATGTTTAAAGTAGATATGAACTTTTTTGCACCAGTCATTCGTCGTATTTTACCGACTGTTGTTAATGAGGGGTTATTTGGTGTCGGTCAAACGTTATTTTTTAAAGCATTTGGAATGATTGGAGTTCATGCAGTAACATCAGTAGCCATTGCAGATCGCATTTCAAATTTATTTTTTATGGTTATTTGGGCGATTGTCAGTGCGGTTCAAAGTATTATTGGAAATACTCTAGGAGAAAATAATCTTCGTGAGGCTAAAAAATATGCTGATTATTTTATGGGAATGGGGCTGATTGTTTCAATTGTATTAGGGGTTTTAATGGTGATTAGTTCGCCGGTATTGATTAATCTTCTATATGCAAATGAAGGCCATTTAGTTAAAAATGCGGCAACGATGATTTTATTTGCTTATTCTATTAAAATAGGGTTGCGTTTATTTAATGCTATTATTTTTGGCATGCTTAGAGCCGGAGGCGATACTAAAGTATTGGCTTTATTAGATTCTGCTATTTTATATACCGTCGGATTACCTTTAGCGTTTTTATCGGTGGGGGTATTTAAATTCGATATTGTTTTTACAATTGTCATTATTCAAATTGAACAAGTCATTCGTATTATTTTAGCGTTTAAACGTTATAAATCAGGAGCTTGGTTACAAAATGTGACGGCAGATATTGCTTAAGATGAAATTTAATTCATCTTTTTTTTGTCGATTTATCGATTATATAGAAAATTTGTAAATTATATGTTAAAATTTGTATGTCAAAACACAAGGGTATGGAGGTGTTATTATTAAAACGGTGATGAATTGTTTAAAAAGATTCGAGTATCATCAGTTTATGTTACTGATTACAATACTAGCGCTTTTTTTACCTTTTTATATATGCTTTATTATTTGGTTATTACAATGTCTATATTTGTTATATACTAAAGAAATGATTCAAGCCTATCAACATCGTACCGGTTCAAAGTATGTTTTATTATTTTCGTTAATTAGTATGTTAGTGTCACTTTTTTATCGAAATTATATTGGTGCAGGGTGTACGATAATCGTACTTTGTGTATTATCCATAGTCATTTATTATATGGAACATATCACACTTTCTTTATTTGAATGGTTAGTGGATATTATTTTAGTGATGAGTATATTTAGTGCTGTTTATGGCTTATTTGAATATGCGGGTATTCTTCATTCAATTGGGGTCAATCAATTTGAAGTATTGGTTTTAGATGGCCCATATGAAAGGTTAAATTCTGTTTTTTTTAATGCAAATTATTATGCTACTATGATTGAATTTTTTGTGATTTTAAGTGTTTATAAATTATTAAGGTGTAAAAAGAATATTAAAGTGTTTTTTTACTTAGGGGTTATTTTAATTAATTTCTTTTTACTTTATTTAAGTGGTTGTCGTACGGCTTGGCCAGCAATTGGTTTTGGTATTTTGGTATTACTGTTGTTTGATCAACGTTATGGGGCATTTAAATTAATGATGGCACTAGGGTGTGTATGTCTCATTGTTTTCTTGATTTATCCTGAAGTATTCCCACGAACAGATAATATATTGGAATATTTTGGTGTTCGTCAGGGAATCTGGGAAGTTGCTATTAAGTGTATTAAAGATCACTTATTTTTTGGTGAAGGTCCTTTAACTTATATGCATATTTTTGAACAATATGGAGGCGTTTATACGCAACATGCCCATAGTATTTATTTAGATCCTATTTTAAGTTATGGTCTTGTTGGAGTGGCTTTGATATTTCCTTATGTTTATGCATCGTTAAAATCACTAATTAAAATGTATCTTCAAAAAAATGATTTATCATTATCGGCATTGATGATTGGCACATTAGCCATTGTGTTAGTTCATGGAATTATGGATTATACAGTTTATTTTGTTCAAACAGGATTTTTATTTTTAATGATTATGAGTTCTTATGCAGTTTATGAACATCGTAAGTAAGGTATCTTGAGTTTAACGAAGGTACCTTTTTGATAGGAGAAAATGATGAGAAGCGAAAAGGAAATGTATGATTTAATTTTAAATGAAGCTAAAAATAATCCCCTATCAAAGCGGTGATGTTACATGGTTCGAGAACGAATCCTAATGTGACAAAAGATCGTTTACAAGATTTTGATATTGTATATGTCGTAGATCAGATGGAATATTTTTTAAATAATGATTATGTCAAACGTTTTGGTGAAGTTGCCATTATGCAACCCCCTAATAAGATGACACTTTTTGAAAGTAAAAACAGTGAAACTTTTGCTTATTTAATGCAATTTAAAGATGGTAATCGCATTGATTTAACTTTAATGAGTGAAGAGCTGGTTGAAAAATATTGTTATCAAGATCAGTTGGCAAAAGTGTTATATGATCCTGTGGTGATTTTTAAACCAATTCCAGTAGCAAACGATTCTTCATATTATATCAAAAAACTGACCCAACAACAGTTTTATGATTGTTGTAATTGAATGTTATTGGGTGGCAACTTATGTGGCTAAAGGATTAGTACGACTTGAATTAAATTATGCTTTAAAACATTTAAATGAAAATGTCAGAGAGATATTATTAGTGATGTTATCATGGAAAGTTGGTCATGAATATCATTATCAAATCAGTGTAGGAAAGTATTATAAATATCTTGAAAAGTATTTAGAGGCTAATTCATGGAGATAACTATTAACAACTTATCCCACAACAGATTATGAAAGTATGTGGATTGCCCTTTTTAATTTATTAACAATGATGAATGAAGAAAGTCAAATTTGTGCTAAATGTTTGGATATGATTATCATTTAGAAGAATTTGAAAATAGTTATCATTATATCACTACTCTTTATCATAATAAAAACATTCCTTGATGATCGTTTGAGGAATGCTTTTTGTTATTAAAAATCTTTAATTTCGTCCATGGGTTGATAAGTAATGTTTACGTTTTGATAAGTTGTGAAAAAACCTTTAAAAATATGAATTTGTTGGTATATTGGTTGTAATGTATTGTTGATAATGCCTTCACCACAATGAATGAGTTTATCAATAATATCAATTTCTAGTGGTTCATGACCACCGCAAATCGTATCAAAATCGTTTTGATATTTTTTAATTGTTTTAATATGTTGAAGCCATATTTCAACGACCTCTTTTCTTGATGGATTAGGTCTGACTAATAATTCTAAGTGTTGTAAAGAATCACCTGAAAAAAGAATTTTATCTGTTTTGTCTAGTAGAAAAATTGATCCGTTTGTATGTCCGGAAGCTAAGTAAACTTCAATCGTTTTATCCCCTAAATCAAATGTAAAGTTTTCATTAATGGGGATTAATTGAGTAGGTTGTTTAAAATCAATCAAATCATCGATTTTAAAGGGAGAGTCAGGATAGGTGTTTAAAATAGAAGCTGCATAAAGTTGGCGACTTTTTAAATCTATTGATAAAGCAAGTTCTAAATCATTTTGGTGAACGTAAACTTGATTAAATTGGTTAATTCCTCCGGTGTGGTCAACATGACCATGAGTTAAGACAACATCATAGGGTAAAGCAGTGATAGTTTTTAAAAAATCTGAAATACGTCCTACACCAGTTCCGGTATCGATTAATAAGCCTTTTTGGCTTCCTTGAATAAAATACATTGTTCCTAGTCCAAATTCATCAATACGATAAACATTAGGTTTAATTATTTCAACATGATAGTTCATAAAAAATTTACCTCCATAATAAAAGAGTATGACTTTTTGAATTAAAATGCAATTAAAAAATGAATGTGTTAAGGTTTTAATATATAATAGAAAATGGGTGATTGTATGCAACAAATTATTTATACTTTATTAAACTATGTTAATAATGCAATGAATGAAGATACATATTATACAATTGCATTATCTTTATTAGCGCATATTCATGAGGTAGAAAGTTGTTCATTAGAAAAAATTTCAAGTTTATGTAATGTTTCTTGTGCCACAATGAATCGTTTTTGTAAACGTATAGGCTACGATAACTATTCGACTTTAAGACAGAATTTACGCTTATCTAATATTCAAGATATTCATCATGCCAGTGCTAAAATTTCGATGCAAAAGGAAGTCAATGAATTAATTTTTAAAGCATTTGATGAAGTGATTCTAACTTCTTTAAATGAAATCGATACTTCATTAAAAATAATTCATCAAGGTCAAAGAATCGTGATTGTGGGATATGGGCATCATCAAATTTTAGGTTATTTGTTACAAAAGAACTTATTTTCATGCGGAAAGATGTGTGAAGTACCTATTGATCGTATGAAACAACTTTCGCTTATTCGATCTTTAGGTGAAAATGATGTTTTAATAGTCACTTCATTAAGTGGACAATACTTTAACACACGTTCATTAATTGAAAATTATATTAAACATTGTCCTTGTCAAAAGATACTTATTACACAAATGGAGTCTAAAAAGGTTAATTTGAAATTTGATAGTGTGATTAGAATTGGACAAACCTATTCTAAAAAAATATCACATTATATTGTGATGCGTATTTACGATTTAATTGTTGAAAGATATACAGAACAATATGTCAGTGAAATTAGAGAGTAATCGGTTTTAAATTGGGAAAATATGTTATTATTTTTAGGGGAAAAGTAAAGTAAGTTTTAAACATACATTATATGCAAGTTATTTAAGTTATATTACACAGGCGATTGTCAATAATTTAATGCCATTATTATTTGTTACATTTAATGAGCAGTTTGATATTTCATTAGGAAAAATAGGGTTACTAATTTCAATAAACTTTTTTGTACAAATTATTGTCGATTTATTAGCAGCAAGGTATGTTGATGATTTAGGATAACGTTTGTGCATTGTTTTAGCTCATATACTAAGTACCATTGGGTTAGTTGGTTTAGGAATTTTACCATTTGTTTTAAATGATGCTTATATTGGTTTATTAATTGCAACTATTTTAAATGCAATAAGCGGGGGATTGATTGAGGTGTTAGTAAGCCCAATTGTAGAAAGTTTACCTGGTGAGCAAAAAGATCAAGCGATGAGTTTGTTGCATTCTTTTTATTGTTGGGGTCATGTGGGAGTAGTATTACTTTCAACGATATATTTTAATTTAATTGGATTAAATCAGTGGTTTTATTTACCGATTATTTGGGCATTGGTGCCTTTGTTTAATACTTTTTTATTTATGAAAGTTCCTCTTCATCAAATAGAAGCCAATCAAGAACATTCTTCATTTAAGTATTTATTTTCGTCAAAATTATTTTGGATTTTATTTATTTTAATGATTTGTTCAGGAGCCAGTGAACAAGCGATGTCTCAATGGTCTTCATTATTTTGTGAACTAGGTCTTAGTGTGTCTAAAACAGTGGGTGATTTATTAGGACCTTGTGCTTTTGCGTTATGTATGGGAAATGCAAGATTGTTTTATGGTATTAAAGGGGAACGCTTAGATTTACGAAAGTGTTTATTCTATAGTGGAATTGGTTGTGTGGTCAGTTATTTGATGGCAATTTTATCACCGATACCTTTAATCAGTTTACTAGGCTGTGCTTTAAGTGTAGGAATGATGTGGCCGGGTGTGTTTAGTTTAACGAGTCAAATTTATCCTAATGTTTCAACGACTTTATTTGCTTTATTAGCCTTAGCTGGTGATGTGGGGTGTTCCATTGGACCGGGTGTCGTTGGAGTAGTGAGTGAATATAGTGGTGAATTGAAGTTAGGATTAGCTGTTGCAATTTTATTTCCATTATTCTTAATAATAACTTTAGTAAAATTAAAAAATAAAAAACTAGAAACATTATTGTCATGAGTTCTAGTTTTATCATATGAAATAGGGGCATAGGCCTCTATTTTGCTAATTGTTGAATTTGATTAAAATCTAGTCTAAAGAAATGATGATCATCTCTTAGCTGAGGTGACATTGTTTCATACATTTTAATACTTCCTTCATTCCATTTTAAACAATCCCAGTCAATACGTTTACAATCATTTTCTAAAGCGACTTTAGCCAATGCTTTAAAAATACTTTTTCCTACCCCTTGATGACGTGCTTTTTCATCTACAAATAAATCTAGTAAATACATTCCTTTTTTGCCGGTCATTGTTGAAAAGGTATAATAATAAAAGCCCATGCCTACGGGCATATCATCTTTAAAACTGATAACTGCATTGCATAAGTGATCTTTAAAAATAGAATCATGTAGTTGAGTGGGTGTCATTTCAATTTCGTCACCTAAATAGTGAGCAAGTTTTAAAATCATGTCATAAAGTATGTTAATTTCATTTTCTTGAATTAATCTTGTTGTTATCATTGTAATCCCTTTCTTTGTTTAATATTTTTTTAATTATATCATAGAATGATGAAAATCGATATTTTTTTAGGTTTTAGGTAGACAATATTGATTAAATAAACTAAAATAACACTGTATTTTTAATTAATAAATAAATATTTGATTGTTAAAAAGGAGAAGAATATGAGTGGAATTTTTGGTGTAGCTTCGAAGTCAGATTGTGTATTAGATGTGTTTTTTGGAACTGATTATCATTCTCATTTAGGTACAAGACGTGGGGGAATGGCAATTTATGGGAAAAATGGATTTAAAAAATCTATTCATAATATTGAAAATACTCCATTTAGAACTAAGTTTGATAAGGATTTAGAAGATTTTGCAGGAAATATTGGTATTGGTTGTATTTCAGATCATGAGCCACAACCATTAGTCGTTAATTCTCATTTAGGATCTTATGCGATTACTACTGTAGGACGTATTAACAACAAAGAAGAGTTAATTAAAGAATGTTTTGAAAATGGACATACGCATTTTTTGGAGATGAGTGGACATGAGATCAATCCAACTGAGTTAATTGCTGCGATGATTGATCAAAAAGAATCGATTTTAGAAGGAATAAAATATGTTCAAAAACGTGTTCATGGATCGATGACTTTAATGATTATGACATCAAAAGGAATTTATGGGGCACGAGATTTATTTGGTCGTACACCTTTAATTATTGGTAAAAAAGAAGGAGCAATGTGTGCTACTTTTGAAAGTTCAGCGTTTTTAAATTTAGGGTATCAACATTATAAAGATTTAGGGCCGGCTGAAATTGTGTTTATGACACCTGAGTATTTAGAAGTATTACAAGAACCTAATCGTCAAAAAATGAAAATGTGTTCTTTTTTATGGGTATATTATGGTTATCCAACTTCAACTTATGAGGGAGTTAATGTTGAACAAATGCGTTATCGATGTGGTGATATTTTAGCCTCTCGTGATGATGTGAAACCAGATATTGTTGCTGGTGTTCCTGATTCGGGAATTCCACATGCTATTGGTTATGCTAATCGTTCGGGTTATCCGTTTGCAAGACCGTTTATTAAATATACGCCTACTTGGCCACGTTCATTTATGCCAACTCATCAAGGACAACGTAATTTAATTGCGAAAATGAAATTAATTCCGGTAAGAGAACTTATCAAAGATAAAAGTTTATTATTAATTGATGATTCAATTGTACGAGGAACACAATTAGGAGAAACAACTGAGTTTTTATACAATTCAGGAGCAAAAGAAGTTCACGTTCGTCCGGCTTGTCCACCTTTATTATTTGGTTGTAAGTATTTAAACTTCTCACGTTCTAGTTCTGAATTAGATCTAATTACACGAAGAGTTATTTTAGAAAGAGAAGGCGAAGGATATGAAAAATATTTAAGTGAATATGCTGATCCAAATAGTGAAAGATACCAATTAATGATTGATGATATATGTAAAAAACTAAACTTCACATCATTAAAATTCCACCGTTTAGATGATATGCTTGAATCAATTGGGATTGATAAAGAGTGTCTATGCACATATTGTTGGGATGGTAAAGAATAGTTAAAATAATTTAATACTTTTATGAGGTGATAGCGAAATAGAGGACTTTAAAAATATGTATCCCACTATAAAAAACTTATTCGTTTAGCCTCTTTTTTCTTCGTTAAAAAATTTTTTATTTAGACAGGTTAGAATAAATTTTCTAGTCTGTTTTTTTGTTTTTTAGACTTGTTGAAGTTAAAAGAATATTATAAAATAATGCTAAAGAAAAAAAGAAAGGGGTATCATTATTTGATTTTGGATTTAAATTAAGTGATGAAATGGTAAGGATCATGGGACGTATTAAAGTTGGTGTGATTGGTCTTGGTAATCGTGGCCAATCATTAATTCAAGATGTAATGTTACATCTTGATAATATTGAAATTACAGCGATATGTGATTTATACAAAGATCGTGTTGAGAAGATGAAAACAGTGATTGAAAATCATTATGGACATGCTATTTTAGGTTTGTTAAAGGCTGATGAGTTGATTAAACATCAAGAAGTAGAAGCGGTGATTATTGCTTCTTCATGGAAAAGTCATATTCCTTTAACGATTGAGTGTATGGAAGCTCAAAAATATGTAGCTTGTGAAGTGGGTGGAGCGAGTAATTTAGACGAATGTTTTGAACTTGTAAGGGTGTATGAAAAAACTAAAACACCTTGTATGCTACTTGAAAATTGCTGTTATGGTCGTGATGAAATGTTACTATTAAATATGGTAAAGCAAGGTATTTTTGGAACAGTTATTCATTGTGCCGGGGGATATCAACATGATTTAAGAGAGGAAGTGGCTTTTGGTAAGGAAAATCGTCATTATCGTTTAAATCATTATATTCATAGTAATTGTGACAACTATCCTACTCATGAATTAGGACCTATTGCAAAGTTGTTAAATATCAATCGTGGTAATCGTTTAATATCATTAAGTTCAATCTCTTCAAAATCAGAAGGATTACATGAATATATAAAACAACATAAAAGTGATGATCAGCAATTGATTCAACAAAAGTTTAATCAAGGGGATATAGTGACAACATCAATTCGTTGCCAAAATGGTGAAACAATTGTGATTACATTAGATACAACTCTACCACGACCTTATTCAAGAGGATTAAGAGTGCAAGGTACAAAAGCGATGTATTTAGAAGATAATCATTCAATTTTTATAGATGGTAAAGATAATATTCATGACTTTACTTGGCAAAAACAATGGGGAAATGTGAATGAGTATTATCCTCAATATGAACATCCATTATGGCGTAAATTTTTAAATAATGGCGTTAAAGGCGGGCATGGTGGCATGGATTATTTAGTTTTAAGTGCTTTTTTTGAATGTATTGAAAACCATCAACCGATGCCTATTGATGTGTATGATATGGCAACTTTAATGTCTATTTCAGTATTGTCAGAACAATCGATTACACAAGGTGGGAGTGTGGTAAGTATTCCTGATTTTACACATGGATTGTGGCAAGAAAGAGAAGACGAGGGAAATCATGAATATGTATTATCAAAAATTATAGATGAAGAGGGATAAAAAATGAGATTAACATATGATAAAGATTATTTTTACTTAGATCAACGACCATTAACGATTGTTTCTGGGGCAATTCATTACTTTAGAGTAGTGCCTGAATATTGGCAAGATCGTTTAAAAAAACTTAAAGCTTGTGGATTTAATACAGTTGAAACGTATATGCCATGGAATTTACATGAAGAATATGAAGGGGAGTTTAATTTTAAAGGACAATTAGATATTGTAAAGTTTATTGAAATTGCACAATCTTTAGGACTTTATGTCATTATCAGACCGGGACCGTATATTTGTGCTGAATGGGAATTTGGGGGATTACCAGCATGGCTATTAAAATATGATGGTATGAAACTTAGATGTTTATATCCACCTTTTTTAGAAAAGGTTAAAAATTATTTTCATGAAGTATTTAATCATTTAAGACCTTATCTACTAGAAAATGGTGGACCTATTTTAATGATGCAAGTTGAAAATGAGTATGGAAGTTATGGTATGGATCATGAATATATGAAAGCTATTGAGCAAATTTTCAATGATAAAAAGATGAATGTGTTTTTATTTACCAGTGATGGTGATGATCCATCAATGCTTAATGGGGGGACATTGCCTCATTTATATAAAATGGTGAACTTTGGTTCAAATTGTGAGCGTAATTTTAAACATTTAAAAGAAGTTCAACCAAATGCCCCTTTAATGTGCGGTGAGTTTTGGAACGGTTGGTTTGATCATTGGGGAGAACAACATCATCTACGTGATGCAGATGAAACAGCACAAGAATTAGAACGTCTATTGAATATGAATGGTAATGTCAATTTTTATATGTTTCATGGTGGTACTAATTTTAATTTCTATAATGGTGCTAATCACTTTGGAGTATATGAACCGACAGTGACAAGTTATGATTATCATTGTTTATTAAATGAAAATGGGGATATGACAGATAAGTATTATGCTTGTCAAAAGGTATTAAAACAGTATGGATTTGAAACTAATAGTATCGAAGTGCATAATTTAGCGCGTTATAGTTATGGTAAAGTTAAATTAACGAAATTTGCGTCTTTATTTGATCAATTAGATCATTTAAGCAAAGTTCGTCGTTTACCTTATGTACTTCCAATGGAAAAATTAGGACAAAACTTTGGATTTATTTTATATCGTACATATTTAGCCGGACCATTTCAAAAACGTGAGTTAAATATTCATGGATTACATGATCGTGCAACTATTTATGTTAATCAAAAATACATGGGGTATATTGAGCGAGATCGTCCAAGTGATAAAATTGAAATTAGTGTTGAAAAAGATGAAACAGTGTGTTTAGATATTTTGGTTGAAAATATGGGGCGTGTTAATTATGGACCAGAGTTGTATGATTATAAAGGAATTACTAAAGCTGTTTGTTTAGGATTGCAAGAAATCCATCATTTTGAAATCTATCCTTTACCTTTAAACGATTTATCTTTAGTTCAATATAGCGATCATATGGTTGAAACTTTACCAAGTTTTTATATGGGTGAATTTGAAGTGGATCAAATAGCAGATACATTTATGTATTTGGAACAATTTGAAAAAGGAAATGTTTGGATCAATGGTTTTAATTTAGGACGCTATTTTAAACGAGGACCACAAGTGTCATTATATCTTCCTGCACCATTGTTGAAAAAAGGCCAGAATACGATTGTAGTATTTGATGTTCATGGTAAAAAAGCAGATGAAGTGGAGTTCAAAGATGTTCCTAATTTAGGATAAAAGGTTAACTTTATGAAGTTGTATTTTTAGCAAATACTTAAATTATAAAAAGGACTTATGAAATGAATAGTGTGAGTAAATTCAACACTGATTGCATTTTGTAAGTCCTTTTTTATTCATACACAAATAATTCTTCAATCGGTACATTTAAAACACGTGATAAATTGATAGCCAATTTAAGTGAAGGGTTATATTTTGCAGCTTCTAAACGAATAATTGTTTGACGTTGCACTCCAACTTTAGCGGCTAAATCAGTTTGTGTATAATTGTTTAATTTACGGTGTTTACGTAAGTTGCTTTTAAAATCGTTCATAATCCTAATCACTCCTCATATTTTCATTTTATACCAATATTGGTATAAAATGAAGCAAAAATTAGGAAATGTTTTCAAATAATGATAATCTAGTCAGTTTAAATACAAAGTTTGTATAATAACAAAACGAGGTGATTAGATGAAATATATATTTTTTGATATAGATGGGACATTAACCTATGATAAAAACGGACAATCTTATATTCCAACTTCCACAAAACAAACAATTCAAAAATTACAAGAACAAGGCCATATGGTCGCTGTTGCAACGGGAAGAAGTTATCATCATATTCAAGAAGTGACACATCAACTTGGGATTAAATATGCTGTATGTGATGGTGGACATGGAATTGTTATTGAAAATCAAGTGGTTCACATTAAACCTTTAGATCATGAGGTTGTTAATCGATTAATTTTAGAACTTTATGAATTACAAATTCCTTTTGCACTTCAAATAGATCAAAACAATTGTTTATATGCAACTTCTAAAATGCTTTGTGATCAACAAATAGAAGCATTTGAACAAATGCCGGTTATTGTTGATGAAACATTTGAATGTATTAATCAAGATTGTTTTAAACTATTTTTTAAATTACATAAAGGTGATGAAGCGTTAATCAAAAGTGTAGATGCTTCAAAAATTATGCGATATTTTCCGGATCAATTAGCCTTTGAACCTGATGATAAATATGGTGGTGTAGTAGATTTTATTAATCAAGTAGGAGGAAATATGGAAGATGTTATCTTTTTTGGAGATGGGAAAAATGATATTTCGATGTTTAAAAAAATTCCATATTCAATTGCTATGGGGAATGCGATTGAACCACTTAAACAAATGGCTTATTTTGTAACCAAAGGTGTTCAAGAAGATGGAATTGAGTATGCTTGTCGATATTTAGGGTTGATTTAAGAGGATAAATTATATAGATTTTTTAGTAAATTGCATTGCAAATGATTTTAATAAGGAGTAAACTTGATATGTCAAAAGGAGGGGAGTTTCTTGGATGAAATTGATTTAGAGATCATGAATATATTGTCTAATAATGGGAGATTATCAATTAAACAAATCTCTTCAGCGGTTAATTTAACTTCACCCGCAGTTTCATCACGTATTGAACGTTTAGAAAAACACGGATATATTAAGGGATTTCAATGTCAGTTAGATAATGATAAAATTGGGTGTCCGATTAAAGCATTTATTTCAGTGGCGATGAAGCCTAATCGAAAACCGGAGTTTTATCAATTTATTAAAGAAGTCCCTAATGTGATAGAGTGTTGTAGTGTGACTGGGGATTATTCAATGCACATTAAAGTTGTTTTTAACAGTACCCATGCTTTGGATTTATTTGTTGGTAAATTACAAAAATTTGGGGATACTTCAACACAAATTGTGTTTTCGACAATTATCGAACCCCGTCAGGTTGATGTTTTAAAATTAAGTAAAAGTGAAAATAAGTTGTGATTGAGGATATGATTTAAGTAGTGTAAAAATTATGAATAGTATGGTTATTGAAAATATTTGTGAGAAGTGGTTATTTTACAATATTAATCATATTAGAAATTCTAAAATAATTTTTATCACATAGCGTTAATTATTTAAAAACATTTATTATTGATATCATCATTACAATTTTAAGTATCATTATTCTTTGTATTTTATGTGTATGTGCAAAAAAATAGATGTTATGGCGGTTAACTGAAATTATTAATATTCAGCATTTACTATACGATACTTTTATTAAAGTAAGGCAACTTACTTTTTAATATTGTTAAAATATGAATGTAATTTTACTGTTCACGAAATGAAATAAAATACAAAAACTATGTTATAATAAACTTAGGTGATAAAAATGATAGAATTTTGTTTATGTGTTTTATATATTAGTATTTTTATTTTATTAATGGCTGTCATTTATTTAATTTCAAATCTTATTTTTACATTTAAACTTCTTTTTTCCACGATGACTAGATTAGAAAAAATAATATTCCGATTAGAAAGTACGAGCCAAAAAGCAGAGTTAGTTGCTTATCGATTGCAACAACCGATTTCATTAATTCAAAAGATATCTCATAAAATTAATGGTCTTATTTTAAAAATGCAACATATTTTTAAAATAGGAGGTAATTATGAGAATAACTAATCAAGATTTAAATGCTTTTAAAGAACCAATTAAACAATTGGTTAAAGAATATTTAAATTTAAAAATAGAAACATTTCAATTAGAGCTTCAAGAATCAATTGAAGTCGAGGCAACAGTTTATTATAAAGGTTTACATGGAAAAATTAAAGCAACCTTAGATTTAATGATTATTTCAAATCAACTTGCAATTATTTTTAAAGAAGGAACTTTGCAAAATCAATTTTTAAATGTAGATCTTTTTGACTTTATCTCTACGATGATAAAACCTGCTTTGTGGTATCAATTAGAAAATCGATTAATTTTAATTAATTTTAAAAATATCAACCTTCCTCTTACACTATCAAAAGTAGAAATTGCTAATCAAGAGATATATATAGAATTTTAAAGAAAACGCTTTCAATTATAAAATAACTAATGTATAATATCATTATCCTTGATAAGTATTAATGGACACTTTTTATGTGAATTAGAGGGGGAGTGAAAGATGAAAAAAGCAGGTGTTTTACTTCCTGTGTTTTCTTTGCCAGGTTCATATGGGATTGGAGATTTTGGGAAAAATGCTTATCATTTTATTGATTTAATAAAAAAAAGCGGGTTGAGTTATTGGCAGGTATTACCACTAAATCCACTTGACGAAAGTTTTTCACCTTATCAAGCAATATCCAGTTTTGCCGGTGAAACTGTTTATATTGATTTAGGTGGCCTTGAAGAAATGGGTTTGTTAAATAAAATCAAAATACAAGATTTTGACGAAACATTTGCTGATTATCAAAATGTTAAAGTATTTAAAGAAGAATTATTTCGAAAAGCCTATCAAAATTTTAAAACTACAATGAAAGATAGTGAAGAGTTTACTCAATTTAAAAAAACTTGGTGGTTAAAAAGTTTTTGTGAATTTAAAGTATTATATCATTTAAATGACAAAACACTTTGGCCAACATGGAAGAAACATAAAATTGACGATGATGAAATGGAATTTGAGGCTTTTAAACAATTTATTTTTTTTAAACAATGGAATAATTTAAAAGAATATGCGAATAATCAAGGAATTAAAATTATAGGAGATTTACCATTTTATGTTGGATTTAATAGTGAAGATGTTTACACGTATCGCCAATTTTTTAAACTTGATGAAAATAACCAACCTACTTGTGTATCGGGTGTACCGCCTGATTACTTTAACTTAGAAGGGCAAAGGTGGAACCACCCAATTTATAATTGGCAGGAGTTAGAAAATCAACATTTTGATTATTGGATAAAAAAGATTAAACACGCTTGTAGCATGTTCGATATTTTAAGATTAGATCATTTTAGAGCATTTGATACTTATTGGGAAGTTGATAAAGATTCTGTTGGGGCAAAAAATGGACAATGGATTGAAGCACCAGGAGATGCATTGTTTAATGAATTATTCAAACAATATCCAGATTTAAAAATAATCGTTGAAGATTTAGGCTGCTTAAGGCCGGAAGTTTATGAATTAAAAGATAAATATCATTTAGATGGAATGAACGTCCTACAATTTTGTTATAATGAGTTTTTAAATCATCAAATACCTAAAAATTGTATTTTCTATACGGGAACTCATGATAACAATACTCTACTTACTTGGAAAAAAGAAAATCACATCTATCAATCTAATTTAGAATTAATAGAAGAAGTTATGAATACACCAGCTAACATAGTGATTATTCCATTACAAGACTTTTTAGAACTTGATGATCATACAAGGATTAACAGTCCTGGAACAGTTGGGAAACACAACTGGACTTGGAGAATTGCTTCGTTAGATGAGTTTGAAAAAATAACATCTACAATTAGGTTAATGGTTGGAAAAACTAGATGTAATTAATGCTATGTTTTCATAGCATTTTTATTTTAATAGGTTTATAATAAAGACATTAAGGAGGGAAAAACATGAGAAAAAATGCTTGGGAAAAATATACAGGTGAAAAATTAAATGAAGTATTTGATTTTTGTGAAGGATACAAACATTACATTTCAGTATGTAAAACTGAAAGAGAATGTGTAAGTGAAACAATCGCAATGGTAGAAAAAGAAGGGTATCGTGACTTAAATGATTATATTAGTCATCAAACACCTTTAAAACCGGGAGATAAAGTTTATGTCAATAACTATGGTAAAGCGATTGCTTTATTTGTTATTGGAAAAGAATCACTAGAAAAAGGTATGAAAATTTTAGGAGCACATATCGATTCTCCACGTATTGACTTAAAACAAGTCCCTGTTTATGAAGATACTGAACTTGGTTTATTAGATACACATTACTATGGTGGGATAAAAAAATATCAATGGGTTGCTTTACCTTTAGCAATGCATGGGGTAGTATGCAAAACGGATGGTAGTGTGATTAACGTTGTGATTGGAGAGGATGAAAACGATCCGGTTTTAGAAATTTCTGATTTATTAGTTCATCTTTCAGGAGATCAAATGTCAAAACCTGCTTCGAAAGTCATAGAAGGAGAAAATCTCAACGTTCTAGTAGGTAGCATTCCTCTAGAAAACAGTGATAAAGATAAAGTTAAAGCAAATGTTTTAAAAATCCTAAAAGAAAAATATGATTTTGAAGAAGAAGATTTCTTATCTGCAGAAATTGAATTAGTTCCTGCTGGTAAAGCAAGAGATTTAGGATTTGATCGTTCAATGATTATGGGATATGGACATGACGATCGTATTTGTGCATATACTTCTTTAAAAGCAATTATGGAAATTGATGTGGTTGATCGTACTTGTTGTTGTTTATTAGTGGATAAAGAAGAAGTTGGAAGCAATGGAAACACAGGGATGCAATCTAAATTCTTTGAAAATGCAGTAGCAGAAATCATTAATTTAACGACCACTTATGATGATTTAAAACTACGTCGTTGTTTAGCGAATTCAGTTATGCTTTCTTCTGATGTATCAGCGGCTTATGATCCAAATTATGGTAGTGTTTATGAAAAGAAAAACTCAGCTTACTTTGCGCGTGGAATTGTCTTTAATAAATACACAGGAGCAAGAGGAAAATCAGGTTGCAACGATGCAAATCCAGAATACATCGCGAAATTAAGATCGATTATGGAAAAACATGATGTAAGTTTCCAAACTGCTGAACTTGGTGCGGTAGATGTTGGTGGGGGAGGAACGATTGCCTTCATTTTAGCCAACTTAAATATGCAAGTAATTGATTGTGGGGTACCTGTTCATAATATGCATGCCCCTTATGAAGTGGCTTGTAAAGTTGATATTTACGAAACAAAAAGGGGATATAAAGCATTTTTAATTGAAGCATAGTTATAAATGTTTAATTCGTTGATTTAAAATACCAAAAAAATGATAAACAAAAAGACATTGAGTATGAAGTGTTAATTCATTACAATGTCTTTTTTATCATTTAACTTCTTGAGTACCAAAAATAAAAATAGATCCGCCTATAATAAACAAAGCAATTAAAGACAAAACACCAAAATTAGTATCATTAGTTAAATCAGTTGTAACAGCCACCAAAAGTGGACCCATAATTGCCGCAAAACGACCGAAGATTGTGTAAAATCCAAAAAATTCATTTGACTTTTCTTTTGGGATAATTTTACCAAAATATGAACGACTTAACGCTTGGATACCACCTTGACTAGAAGCTACTAAAATTGCTAGAATGAAAAAATCAGTAATACTATCTAAAAAATATGCATATATACAAATAAAACTATAGATAAAAATTGCAATAGAAATCAATTTTCTAGTCGAATAATGCTCAGATAATTTTCCATAAATAATCGCACATGGACAAGCGACAATTTGTGTTACAAGCAAAGCAATCATTAATCCATTACTATCAAGTCCTAAAGAAGTTCCATAAGTAGTTGCCATTTTAATAATTGTATTTACCCCATCAATATAGAAAAAATATGCAAGTAAAAAAATAAAAACTTGTTTATACTGTGTAATTTCTTTAAAAGTTTTTACTAACCGTTTAAAAGAAAGTAAGACGATATGTTTTTCTTTTTCTAATCCACCTACTTGGTTCACATACTTGACAAATGGAATTGCGAAAACAAGCCACCACAATGCAGTAATAATAAAACTGATTTTCGCAGCCATAAAATCATCAAGACCTAAAGTATTGGCATTTAGAATAATTAATATGCTAATAATAAAAGGGATGGTACTTCCTCCTATATAACCTAATGCATAACCGGTTGTAGAAACTTTATCCATTTTCTTTTCATCTGTCACATCGACAATAAACGAATCATAAAAAATATTTGCTCCGGTATATCCAAAAAGAGAGAAAATAAACAAAATCAATAAAATAAACCATGCAAAGGTATGATAAGGAATCAAGCCCATCAATCCGGTAAAAAATACACCAATAATAAAGAAAATCATGAACATTTTCTTTTTATATCCGCGGTAATCTGCAATACTTCCTAAAATTGGAGACATAAAAGCAATAATCATAGTTCCAATAGAATTAGCATAACCCCAATAAGTAGTTGATTTAATCGAGTCTATATTAGCTAAATCAGTTAATGAAGAAAATACGATAGGTAAAATAGCTGACATAATGATTACAGAATAAACCGATTCTGCCCAATCATAAAAAATATATGACCATTCTTGTAAAGTAAATAGTGATTTAATTTTTTTCATAAATAAAAGATCCTCCCATCTTTAATTTACAATATTTTAGATTGAAGTTCAAAGTAATTAGTGTTAAATTTATATTAATTTAATAAACTTTGTAGAAATTTGGAGGAAAAAAGATGCCTGATTTAATTACACATTACTTATTTGCACAAGAAATTATCAATGATTTAAAAAAAGAACTTATTTTAAATCATCTAGCCACTTATAATTTAGGAAGTAGTGGTCCGGATTATTTTTTTTATTACCATATTCTACCTTATTCAAAAAAGAAAAACAGACACCAAATCACACAATTTGGACATATGATGCATAATAAAAACATCGATCAATTTTTTGAAGAAAGCTTTATTTACTTAAAAGAAAACTATAGTGATACTTTATATAGTTATTTTATTGGTTATTTAACCCATTACTTCTTAGACCGTAAAGCTCATCCTTATATTTTTTACTTTTCCGGTGTGCAAAATCACTACCCTGAAACAAAAATTTATGAATACTGGCACAAACGTTTTGAAGTATGTATCGATGAAAAAATGCTTAACGAAATAGCACATACCGATATAAAACACTTTCACCCCGCCACAATAGTGAATGTTAAAGAAATAGAAATGCAAACCATTTATGATTATACTGCTTTTCTAATAAAAAAAACATATCAGCAAAACATCGAATTTTATGACTTAAAACAAAGTATATATGATTTTCGTCAAGCTTTAAAATTACTATATAGTAAATATAGTTATAAAAAAAGACTAGTTCTTCAAATCGAAAAGGTATTCAAAATTCCACCGCAAATATCAACTGCAATGTATTCAATAAAGGAAGAAAACTACGACTTTTTAAATATAAAAAAACAAGAATGGCTTGATCCTTGTAATCAAAATATAAAACATAATGAGAGTTTTATTGAATTATATGAAGAAGCTAAAATAGAAACAGTTCATTTTATAAAACAATTAGATTTGTATTTAAACAATGAATTGGAGTTAAAAGAATTGATGAAAACAATTGATGGAAAATGTTTTGATACAAATTATCGTGAAGGGATAGAATTAAAATACAGTAGATGTATTTATGAGTATAGAGATGTTTTGAAAAAGTGAGGTTATATTATAAGACTGTAAGATTTTAAATAGTAAGTAATTGTTTAGATAATGGTGTGGTTAATAAGCAATTAATAAGATATTGAATTAAAGAAATAAAGCATTAAAGAAATAATGAAATGGAGAAAAAAAGCAAAATTTAAATAAATCAACCATAAACGAAATAGATAAGAAGAAGTAGAAGTAAGTGAAAAAAAGGAATAGAAAAGATGTGAAAAGAGAAAAAAAGAAAAGGAAAAGGAAAGGGTAAAAAAAG